>NZ_JBGBPR010000002.1:116504-349040 GCF_041106275.1 Neobacillus sp. BF23-41
CCATTGGACCAATTCTTCATCCTTCACGGGCATCATACGCTTGAAATTCCTCCTACTTCATCGTTCCATTCCAATTAATCTACCAAGTTCCTCCATCAATACCAAGGCGTGATTATGGACCTTTTCCTTTGCTCCATAGAGGAGTGTTACTGAACCCTCAGCTTCCATTTCAATGATTTGCCGAATATATTCCCTCTTTTGTTCGTCCGTGCGAAGCTCATCAAGGTATCTTCTACTAAATTCCTCAAACAGCTCAGGCTTATGACAAAACCACTTCCGCAGCTCACTGCTTGGAGCTAGATCTTTAAACCAAAACGAAAGCTTCGCCGCATCCTTCGAAATTCCCCTCGGCCATAAACGGTCAATTAAAATTCTACATCCATCCATTTCCTCATAGGACTCATAGATCCTTTTCATAAAAAGATTAGACATAATAATTCACCTCATTCTTATATTAGTTTTTGTGTCCACCCTGTATGGACAAACCCATAGATTTGTCCACGAATGGTGTCAGGCACCAATTGCCCTCAATTAATCTTCGTCTTTTACGTCGATACTTTCTGGGATGGGTTCGTTCAGGATTTCTTCGATTAGTTGTTTGTATTTTTCCATTTGTTTTAGGTGGGTGCTGAATTGTTCTTTGTAGATTAGGTACTCTTCCCCGTCAAATAGGGCGCGGATTTTCTTTTGTTGGATGAGGCTTTTGACAGTTGCCTCAGGAACCGATAAATATTCTGCTGTCTCTTTTATAGTAATGTACAATATGATTACTCCTCTTTTAATAAATTGATTTCTTGGACAACCCGGCCTGCTTTTCCCATTGTATTGCCCGCCTGTGACAATGAATTGAGTATCGCTTCCTCTGTTGCTTCAGCCGCCGCTGTAAAAAGTTGATTCATCATCGGATGATCCTCACGGAGCTGGCTGCGGGTTTCAATCTTCTCATCTGAGTAATGAGGAATTTTATGTGCCGTGGAAAAAGCGATGACTATATCCCCACTGCCATGACTAAAATGACTGCCGGTTCGACCCAGACCAATGCCGCAGCGTTTTGCCAAGCGCTGCAATTGCCGATCACTTAACGGGGCATCGGTTGCTAAGACAATGATAATCGAGCCATCCGAAGTTTCAGATAAACCTTCACTCTCTGAATAGCGATATCTCTGCAGATCTTCCTTTTTGCCAAAATTACTGAGGACAAAGCAGCCAACTGTATAGTCCTCAACCATACGTGAAGAGGAACCAATTCCCCCTTTATAACCAAAACAAATCATTCCCTTGCCTGCCCCGACTGCCCCTTCAACCGCAAGGCAATCCGATGCATTCTTGATTGCCTCAACTGCATGCTCAGGTTTAACAGGAAATAAACGAATAGAATTTAAGTAGCTATCATTGCATTCCCCCACTACTACGTTAACAGTTCCTGTCGTGTCACCAATTTCTTGATTCTCCTCTAACATGTATACCAGTACTCCTTGTGTGACAGCTGGTACCGCGAATGTATTCGTTAGCATGATGGGCGATTCAATAACTCCAAGCTCATTTAACTGAACAAGACCAGTGGTTTTTCCAAAGCCATTAATGACATAACTCGCTGCGGTTACTTTTTCTTTAAACAAATTGCCCTTATGTGGCAGTATCGCCGTTACACCTGTACAGGCATACTCCTCCCCAGACTCATTAAGAGGGTAGTCAATTGTTACATGTCCCACCATCACATCTGCAACATCCGTTATACAGTTTTTCTTGCCAGTTGACAGCTTGCCAACGATAATTCCTTTTTCTCTAACTTTCATCGTCTAAATCCTGGCCGATGATCAAGAAAATTTTGATAGGCAAATCCGCGAACCACTTCTTCACTATAATATTTTAATAGTTCATTAATAAGATTTTGGCTCTTAGAGGCGTCTTCCAAATTGGTAATAAATGTTGAAATTCCATCAAAATCCGAGCCGAATCCAATTTGTTTTACCCCTCCTAATGAGCAAAAGTGATCGATATGTTTAACAAGGTCTGGAATCGTCACTTCTCCAAATTCTTTTACAAAAGGTGGATTGTAAACAACATGAATCAACCCGCCTTTAGCAAACATCGCCGCTGCCTGATCATCTGTGAGGTTTCGCAGATGGTTGCAAAGTGCTCGAGCATTCGAGTGGCTCGCAATCGGATACTTGGCTAATTCAATGACTTCCCAAATCCCCTTGTCGCTTAGGTGGGAAACATCGGTCAGAATTTGATGCTCGTTATTAAACTCGACAATTTCTTTTCCGAACAGCGTCAGCCCCGCGCCGCGCGGTTCACCAGCGCCATCTGCGGCAAGATTAGCTTGATTCCATGTCAGACCAACAGAACGAACCCCGAGTTGGTAAAGTATATGGAGCCTGGCTAAATCGTTCCCAATTGGATCCACGCCTTCAAGCGTTAACATTGCGCCAATCTGACCGATCTTTAAGCGATCAAAATCCGACCATTCTTTGATATGGACCATGTCTGGATTTTTTCCAAGCACTTCCTTGTAAAAATAATCGATTTGCTCGAGGACAACCTGAAATTTCTGGTCCCCCTTTATTTCGGGTTCAATAAATATCGCAAAGCACTGGACTTTAATTTGGCCCTGCTGTAATCGTGTCTTATTGGTTTCTAATTCTGGTGCGTCACAAAATCGCAATGTACCGTGAGCTTCTTGGAGTTTCATTAGGGCATCACAATGTAAATCAATGATATTCATTTAGCAAGTCTCCTTTTTATAAAAATTTTAACACAACAAAATGGGCTAGGTTGATACAAACCCAGCCCAACACAAATTTAATGATTTATTATAAATTAATTAGTTTGATTCCGCCATCATTTTTATACTTGGCAGCACCTTGTCCCAAATTTCTGCACTTAAATCGCGGTATTTTTTCCCTTCCGGCATCACAGAAAAATCCCCTTGTAAAATATGTAGAGTCGTCTTTCCATTGTCCTCAGACAAATGGAAGGTGATCCCGTCTTCTTCCGTGACAAGTGCCTTTTCCTCACTCCGAACATCAAATACAGTAAACCGAAGGAGTATATTCTTCTCGAGAGCCGTTACATTTCCTTCAACAATGACGGTCCCATCCTCCCCTTTCCATAGGACAGGACTTCTGAGCTCCCAAGTGGAATCGAGATGAAACTGTGGTCCGCCGCTTGAAAATTCCGTCGCCCAACGGTTATTATACTCACTAACGGTAAGAACATCCCATACCTTTGACGCTGGAGCATTGATTTCAATCGTTTGGTCAACAAAAAGCTTACTCATTTCATTCCTCCTCTATAATAGTTATTTTAGATACTTTCATTATACTGTAATGAAAAACCTAACTACAATAATTCCAGTAAAGACAAGAAAAAATCGGCGATGGTTGATACACCAGCCGATTAATATTTTCTTAGAAAAACAGGTTCTTTTTCCAATACTTTGATCCTAATGATTTCATGGCAGACATGTAAGACTTTTTCTATATTCTGTGTGGTATTCGCCAATACCCTTAGCGCAAACCCAGATACGGCCAGTATCGAAATACCAATTCTAACATCAAGGAAAGTATCGAGAATTTCTTGCAACTCTTCTACTAAAGCAGGATTGATACGATGATCAATAACAATCATCGTTCCAAAATGGGAAAATCCTTCCATCATGCCAATCCCTCTAAGATCATTGTCAGGTTGAAGTTTTACATGATCAAATAAAATAAGTTTGTCTTCCATATAAATTTCCATTTTTGCTTGGAGTAAGTCATATTTAAAAGGTGTCCCATCAGGAGCCCAGCCTGGAGTAAAAATATCTGTGCAAATAAGGGAAGAGTTTTGTTCCATTCGAATGACCGTACGCTGCTTGAAACAAGCATGCTGGTAAGCAATGACTGGATCTGGCAGATATTCTAAAACACTTCCGCTTTTCAAATGTATGTCCATTTCCTGAAAGGCTGGAGAGGTTCGTGTTTTATATATTTTAGTAGAGGATTGGGTGGTAACAACTACCTCAGCATTCTCCTCCAATAAGATGACCGTTTGGTAGGAATCACCATCCATGTAGCCCCCACCTGGATTCATCACATATAGATAGGCTTCGCCGCCTCCTGTTAGGTAAACAGGTCTAGTAATTTTTAATGCACCCTCTGAGTAGGATTCTTTTAAAATCGTTTTCTTACCTTTTCTTGCACCCGTTAGCCGCAAATATCCGGTCCGCTGTTCCACCTACCCTAATCCTTCCAATAGCGCATTTAACTTGAGCCACTCAATAACCTCGTTTACACCAACATCCTCTTTTAAGTTTGTAAAGATATATGGCTTCTTGCCTCTTGCCAGCTTTGTATCTGCCTCCATGACTTCTAAGCTTGCTCCTACATATGGAGCTAAATCAATTTTGTTGATAATAAACAGATCAGATTTAATCATCCCTTGGCCGCCTTTACGCGGAATTTTTTCACCTTGGGCTACATCAATAATATAAATAGAAAAGTCTACGAGTTCGGGACTAAAGGTGGCAGCTAGGTTATCGCCGCCGCTCTCGACAAAAATAAGTGATAGATTCGGATGTTTCTCCTTTAGCTCATCAATTGCAGCAAAATTCATGGATGCGTCTTCCCGGATCGCCGTATGCGGGCATCCTCCTGTTTCCACACCAATAATTCGATCCTCTGAAAGTACACTATTTTTTATTAAAAATTGTGCATCTTCCTTGGTGTAAATGTCATTGGTTACGACCGCCATGTTATATTCATCTTTGAGGTATCTCGTTAATCGCTCCACAAGCAACGTCTTCCCTGCTCCAACTGGTCCGCCAACTCCTATACGTATCGGTTCCATCGTTACCCCTTCTTTCATCATTTTTTAGGACATAAACAAACGGGTATGTAATCTCTCGTGACGCATTTGTGAAATTTCAATTCCAGGGGCCACAGCTCCAAAGTCATCAGTATCCATTCCTTCAATTTTCTCTGTAGTCTTTTGTAAATAGGGGTGTAATTCCAAAAGAATACGTTGACCAGCTGTTTGCCCAAGTGGTATCCCTCTTACACCATTCTGAATAAGGGTCACCATACTTGAATACAAGAAAGTCAGTATTCCTTGTCTTTTCTCGATTCCTAAGTACTGGCAGATAATCGAAAAAGCAATTCCAGGATGACCATACGCCTCCTTGGCACGTATCTTTTTTAGGTATTCTTCTAATAATGATATCGAATATAAATCAATTCCCATTCGAATCAATCTTTCTCCAATCCTTCGGTTTGCCTCTCGTGCTTCTTTAGGGATATTCTGGACAAACAATTTTTGATCGAGCACCCATAGCACTGGCCTAGCATTTTTTTGTAAGGCGTCAAAGGTCAATCTGCAGGCAAGTCCGTCCGTATAGGCGATTTGTTTTTCCAAGTAAATTCGAATCCATTCAAAAAAGGTTTCCTTACTATAGACGATTTCTTCCTGGATGTAGGTTTCCAATCCAAATGAATGAGAAAAAGCTCCCGACGGAAAATTGGAATCCCCTATTTGCAATAAGGACAAGAGTTGATTATCCATGGGAGTGACCGATATGCCGGAATGCCTTTTTCACTTTTCTATCTTCCCTTGCGTATGGAATCTCTAATTGTTTCAGCAGTTCTTCCACAAGGTAATCATATTGGACGAGCATCACCTTGCCTTCAAATTGTGCAGGCAAGTGGCGGTTACCCAACTGATGCGCAATTTCCCCCATTTGCTTAAAGCTTGTCGGATGAATTACCAGCAAGTCGTCACTCGTGACAGTGACAACGATCATATTTCGATCATCCATGAATAATACATCGCCATCAATCAGGTCTTTTGGTTCCTTCAGCCGGATGCCAATCTCTTTACCGTGGTCCGTTGTCACCCGCTGAATTCGCTTCACTAAGTCATCGCTTGATATATATACTCTTTCAATGTGGCGGCCAGAGGCTGTGATTTCATCTACATTTCCCACGATTTGTTCAATGATCATGATTTTCCTCCTAAAATAAGAAATAACGCTGTGCCATCGGTAATACTTCTGCTGGATCACAGGTCACAAGTTCACCATCCACAATGACTTCATAGGTTTGTGGGTCCACTTCAATTGTTGGCATCTCCGCATTGAGCATCATATCTGTTTTTGATAGCTGGCGAATTCCCTTTACTGGTTTGATTTGTTTTTTTAGTCCAAGCTTTTCAGGTACACCAAGTTCAATGGCTGCTTTTGACATGAAAGTAATTGAGGTGCTGTACTTGGCTTTTCCGAAGGAAGCAAACATTGGACGGTACAGAACTGGCTGCGGAGTAGGTATGGAGGCATTCGGATCTCCCATTAAACTGTGGGCAATCATTCCACCTTTAATGACGATCTCTGGTTTAACGCCAAAGAATGCAGGTTCCCAAATGACGAGATCCGCCAATTTCCCCACTTCCACCGAACCAACCTCCTCAGCAATACCGTGCGTAATTGCCGGATTAATCGTATATTTGGCAATGTATCGCTTTACACGGGAGTTATCTCCTACTCCTGTGTCTTCAGGCAACTTGCCTCGTTGCTTTCGCATCTTATCAGCGGTTTGCCAGGTTCGAGTAATTACTTCGCGGACTCTCCCCATCGCTTGTGAATCTGAACTTATCATGCTGAATACACCCATGTCGTGGAGAATATCTTCCGCTGCAATCGTTTCTTTTCTGATGCGTGAATCAGCAAAGGCAATGTCCTCAGGTACGTCCGGGTCTAAGTGATGACAAACCATTAGCATATCTAAGTGTTCATCTAAGGTATTTTTTGTATAAGGCCGTGTTGGATTGGTGGATGACGGCAGGATATACGGAAAGCTTGCGACCTTAATAATATCGGGAGCATGACCGCCGCCGGCTCCTTCTGTATGATAGGTATGGATAACTCGGCCATTAATGGCTGCCAAAGTATCTTCTACAAAACCGCCTTCATTTAATGTATCGGTGTGAATGGCTACTTGGACATCATACTTGTCCGCAACCCTGAGGCAATGGTCAATGGCTGAGGCGGTCGTCCCCCAGTCTTCATGCAGTTTAAGTCCAATCACGCCGGCATTGATTTGTTCAATTAACGGTTCTTCAGCGGACGAATTCCCCTTTCCTAAGAATCCAAGATTCATTGGGAATTCTTCGGCAGCTTCTAACATTCGGTGAATATTCCATTCACCCGGTGTACAAGTGGTTGCATTTGTTCCGGTTGCCGGACCAGTGCCGCCGCCAATCATGGTTGTAATCCCAGATGAAAGGGCGGTTTCGATTTGCTGCGGGCTTATAAAATGGATATGGGCATCAATGCCGCCAGCCGTTACAATCATGCCTTCTCCAGCAATGACTTCCGTTGATGCCCCAATGATCATGTCTACCCCTTCCATTAAAAGAGGATTTCCACTTTTTCCAATCCCAGCGATTCGGCCATCACGAATTCCAATGTCCGCCTTATAAATCCCGCTATAATCTAGAATAATCGCATTGGTTATTACAGCATCAAGTGCCCCATCTACTCGTGTAGCAAGCGGATGCTGTCCCATCCCGTCACGGATTACTTTTCCGCCGCCAAATTTGACCTCATCACCATAAACGGTAAGATCCTTTTCTATTTCGATAAATAAATCGGTGTCCGCTAGCCGGATGGCATCGCCTGTTGTAGGACCAAACATGTCTGCATATTGCTTTCTCGACATTCGAAAACTCATAACGGGTTCCCCTCTCCTTGGTCCAATGGGCCATCGGTTTTATTATTTAACCCATAGACTTCTCTTTGACCGGCGAAGGGAACGAGTTCTACTTCTTTCGCATCTCCTGGTTCAAACCGAACAGCGGTACCAGCAGGGATATTTAGGTGCCTGCCAAATGCTTGGTCTCGTTCAAATCTTAAAGCGCCATTTACTTCGTAAAAATGAAAATGGGACCCGATTTGAATTGGCCGATCGCCTTGATTGAGCACCATAACTTTAGAAGCCTTCCTACCCTGGTTGCAGATAATCGGCTCTTGTCTTAATCGATATTCTCCTGGTATCAACATCGCACCCCCTTATCTATAAAAATATCAATCTAGCGAATCGGCTCATGTACGGTAACAAGCTTGGTTCCATCTGGAAATGTTGCCTCTACTTGGATATCGTGAATCATTTCCGGTATCCCTTCCATCACATCTTCGCTTGATAATATCTTTGTTCCCTCACTCATTAATTCAGCCACCGATTTCCCATCTCTTGCCCCCTCCATAATTTCGTAGGTGATGAGGGCAATCGCTTCGGGATAATTTAATTTTAGACCCCGGTCCTTTCGGCGCCTGGCCAAGTCTGCTGCGATGACAATCATTAATTTTTCCTGCTCCCGCTGGGTTAATTTCATCCCTTACCTCCCCCTAGTAAATCATAAAGTGTACAGGCAATAATCTTTGTGGCATCAACCAGATCATCTACACGGATATTTTCATCAGCCCGGTGCCCATTAGCCTCTTCCAGCAATTTGGGCCCAACACCAAACATGATCGTTGGGATGCCTTTTTCATAAAAATGACGGGCATCTGCATAGATCGGTACTCCGTTTATCGCTAAATCACCTTTCCCTTTCATAATGGACTGCCAGTTCGCGGATAATGCTGAAATCAGTGGTGAATCTTCCGGAACAGGCCCGAAGCTTTCTGCATGAAGTATTTTTCGAATTTCTAGTTTTATTCCTTGGGTCGTCTTAACCGCTTCTTCCACAACTTTTCTAAATTCCACTTCCGCTTGAACCCCGTCTTCACCTGGAATTAATCTTCGGTCAACCCTTATTGTACATTCGTCGGGTACAACATTTGTGTTAATTCCTCCCGAAATGAGACCGACAACCAAGGTTGGGTGGTCAATCCCAGGCACAGTAGATTTATTGGCCGTGAGAGTCTGCCGATATTCGTATAAACCATTTAAAATCTTTGTCGTCGCCTCAAGCGCATCAATTCCTGTATGTGGCAGGGCAGCATGGGCAGACTTCCCTGTTGTTTTCACTTCAAAATGTATACAGCCGTTATGGGCATTAACTGCCGAATAGGTAAAGCCAGCTGCAATCGCCTGGTCAGGACTGATATTCCCTTGATCTAGCAGCCTTTTGGGTCCTAATTCTCCGCCTGTTTCTTCATCAAAAGTAAAAGCAAGGTCGACTTTCCCGTGCAGAGGGTGACTGATTTTGACTTTTTTTAAGGCTAAAACGGCGTATGAATAGGCAGCAATATCAGATTTTGAAACTGCCACGCCCCGTCCATACATCTTTCCATTAATGATCTCCCCTCCGTATGGGTCAACACTCCAGCCTAACCCAGGGGGCACCACATCACCATGAGCATTTAAGACAATATTTGTTCCTGCCCCGTTCCCAAACTCGGTGCTGCTAAGAACATTGGCCAAACTAAACATTCCAGCGGCTTTGACTTCCTCTTCATCTACCTCTAATAGAGATACATCCACAAAGCCAAGTTCTTGAAGCTGGTGGTGTAAGAAGGCAGCAATAGGGTAACAATCACCAGCAGGGTTATCAGAAGGAACCTGCACTATTTTTTTTAGAAAATCAATCATTTCTGCTTGGTGCTCCTCAATCCACTGGACCAAACTTTTCTTATCCTGATTCATAAAGCTCCTCCTTTTGGTTGCGTGTCCACTTACAGGCAAACACCAAATTTCTCCTGGATCACCCCGGATTGTTCATCATAAATGACCTTTCCTCTTAAAATCGTTTTCTTCACCTTAAGTAAAAACTCTCTATTTTCATAAGGTGAATAGGCATTTCGAAAAGCCAATGATTGTTTATCAGCAATCGTTGTTTCATCTAAACGTATCAAAACAAGGTCAGCGTCTAAGCCGGGACGAATTCGCCCTTTTCGGTCTGCTATTCCAAACCGTTCAGCCACATTCGACGTCCCTAATGGTAAAATTTGTTTAAGGTTAATTCTCCGTTTAAGGGCCTCATCAAGCAAGGCCAGCCAGGTAAATTGAACCCCTTGAATCCCTCCCCATGCATCCCAGATGGAATCCGTTGCTTTCATCGAATAAAGACACGGGGAATGATCAGATCCAATCGTGTCAATCCAGCCTCTCTGAATGCAGTCCCATAGCCCCTCTACCTCTTCGCGCGATCTTAGCGGCGGCGCACATTTGAGGATGGCACCACTTTTAATAAAATCCTCTTCATCAAAAAGTAAATAATGCGGGCAGGTTTCAACTGTAACGTCTACTCCGCTTTTTTTGGCTTGATCGATAATTCCGATTACCTTCGCCGAACTAATATGAACAAGATGAAGGGCTGTTCCGTATTTGGCAGCAAGCTCTAAGGCATAACTAACTGCTTTCTCTTCTGCTGATACGGGCCTGCTCGCGAGAAAGGCCTTTCGTTCATTCATCCCATCCCTATGTTTATAGAAAGCTGTAAATTTATTAATCTCCTCTTCCCATTCCGCATGGAGAGCGAGAATCTTCTTATGCTCCTTTGCAGCCTGCATGGCTTGTTTCAATCCATCAGGTGGGACAAAGCGGAAATCCTCAATCCCACTCTCACTCATAAATGCTTTCCAGGCAATAATCCCCTTACTCATTTGAGTGAGTTCTCGCCGGTTAGCGAGGTTCGTATCTGTCATTCCACCCCAGAGAGCATAATCGACATGAGACATAGAGGTTAAATACTCTTTTTTATCAAGTAAATTCTTAACAGTAGTAACAGAAGGGGCACAATTCAGCGGCATATCAAAAATGGTAGTGGTTCCGCCGATAGCAGCAGCTAGACTTCCTGTCTCGATTCCTTCCCAATCCGTTCTTCCTGGGTCATTGAAATGGACATGGGCATCAATAAAGCCAGGAACAACTAGACAGCCGCTTGCATCAATAATCGTATTCGTTTCCTCTTTCAATGGTTCTCCTTCACTTTTTACAAGGGAGTCAATCCTCTCATCAAGAACTCGAATATTTACCTCTCGAAAACCTTCCTCAGTAAAAACAAGACCATTCTTCACCCATAGATCTTTCATCTTATGACCCTCCTTAACTCCCGCGATAGGTACTATACCCACCAGGTGAAATCAACAATGGTACATGATAGTGGGAGGCGGGTTCAGAAATGCCAAAGCGAACGGGAACACAATCTAGGAACGAAGGATCTCCGAGTAAAGGGCCGCGATTCCGAAAATAATTTCCAACATGAAAACGAATTTCATAGATTCCCTTTTTCATACTGTCCCCTTCGAGGAGAGGTTGATTTACTCGGCCATCTTCATTGGTTTGGCTGAATTGAATAAATTCGTATGTGTTGTCTGGACCTACCTGCCATAATTCCACTACCACTCCACTTGCCGGTTTTCCCAAACTTAAATCAAGGACATGCGTGGTTACCTTTCCAGTCATTTCGGTGATTCCCCTGGATTTTCTAAATCTTCACGTGTCATGGAAAAACATTGAAACCCATACGGAGGACGCGGTTCGGTAAAAACTTTCCCTTCTTGTGAGGCAGGGATTTCGTCTAAAACGGTTTCCCAGGTCCGGTTATTGGATTCAAAGCGAACCTCCACTAACTGTGGAAAACGCTCTAATATACGAAGACCAATGCGGTAGATAAGATTTTGAATGGAGGGAGAATTCTCTTCATGAAAAACCGTATAAGCAATATCTCTAACTTGCTCTGCTGCGACATATCCATCTGTGGTACTGCCCTTTGCAGCATCGAAATCGTTATAGCGCCACCCAATATTCAAAAAGATAAATAGCGGCCGGTCATAAGACTCTGGCAGTGTCGTATATTCATCCTTCACAAATCCATAAAAGGAGCTGCCACGTACCTTTAAAAGCTTTAGTCCCTTCAAACTGCTGAGATGATCGGCTGTAATGATCTTTTCTCCAGAGCGTTTCACTTCAACTTGAGCCAACGATTGTTCATTTAATGAATAGCGGAATACGAATGGACTCGGTTCAAAACTATCTGTCGTTGGTACGGGGAGCTCGTCAAATGGGATTTGTTCGCTAGAGATATCGACAGCACTCATATGAGGATACGTTTCAAGGAAACGGCGGGCGACAAATTCTAGGAATCCTTCTTGTGTTGAACCTTCATAATCGCCAGCATGTTTTAGAATGAAATTTTTCATCGAATCCGTTGCCACAACTAATGTATTATCCCCATCTTTAAACGACGATAAGAAGGCTTCGCCTTCTACTGCCACCTTAACATTCATTCCAAACAGAATATTGCTGCGGCCCGTAAAGGCTGATTCAGGAATGGTACGGACTCCTGTTAATGGGGCTGCGTAGGTGCGATAAACCCAAACATCTGCTTTACCATAGCGCATCGTTCTTTGCATATCATCATCCCCCTTTATTGAATAACATCATTTAAGCGGAACCCTGCAATTTTATAGACCTCATCCAAGGCTGTCGGGAATTCCTGTTCATAGGTATTGCCCACACGTTCTTTCATCGCTGCAAGAATTGTTTCCTTGCTTTGGCCCTTCACTGCCATAATAAAAGGAAAATCAAATTGCTCGACATACCTCTGATTGAGGGAAACAAACTCACTATGTTCATTCTTCGAGAGCCGATCAAGACCTACTCCCGCTTGCTCCTTTTGAGAAACCTCTGATATTTTTAATCTAGTACCAAGATCCGGATGGGCACGGAGCAGGGACAATTGAAAGGCTGCCTCTGCATTTTTTACAACTGTCACCATTATTTGCAAGAGTTCCTCACGAGATTTAAAGGGTATACTCTCCCATGCCTTCTCAGCCACCCACGGGGAGTGCTCAAACACCCAGCCTACTGTACTCACAAATTCCTCTTTGTTCATTTGATTTATATCCTCTATGGAGCCTTGATTATTTTCCTTTACATCCATGGTTTCATCTCTCCCAAACTAACTGATTTCAGCAGGATTTCAGGAGAAACAGACAACTTGCCTCTCTTCACCACTCGTGCCTCCACCCTTTCAGCCGGTCATATTCTTCTTTGGTATCGACGTCAAAAAAGTCCCAACCGTTCTCATAATCAACTAGTATGCCAGTTAATTTTTCCTTTTTAAAAAGCTGTCGTGCCCCTTCATCCCCCTCTAGTTTCAGTAAATCAGGAACCACCTTTGGCGAAAAAATAATGGGCGGTCTCGGAATCCCCTGAAAACTAGCCGCTATAAACGGAACATTTTTATTTTCCTGATATTCCTTCAGGTATCGTTTAACCAAATCATTGATGATTTCTACTGGTAAGAGCGGTTGATCAGCAAGAAGAATCATGATTCCTTTGGGTTCCATTTCCATGGCTGCAAGCAATCCACTTTTCAAGGAATGAGCCTGCCCTTTATCTGCATCACGGCATCTCAAAGCTTTCCAGCGTTCTCGGAGGGGAGTAAAGAAAAGGGTGCTGTTAACCCAGTAGAGTGTATCCTCTTCCCTTGTCACAACAATCGTATAGTCTAGTTTAGAATTCACTGCCTTTTCTAAGGCTGAATTACCAACTGTTTTCTGCCCCCAAGGGAGTTCAAGCTTGTTAACTCCCATCCGGCGGCTCTTACCCGCCGCAAGATAGACTGCGATGACTCCGTCGTCATCCATCAAGAGAAACCACCATTTGATGCCCTTTTTGAACCCCTTCCATCTTGACCCCCTATTCTTTCCGAGCTATCTAACACTATATATATTGATAGACCTCCCAAAATACACCCATGTTCTTTTTCAATTTTCTGATGATGGGTAGATTTTCAGTAGATAGACGAACATTACTAACAAAGCATATGTCATCTTTTTTCACCATAATATCCAAAATGGGAAATAGTATCTACACTAATGTCATATAATCTAACATGGAAAAATTGTTGATTGGAGCGGAAATCAACAGGCAAGTAACCAGAGCTATTTTATAAAAAAATATGTTAGATATACCTACAACAATTGAGCAATTGTAAGCATCATGTAGAATAATGTATTTTAAATTAATTAACTGGAATGGAGAGGTTGTATGACAGATTCTCACTTTATGGAAAAGGCAATTGAACTAGCGCTAAATAATGTTTTGACGAAGCAAGGGGGACCATTTGGAGCGGTCGTCGTCAAGGACGGCAAGATCATTGGTCTTGGCCGAAATGAAGTAACTGGGACAAACGATCCTACTGCACATGCCGAAGTGCAAGCCATTCGAGATGCCTGCCGGAATTTAAACGACTTCCAGCTGAACGATTGTGAAATCTATACCAGCTGTGAACCTTGTCCAATGTGCATCGGCGCCATTTATTGGGCGCGCCCCAAGGCTGTTTATTATGCTTGCACCAAACAAGATGCAGCGAAAATAGGGTTTGATGATCAATTTATTTATGATCAACTCTCCCTCCCCATCGAATATCGAAAAATACCGATGAAAAAGATTTTTCCCCCAGATGGAGATATTCCGTTTAGAACATGGGAGAATTCACAAGATAAAGTAGAGTATTAATATGACAGAAAAGGATGTTGTCCTATGGAGGCAAAACAGTTAAAGAGAAGAATCTCTGTAGCATCTAAAAGAGAGCCAGCGGATACGGTCATTAAAAATGGGAAAATTATCGATGTCTTTAATGGAGAAATTATCGAAGGAGACCTTGCGATTGTTGATGGATACTTTGCCGGTATAGGTGATTATGAGGGGAATAGGGTGATCGATGCAAATGGCCGTTATATATCCCCTGCTTTTATCGATGGTCATGTTCATATTGAGTCCTCGATGGTCACTCCAAATGAATTTGCAAAGGTACTTCTTCCGCACGGGGTAACTACCATCATTGCAGACCCACATGAAATTGCCAACGTATTAGGCACTGAGGGGATACAATACATGCTTGATTCCTCTGAAGATCTACCGTTTGACTTTTTCTTTATGCTTCCTTCATGTGTTCCTGCGACCGAATTTGAAAATTCCGGCGCCACTCTTAATGCAAAAGATCTAAAACCCTTTTATCAGCAGCCACGAGTCTTAGGTTTAGCTGAAGTCATGAATTTCCCAGCAGTTTATAAGGCTGCGGACGACATGCTTGAAAAAATATTAACGGCAAAACAATCTGGCAAAAAAATTGACGGCCATGCGGCGGGGTTATCGGCCAATGATTTGAATGTGTATCTGGCAGCAGGTATTCGAACAGATCATGAAAGTACAACAGCTGAAGAAGCAAAGGAACGTCTCAGAAGAGGAATGTACCTAATGATTCGCGAAGGTACGGTGGCAAAAGACTTACAACAATTGATTCCCATCGTCAATGAGCGAAATGCAAGAAGATGTTTATTTGTAACGGATGATAAGCATTTAGACGACCTCATCCATGATGGCAGCATCGATCACAACGTAAGGCTGGCGATCGCCTCAGGTATATCTTCCATAACAGCGATTCAAATGGCAACCATTAATGCAGCAGAATGCTTTGGGCTGGAGGCTAAGGGTGCAATTGCACCTGGATACAAAGCGGATTTCTTCCTGTTTGATGACCTTGAGAATATTACTATTACAACCGTTTATAAAGATGGGATTGCCGTTGTCGAGAATGGACGGCTTATTATTGAATCACAGGACCATTCCTTGGTTGAAACAGACCGGTTAAAAAGTTCTGTTCGTTTCCATGAATTAACAGAAAATCATTTTCAAATTCAATTAAAAACGAACAAAGCAAATATAATTGAAATTATCCCTAATAGTCTTGTAACGCGTCATATTATTGAAAAAGTTAATGCTAATGATTCAGGGATATTTCAACCCTCTATCATAAATGACCAATTAAAGCTGGCCGTGATTGAGCGTCATCATATGAAAAATCAAATAGGTTTAGGGATTGTCAAAGGGTTAGGTCTAAAATCAGGTGCGATTGCAACCACCATTGCTCACGATTCCCATAATCTTATTATTGCCGGAACAACCGATTTGGATATGGTAGTTGCTGCCAAGGCGATCAAAGAAATCCAAGGGGGGCTCGTTGTTGTCAATCAAGGCGAAGTGATTGCCTCATTGCGACTTTCCATCGCAGGGTTAATGTCAGATCGCCCGTATCAAGAGGTTTATTCGAATTTAAATGAGATAAATCTTGCCCTCAAAAAACTAGGTGCACACGACCACTTCAACCCATTTTTAACGATTTCGTTTTTATCACTTCCTGTCATACCGGAACTTAAGCTAACTGATAAGGGTTTGTTCCAGATTAGTAAGTTTGAGCATATAGATCTCGATGCTTAGGAAATAATAAAATATCTAGCAAAGGTGCTGGATAGAAGAAAACACCCTGGTTTGAAAGGATGGGAAAATGAAGAAAAGTATATTTAATGAGGGTGATGAAGTAAATATTCGTTCTTCGGGTGAATCAGTAACAATCAATAAATCTCAATATGTAAAAAACATGAAAAGGTACTCTTACATTGTCAATGAACATCCAAATACCTTTTTCTTTGAAGAAGAACTAACAAAAGATTAAGCTATTTTTTGACTGAGTTTTTTGTCATTGGAAATTATCTCTTTAAATTCAAAGGAGAAACACCTCCAAATGTCGAAGTTAAGGTAAAGGGGTTGTCCAATGAATAAAGCTGAATTATTAAAAAATCTACACTATGCCAGTCGGAGTAATTTATTTTCAATTGAGATTCCAAAGATTGTAAAAGAAGATGAAAAACTTATTGAAGGCTTGGTTAGAGAATTAGTACAAGATGGAAAAATAAAAATGAGAGAAGTTGTCCAACGAGACTGCTCCGTTTATTTATCTGGAATAATCAAGTATGCAACAAAGTAATCGGCTCTTTTGAGGGAATCCCCTCATAAAAACATCCCCTCGCAAATAATTCCGAGGGGATTTCTTTTTTTAAACATCCTTTTACATTGCAATCGATTCTTGCTTTTCCACATTTTTATTATAATAACGATTGAGAAAATGCCCATTTAACGAGGCAAGTATTTGCTGAAATAACATCCCAACCACTACTGGTACCGCAACTGCAGCTGGGAAGTAAGTAATAGCTATAACTGCCCCAGCACTGATATTTCTCATCCCTCCAGTGAATGTCAGCGATATGACGTTGTCTCGTCCACCATTAAAAAATCGACCAATTAAAAATGAAAACAAGTAACCAGTCAGCGCAATCAAGAAGACCGTTATGGTAATACTTACAAGTTTAAAATTAGGATTTCTTAAATAGGGTGCGACCACTGCTCCATTAAGCATGACCACAAATCCAAGGCTAATTTTCGAAAAAGGAGCAAGACGTGTCCCTAATTGGTCTTTAATTCTCCCTTTTGTAACTTGGTTTAAGTACATCCCAATTAAAGAAGGAATGACCACCATTCCCAATAGACCTTTCATTATACTGATAAAGTCCATTTCAATTTTTTCACCTATAAATAACGATAACGAATATGGAACAATGATTGGTGAAAGCAAGGTATCAATTAAAATGATCGATAAGACTAATGGAATGTTTCCTTTGTATATGGCTACCCACATAAAGCTTGTCACTCCTGTTGGAATAACCATTCCCAAAACAAGTCCGGTAATCGTGTAAACATCACCAGAAAAGGCAACATGACCTACACCCCATGCCCAAATTGGCATGAGGACATGGAGAATTGCCATTGCAATAAAAATTGGAAACGGATGAACGATCACCTCTTTTAATGAATGGAAATTGGAACTTAAACTCCCAGCGAAGGTCATAAAAGCAAAAATCCAAGGAATTAAATATGAATAATCCTTTAGATGGACACTGAACAATACTCCAGTCAATACACCAACCGGGGTAATTAATGGCATGATTCTTTCTAGTTGTTTATTTATCTTTTCCAGCATGTAGAGTGTCTCCCTATTCGTCTCGTAGCGAACTTATATATGCCTTCCAAGCAGTTATTCCTCCATCTAAAACCGTCACTTTATAATTATTCGCATCAAGAATACGTGCACATTTCGTTGCCGAATTCCCCGTTGTGCAAGTGACAATCATTTCTTGATCCTTCGGTAAAGATTGCTGTGTATTTTCACCTGACTCTTGCAGGCCAAAAATAACCGCTTTCGGTACGTTTTGACTTTCTTCTATATGGAATTCATTGTATTTTTGTTCATCCCGAACGTCAAGAAGGACAAGTTTTTCTTCACTTTGCAGTCTTTCATGAAGTTCTTTCGGCGTTATTTTTTTTAATGTCATTGAATACACCTCCATTACAAAGAATACCACAATTTCTTATCTTTTGAATCCTAGCTCTCAAAAATCTTTCGAAAACCGAAAAATTTTTCATATCAAAACTGATATTCATTTCCATATATTAAAAAGCGCGTGGATTTCTAATCCATGCGCTTTTCTTAGTTAATCCAAACTTCTTCGTCCACTTTGCCATTTACCTCTGGACATTCTGTTTAAACTTGTTGATATCCTCATATTCCCTACATGGAATCTTGCTTCACTTATAAAAACAAACAAACCCGTGGCTACAGCAAGGTGGAATACTGCCAACGGAATATCGATGGTTGTCACGATAACCCCTGCTCCAATCGCTAGCTGAGAAAGCACAGTCAACGTGCTTAGAACAAAGCGTCTTTGAAGACTCCTCCCCCATCCTTTTAAAAATGACCAGTAAGTAAGCAAGAGGATATAAAGTGTGGTAAGGAGAGCTAGTCCACGATGAATGGATTGCAGGAGTTCGGGGGTAGCCATTGGAAAAAAAGACTGTCTGCAGCCTAACCACCCGCACGATAAACCATAGGACTGATGCTTAATATAGGCACCAAATGCTAGTGTCATTATGAGGAGAAAAAGTAAAATATTTAAATGCTTTATTATCGTTCCTTGTTTACCTTCTCCTAAATTTCCGCGGCCATTCTCTCCTTCTTCATGACCTGGATATCTCCATATCCAAATCAAGCACGCTAGGAAAAGCATGGCGATAATAAGATGGATGGTGATGATAATGGACGGCAAATCGCGGACCACAACGATAGCTCCGAGAAGGATCTGAATAATAAGCAATCCTAACATAGCTAATCCCACGAAGCGAGCAGTTTGACCAACGTTTGTAAAAAAAAGCTTGAAAAATAACAGGATAGACAGGAAGCCAAGCAATGCCCCGATGATTCGGTGCATATACTCAATTAGTGTTGCCCCTTTTAAAGCTGGCACAACCTCACCATTGCACAATGGCCATTCCGGCCCGCATCCCATCCCTGAATTTGAGGAAGCCACATACCCTCCAAAAACAATTAAGAAATAAGTAAGTAGTACACCAAAGAACGCCAACCGTTGGATTGTCACATATATGTATCACGATAGATAAAAAACTGCCAGTAACCAATATTCTCCAAGATACATACCGTATATTGCCTTGTGTGTTAAATATGGAAGGAGAGTAATCATGTATTATTTCCCATATCAATATCCAATCTATCCTCCATTGCCCGTTTACCCACCTCAAATGGTGTATCCGCCCTTTCCAAGGAGTTATCCACCAGTAGACGTAAAAATATTTGAAAAATCAGTCAAGTCATTTCGACTATTAATGGCTCAAGGAAGTATTTTGCTAGATCGCTTAGGGGATTTAGGTTTCGCTCGAAAAATGATGAGTGCTGCCCAGCAAGGAAAAAAAGCGGATGTTGATCATTTAATCAGTACCGTCGGATTAAAAGTACCTGTGATAACTACATTTACGCCAAGTGGCGTCATTTTTGAACTCACCACACAACCAAACCAAAATAATCCTGCCAGCTGCTGCACTTTAAAGGTGTTCATGAAATGGGGAATTTAATTGTTGAATAGAGACCCTTTACATTCTACCTGAAAAAAACTAATTCCTCAGATAAAGTGGTACCCCAATTAAATTGAGATACCACTACTCTTTTCACTTCTAGCTAAACCAACTCCATATCGAAAACGATTACATAGATTTATATTTAAATTAATAAACATGAATAAAGACGGTTCGGCTCCGAATCGTCTTTTTCGTATTATTTAGCATTTGCACTATATTTAATTTTTAAAGTTAATATGGTTACAGCTAAAATTAACGTTACAGCGTTTGCAACAATTATTGGAATATCATTTACAAATAGTCCATACAACAGCCACATTAAAACTCCGCTAGTGAACAAGCTGTACATGACTAATGATATTCCTTCTGTATTTTTCTCTTTGATTGTTTTAATTGCCTGTGGCAGGAAAGAAAGGGTGGTTAAAATAGCTGCAACATAGCCAAAAAGTGGAACGAGCTCCTGCATTCTTTTGTCTCCTTATCTCCATATATCGTTTAAAGTCCAAGAATCTAATTTTATTAAATTGGCTACTCTAGCCTCACTAAATAATTCTACGGAAGTACTTAACGGGTCAGTATATATACGTGTTGTCATTACTGTTTCTCCATCATTGACAAACGTTGTTGATGATTCTGTTCCATGAATATCCCTCACTTTTTTTTATCACAAAAAAGAAAAACGATGAAGCCATTTAACACATTGGTTTTCATCGTTCCCTTATAACTATTTATGGACTTTAACTATCAAAAACTATAGTTCTTTCAAATGCCAAACAAAACTTTGAAAGTCTCCCTTTATTTCCACCGGAATAGCGAGTCCAACATAAGAGAGTTCATCCCCGCCAAATACTTGATCAGTACCGTCAACTCGATATTGTTTTGAATGATCAATTCCCTTTAGCCTTAAAACTGCAGTTGGTGCAGCTGGTTCTGCCAAAACCCGGAAATAATAGACGATTGCTTCTGTCTTGTCCTTAGTAGTGAAAAGCCAAGATGTCTCATTTCCTTCAAATGGACTTTGCAATCGATAAAAATCACCAAACTGGATTAATTGACGAATTTCCTTATAGTGAGAAACTTGCTCTTTGACAATTTCTTTTTCATCCTCTGATAGATTCGATAAATCAAGCTCATATCCTAAATTCCCAGACATCGCTACATCGCCACGCATCTGTATAGAAGGACTGCGATGAACCTGATGATTCGGAACAGCAGATACGTGTGAACCCATGGTAACAATCGGGTAAACAAGACTTGTGCCATATTGAATTTTTAACCGTGAGACAGCATCCGTATTGTCACTTGTCCATGTCTGCGGCATGTAATAGAGCATTCCCGGATCAAATCTTCCTCCTCCGCCCGAGCAGCTTTCAAATAGAACATGCGGGAAGGAAGATGTGATAGATTCCATCACCTTATATAATCCAAGCATATAACGGTGCGCTGTCTCTCTTTGTCTTTCAGGAGGAAGAGCAGCCGAACCGATTTCGGTCATATGGCGGTTCATATCCCATTTCACATATGAGATTGGGACACTTGCTAAAATATTACAAACTCTCTTTGTAATTTCATTGCAGACATCCTCCCTTGAGAAATCGAGTATTAATTGATTACGACTCTCCGAACGATTGCGCCCTGGAACATGTAGGCACCAATCTGGATGTTCACGGTATAGATCACTGTCAACAGAAATCATTTCCGGTTCAAACCATAGTCCAAAATCCAGCCCCAACTCCTTGACACGAAGAGCGAGATGATTCAAACCTTCGGGAAGTTTCTGGCGATCAACGAACCAATCTCCCAATGAAGATTTATCATCATTTCTCTTACCAAACCACCCATCATCTAGGACAAACAATTCGATTCCTAACTCACGCCCTGTTTCTGCAATATCCAAAATCTTGTCCGCATTAAAATCAAAATAAGTTGCTTCCCAGTTGTTCACTAAAATTGGGCGTTCTCTATCCCGGTAATTGCCTCTCACTAAGCGCGTACGGTACAACTCATGAAACGTCCTTGACATACTGCCTACACCTTCTGATGAATATACCATAACAACTTCTGGTGTTTGGAAGGCTTCATTAGGTTCAAGCTTCCAGCTAAAATCAAAGGGATTGATACCCATTGTGACTCTCGTGTTCCTAAATTGGTCCACTTCCGCCTGCGCCAGGAAATTACCACTGTATACAAAGTTAAAGGCATATACTTCTCCTGAATCTTCTGTTGTGCCTTTCCTTAACAAAGCAATAAACGGATTATGCTGATGACTGCTGGCACCTCTTGTGCTTTCAACTGACTGGATTCCATGACGGAGCGGCAATCGTTCAATATGTCGTTCCTTTACATGGGCACCATGAAGATGTAAAAACTCAAAATCTGCATCCCTGAAATCAACACAGAGACTATGCGCACTTACCAACTTTAGTGACTGACTCCCCTCATTTATAAATCGTACGGAACGTGTAATGACATTAAACTGCTCGAAAACGGTATAACTTAGGATCACTTTCAGGCCGATTAAGGAATCTTCCATTGTAATTTCAAGCGTTTCCGCCTCGTTGTCACACTCTGTATACGTTGCAGGCAGCCCCTCCAAAGGAGCTTTCCCCTTAAAAATCGAATGGGTTTGGTATCTTAGGTCAGTAATGGTTGAACCGTTTTCGAGCTGGATTTGATAAGCAGGCTTCCTAAAATCTGTATTCCCATACTGTGGATACTCTTGCGGAAGTGTATCCAAGGAGAAAGTCCTGTCATCTTTATGCTGATAAGGGTTTCCTGAGAAACCGCGATCTAAAAACTGCAGAAAATTAGAATGACGATAGGTATTGATTTTTTGGCCCCAATAAAGGTGCACCAAATATCCTTCATGGAGAATTTCCATGACATAACTTGTATCCTTGGCCTGTAAATGAAACGTTTTATTTTTTGAATCAAATTGGATTCCCATGAAAAACTTCAACTCCTTAACTGCTATTTAATAGCTCCCTTTACCACACCGCCGATAATCCATTTCTGTGCAAAGATGTAGACAATGACCATTGGTGATAAAGCTAATAGGTATGATGCAAATGCTAAATTAAAGTCCGTACCAAACTCAGACTGGAAAATATATTGAACCAAAGGAAGAGTCGCATCTGCTGGATCATTTAAGATGATCAATGGCAGCATAAAGTCGTTCCAAGCCCATAAGCATGTTAGAATTCCAACAGTTGCATTAATCGGAGTTAACAGCGGGAAAATCACTTTCCAAAATACTCCCCATGTACCGCATCCGTCTACGATAGCCGCTTCCTCTAGTTCCTTTGGTATTGAGCGGATGTAACCAGCGTAAATAAAGATATTTAATGCGGCTCCATAGACTATATATAAAAAGATTAGTCCGCCTTGGTTATCCATGCCAAAGGCGGCTGTCTGTTTTACCAGCGGAAGCATAATAATCGGAAATGGGATAAACATGCCGCTGACAAAATAGTAGTACAGTCCTTTAAAAAATTTCTTATCCATATTTCTCGCGATCGCAAAAGCGACCATTGAATTTGTTAAGATTGTAAAAACCACCGTAACGACCGTAATCAAGGCACTATTTTTGAAAGCGGCAAAAAAGTTCGTCGCTTCGATGGCCTTGGCAAAATTCTCAAAATGAAGCCCTGTTGGAAGAGAAAGTACCGATTGCGCCATCTCGTCCGGTGTTTTTAAAGCAATGGAAACGGCAATATACAACGGGAAAAGTATGAATAAGGACCCTAATGCGATTAAAATGGTAACGGGCCAGTTCGTTTTTTGTTTCAACATTACATATCCATCTCCCTTTTTTGGAGTACCTTAATTTGAATTACAGAGATGACAACAATCACAATAAAGTAGATAACGGAGTTGGCTGATTGGTAGGCGAACTCTCCCCCCTGAAATCCGCCTTTATAAATTAATAGCGAAATCGATTCCGTCGCTCGGCCTGGTCCGCCGCCTGTTAAAGCTACAATCTGGTCAAAGACCATAAGGAAGTTTTTCATTGAAAGTACCATATTGATAGTAAAGAATGGCGCGATCATCGGGAAGGTTATCTTCCAGAATTCCTGCCATTTATTGGCTCCATCAAGGCTTGATGCTTCATATAGTTCAGATGGAACGGTTTGTAAACCTGATAAATATAAAATCACATTGAACGCACATGCCTGCCATACAGCTACAATAACGATTCCTAACCAGGCAAACTTGTCACTGCCTAATATATTGATAGAAAGGAACCCAATATCTAGCTTATCGCCTAAATTTGGGATAACATTCGAAAAAATAAAATTGAAAATAAATCCTACAATTAGTACTCCGAGTACATTTGGTAAGAAGTATGTTGCTCGAAAAAAGTTCTTTCCTTTAATTTTTGCGTTTAGCCCTATCGCGATCAAGAGACTTAAAACATTTACGAGAATCGTTGAAATAATTGCAAATTTAAAGGTAAATAAGTAAGAGTTTAGAATATTTAGGTCTTTAAATAAGTTTACGTAATTTTTTATTCCGACAAAGTCGTAAGTGAAACCTAAGCCGTCCCAGTTTGTAAATGAATAATAAATGCCTTGAATAGCTGGATATGTATGAAAAATAGCGAAAAGAAGAAGCGCAGGCACTGTCATTAAATAAAACGGTACGTTTTTGAGTTTCATAGTTTTCTTCTTTTCTTTTATCCTAGCTGAAGGAATACTCCCATTTTTTAACGCCAAATCTTCCTTACTCACTTCTTTCACTCCTTTATAAAGATGGAGAAATTTGGATTCCCCCAATTTCTCCATGATTAAATTATTATTTACGGTTAGCTACCTTTTCCCATTCAGTATCTAGAGTTTTCAAGTATTGATTAACATCTTTTTTCTGTGTTAGTACTTGCAATTGTTTTTCAAGGGCTACAGCAGTAGGTACATAGTGGTCAGGGAAGTCAACAACAGCACCTTTTTCAAAGCTTGCTTTTAGTCCTTCTAACTCAGGTGCTTCCTGTACGATACCTGTTTTAGCTGAAAAGGCGTTTTGCTGTGTAAGATATTCTTTCATATTTTCATCACTCAAAAGAAATTCAATAAACTTTTTAGCTTCTTTCGGATGCTCAGTAGTCGCAGATTGAGCAAGTAATAAATCTACACCTGATACAACTTTTGAGTCACCAATTGGGTAAGGGAATACGCCTACCTCAATGTTTGGATTTGCTTTTTTAATTTCTGGAATCGCCCAAATACCTTGAAGATACATAGCAGACTCACCTTTTGCAAAGGCTACGTTTCCATCATTATACGCTTTACCATTCTGATCTTTATGGCCAAATTCGAGCAGGGTTAATAGCTTTTCAGCTGCTTCCTTGTGCCCTTCTGCAAATTTCGTATCTCCCTTATCTAACTTTTTAAAGAAGTCATCTCCCTGTGTATTTGCTGCGAGAACATTGTAAGCAGGTAAGGCTGTCCAAGCATCTTTAAAGGTAAAGTAAAATGGAATTTTCCCTGCAGCTTTAACTTTTTCCGCTGCCGCGATAAATTCTTCCCATGTTGTTGGTACTTCAATGCCTAATTCTTTGAAAATAGTTTTGTTATATATTACTGCATTGGCATTTGCTGCATAGGGAATTCCATATACTTTGTCCTGTTTTGAAATATCCTTTAACATGTCAATATACGCTGGCTGAATGTCATTTAATGCGCTGTCTTTCGAAACATCTTTCAAAGCTCCTGCCTTTGAAATCTCTGCATAGGATACATCCCCGCCCATCCCAATAACATCAGGAAGATCACGTTTGGCTACCCGCGTTTTTAATACGGTTACAGAATCCGGTGGATTGATAACAATAACATCAATATTGGGGTTTTCTTTTTCAAATTTTTTGGCTAATTCACTAAATGTACCTTTTGCTTCAGATTTGTACTCTAAAAATTCAATTTTCACCTTTCCATTTGAACCACCTGAAGTTTCCTTACTGCCACACCCTGCAAGAACGGATAGCGCGATCATACCAGTTGCAACTAACGAGATTGATTTTTTCATCGAGAATCCCCCATATTTTGATAGATTTTCATTTTAGAAAACTTTATTTAATGAAAGGATTGGCAGCGATTACAGAATTTGCTTATAATCACTCCCATCTCCCTCCTTGAACCCGTTTTATTGTTTTTTTGCGCTGACACTATCACGTAAAACTATTTCAGTTGGTAAAGTAACCTTCAGTGGTAGGGTTCTCCCTTTTAAACGATCATATAAAAGCTTCACAGCGGTTTTCCCCATTTCATCTCCATGTACTTTCACAGTAGAAAGGCGCGGATTCATATAGGCGGCAGCTTCGATATCATCAAAGCTAAAAACCGAAACTTCTTCGGGAACTTTGATCCCTGCTTCATGTAAGGCACGAAGGACACCCAATGCCATTGGATCACTTCCAACAACAATTGCACTTGGCATCTGCCCACTTTCTACTAATTGCATCGTTAATAAGTGACCACTGGATGGGCCCCAATCTGCTTCAAACACTTTAGCCGGGTTATAGTAGCCCTTCTCTTTCATTATTTTTTCGAATGCACTTTTCCTTGTATCCTCTTTTTCAATTGTTATATTACTATTCACACCATAGACCATTCCTCTTCCGCCTAAATAGGCAATATCAATATGACCAAGACCAATTAAATGCTCCAAAACTTGATGGGTAGCGCCTTCAAAATCTGAAATTACAACATCCACATTCAAATCTTGCGGAAGATAGTCTACTGCAACGATATTATTATTTTCATAGTAAATTTCTTTTAAATCTTTAATATCAACGTCCCCCATAACAATAAGACCATCCAAACCACTTAAGCTCTCTGCTGTTATGTTGCTTTTACCAACCATAAATGTCGAGGCGATATTAAAGGAATATTGATTACAGGTGTTTTCCACTCCCAGCCGTATTGACTGAAAGTACGGGTCAATAGTTTCATCGTTCAACATGATCAGGCCAATATTAAATATTTCTATTGGTTTATCCGCTTTTCCACTTTTTTTTCTTAATGGTTTATAATTTAGCTCATTGACGATTTCGATGACCCTTTTCCTCGTATCCTCGGATACAGAAAGAGTAGGGTCATTGTTTAGTATTCTAGATACGGTTGCCGTTGAAACACTGGCATGCTCCGCAATATCTCTAATCGTTGCCATATACTCACCTACAACTTTATTTTTTTAGTTAAGTTAACTAAATTTATATTAATAATATACCAAGTTATGCGCTTTCAATCAATACTTATTTTAAAAATAATCAATTTTTTCTAAAAATAATCAATTTTTATTTAGTTAACGTAACTTAACAATAGCCTTGTGTTTACTAAAATAGAAAAAAGGTAAAATGACTAGTTCATTTTACCTTTAAAAAATACATAATATTAATTTGTTCTTTGTTTAATTATTTATTCATCATTCATTAAATCCCAATATTTATAGGTCTCTCAAAAATGAGAAAAGGGGCAAATGCCCCCAAGTTTTACTTCAACATATATACCCTTGTTTCATAAGGTTTTAATGTGAAATTTTTCGGTAATTTCTTACCCACAACATCATAATTGTTAAGGATAAGGTCAGAAGTGGAATAAGATAAACTCCCTGGCACGCGAAACCTCGTTGATCTTTCACTAAAATTGTTAATAACAAGTACTTTTTGTTTACCTAATCTGCGCGAATACACAAACAGTTTCGGATGATTCGCAGCTATTAAGCTGTAAGTACCATAAACAAATACAGGATTCTCTTTTCTTAAGCGAATCAATTTTTTATAAAAAGATAAAATCGAGTCAGGATCGTTTAATTGTGATTCAACATTTATTTCTGTGTAGTTTGGATTTACACCCAGCCATGTTTGATCGCCAGTAGTGAATCCTCCCATGTTAGATGAGTCCCATTGCATCGGCGTCCGAGCATTATCCCGGCCCTTTTCCCAAATAACTTTCATAATTTCTTCATGGGAACGGCCTTTGGCGGTTTCAACATGATAATAGTTAATCATGCCAACATCGTTGTAATCATGAATAGACGGGAATTGGACGTTCGTCATCCCAATTTCCTGACCCTGGTAAATAAATGGAGTCCCTTTCATTAGGAAATATAGCGCTCCTAGCATCTTGGCGCTTTCTTTCCAATACACCCTATCGTTTCCCCAGCTAGAAACCCGTCGTGGCTGGTCATGGTTTTCGATAAATAAGGCATTCCATCCTCTGCCTTCCAAACCTGTCTGCCATTTGGTTAAAACCTTTTTCAACTTACGAACGTCAATAGATCCTTCTACATCCTTATCCCACAGATCTAAAAATTCGAATTGAAATATCATATTAAAATAGCCGTTTTCTTCGCCTACCCATTTATCAGCTTCATTTAGACCGACACCATTAGCTTCCCCAACTGTCATGATGTCATAGTTCTTAATGGTTTTTTGAGAAAATTCTGTGAGAAACTCATCAATTCCATCCACATTCATCATTTTAGGAAAGCAAGGAACGAAATCTAATTCATCTGGATTAGGCATATCAGGGAATCCTGGTTCCTTTTTGATATGGGAAATGGCATCCACACGGAAACCATCTATCCCTTTTTCCAGCCACCAGTTCACCATATCGTATAAAGCATCCCTTACCTCAGGGTTTTCCCAATTCAAATCGGGCTGGCGTGCAGAGAAAATGTGCATGAAATACTGTTCTGTTTCTTTATCATATCTCCAAGCAGGCCCACTGAAAATCGACTCCCAATTGTTCGGCGCTTTTCCATCTTGGCCATCTCTCCAAATGTACCAGTCACGCTTCGGGTTGTCCTTAGAGGAGCGTGACTCAATAAACCAAGGGTGTTCATCGCTCGTATGATTGATGACCAAATCCAGGATTATTTTCATTCCACGCTGATGAACTCCGTCAAGCAACTCATCAAAGTCTGCCATCGTTCCGAATTCTTCCATAATATCCTGGTAATCT
Source organism: Neobacillus sp. BF23-41 (assembly GCF_041106275.1). Taxonomy (NCBI): domain Bacteria; kingdom Bacillati; phylum Bacillota; class Bacilli; order Caryophanales; family Bacillaceae; genus Neobacillus; species Neobacillus sp. BF23-41. The sequence goes on from NZ_JBGBPR010000002.1 coordinate 145,213, forward strand.
GAAATATCATAACCATTGTCGTCATTAGGTGATTTATACATCGGCGACAGCCAAATCACATCAATTCCTAGCTCTTTTAGGTAATCTAATTTGGCTGTTACACCTTTTAAATCACCAATCCCGTCGCCATTGCTGTCCATGAAACTTCGAGGATAGACTTGATAGGCAACACTTTCTTTCCACCACTTTTTGTTCACTTGTGCACCTCAGTTCGATCAACTTTCTATACCACATTTCAGTTATTTGTTCACAAGATGGGGCAGCTTCGATTTCAAGTAATTGATGCTGATTTCAATACTTTCAAACGGCGTACGGCGGCTCATATCCTGTTCGACCACCCACCACTCTACACCGGCTTCTTCTCCGGTATTAAGTACTGCTTCAAGATCAACGCCACCTGTTCCAAGTTCCGCAAAAAATTGTTCTTCATCCGTGGTCATGTCTTTTAAATGAATGAGCGGTGTTCTATTTTTATAACGATTGATCCATTCCACAGGTTTTTCACCGGCTTTAGTCAACCAATAGATATCAAGTTCAGCTTTTACCTGGTCGATGCTTGTATCATCAAAAATGGCTTCTAATGCCATTCTTCCATCCGACAAGCGCTCTAGTTCAAAATCATGATTGTGATAACAAAGGGTAATACCTTCTTTTCGGCATATTTCACCCGCCTGATTTAATAAAGAAATAAGCGCTTGATAATCCTGTTCACTTCGACGATCTGGCATCAAGTAAGGGCAGACAATATACTTACTTCCTAATATTTTCATATCCTCAATAACTTGAGACAACTTGGTCTCCAATTGTTCAAGCGGGACGTGGCTTGCTGCAGCGCGAAGGCCAAGCTCATCTATTAACGTTTTAACTTCTTTCGCTGATAATCCACCATAACCAGCGAATTCCACTCCATCAAAACCAAGCTCTGCTACTTTTTTCAATGTTCCCGCAAAATCTTTTTCACTTTCTTCCCGTAAGGTATACATTTGGACGGCAACTGGTATATTCTTCATCATTACACCCACCACATTTGGGAAACTGGTTCCTCAATTAAGATCGATTTTAAATTGGTTACTGCCCGATTGAACCCTTCGTTAATAGACATAATTGGGTCTTCATGTTCGATGCTGACAACATAATCATAGCCATAGGTTCTTAGTGCGCTCATCATGTCGGACCATTCTTTGAGGCTATGTCCACAGCCAACCGAACGGAAGGACCAAGCCCTCGTTTTCACTTCTCCATATGGCTGCATATCCGTTAATCCATACATATTCACGTTTTCCTGATCAATGTATGTGTCTTTTGCATGAAAATGATGAATCGCATTTTCTTTTGCTAAAATTTTGATCGCTGCAACTGGATCAATTCCCTGCCACCATAGGTGACTTGGGTCTAAGTTAGCGCCAATCGCATCACAGGTTTCCTCACGCAATTTCAAAAGTGTATATGGTGTGTGGACTAAAAAACCTCCGTGTAGTTCAAGTCCTATTTTCACGTTGTGCTCCTTAGCAAATTGACCAACTTCCTTCCAATAAGGAATCAGTTTTTCCTCCCATTGCCACTTTAACACGTCGCCATATTCATTCGGCCAAGGTGTTACAGGCCAATTTGGATATTTCGCCCCTTCATGATCTCCTGCTGTTCCTGAAAAACAGTTAACAACTGGCACTTCGAGAAGCGAAGCAAGTTTAATCGTTTTTAAGAGTGTTTCATGCGAGTTGTTAGCAAATTCTTTTTCCGGAGAAATCGGGTTTCCATGACAGCTGAATGCACTGATTACCAGTCCGCGTTCCTCTACCTTTTGGATATACTCACGTCTAGCCTCTTCACTTTCCAATAACCCATCTAAATCACAGTGGTTGTTTCCAGGATAGCATCCCGTTCCGATTTCAACTGCATGTAGTCCTGCTTCTTTAACTGTATCAAGCATTTCCTCGAATGATTTTTCAGCAAATAATACGGTAAAAACTCCTAGTTTCATAATGAATTCCCCTCTCTATAACTGCTCACTCTTTATACGATTGATCCGTGATAGGTAACTTGTAGACATCAATAGAGAGATGGCGGCCTAGTATGGTCCACCACCCTTTTTATCTAACGCAAAATTATGATAGCTCGCTCACTTTAACAATTTGTTTTGTTTCACTTGATTGAAGGGCTGCTAAAATCACCTCTAGTGATTTTTTTCCTTCCTCACCAGGAACAGGTGTCTCTTGATTATGAATAACTGCATCTACAAAATGGTTGATTACATGTGTTGTACGTTGGCCGCCCGAATCATTCGACTGAATTTTTCCAAGCTGATAATTTACGACTTCACCGTTGGCATATTGAACGACAAGTGAATTAGTTGGATCATCCTCTAAACGTAGAATGGCTTTTTCACCATAAATAATGGTTGAATTATCTTCCTTACTGACATAAGCCCAACTTGCCGCAAGTGTTCCGATAATCCCGCTTTCTGTTTTTAATACACAAACCGCATTGTCATCAACATCAGCAAATTCTTTGGCACTTGTTTCAACGAAAGAACCCACCTCGGTAATTTCTTCACCTAGTACATACCTCAGTAAATCAGTCTTATGGACACCTAAATCGCCCATTGCACCAACGAAGGCTTTTTCTTTTTCAAAAAACCAGCTTTCTTTCCCATCTACACTCCATCCCTCGGGACCGCCATGCCCGAATGCTGTGCGGAAACTATAAATTTTGCCGATTTCCCCGCTTGCAATCAGCTGACGTGCTCTTTGATGGGAAGGTACAAAACGCTGATTATGAGCAATCATTAACTTCTTGCCACTTTCTTTGGCCGCGGCAATCATTTCTTCTGCTTCCTGTTTTGAAGTTGCCATTGGTTTTTCACAAAGAACATGAAGGCCCGCATTTAAGGCAGCAATCGAAATGGGGGCATGAAGATAGTTTGGTGTACAAACGCTGACTGCATCAACCGTTCCGCTGCTTAATAACTCTTCATAGTTTGTGTAAGCAGTGACTTCATATTTCTCTGCTATTTCTTTAACTCGGCTTTCATTAATATCACAAACTGCCACAAGCTCCACATTTTGATTCGCTTTATATTCAGGTAAATGGCGATGCTGGGCAATACTGCCACATCCGATTACTCCAACTTTTAACTTTTTCATTATTTTTGTCCCCCTTTGATTTGTTCTAGTGGTTTCGCATTTCCATAAACGGGACGTTCCCTCTTGACAGGTGCCGCCCATTTTACCGCATTAATAATTACACGTTGAATTTGTTCGTTATGGTAGGTTGGATAGGTTTCGTGGCCCGGTCTGAAATAAAATACTTTCCCATTTCCACGTTTGTATGTACAGCCACTGCGGAATACTTCGCCGCCTTCAAACCAGCTCGTAAAAATAAGCTCATCTGGCTGTGGGATATCAAAATGCTCCCCATACATTTCTTCTTTTTCTAATTCAATATATTCATTGATTCCTTCTGTTATTGGATGACTTGGACTCACAACCCAAAGTCGTTCTTTTTCATCAGCTTCCCGCCATTTTAAATCACAGCTGGTTCCCATTAATGTTTTAAAGATTTTTGAAAAATGGCCGGAGTGGAGAACAATTAGTCCCATTCCATCTAGAACACGCTGTTGTACTTTCTGTACTACTTCATCTTTCACTTCTCCATGTGCTAGATGTCCCCACCAAACTAATACATCGGTAGCAGCTAGTACTTCATCGGCTAAGCCATGTTCCGGCTCATCAAGAGTAGCTGTTCCGGCTGTGATTCCTTCGGCCTGAAGGAATTGGGCAATCGCACCATGGATCCCGGTTGGATAAATATCTCGTACGACTGGATTTTTTTGTTCATGACGATTTTCATTCCATACAGTTACCTTTACCATAATCTACCTACTCCTTCTTTATCGTTCACTTTAACTATTATTTTAGAGAAAGAAAAAATTTATGAAACGGCTTACATTGACACGAAGGGTGGAAAATATTGAACCTAATAATCCTTTGACGTTAAATTAAAAACAATTTAGGTGAGAAAAACCCAGAATAATTAATAGTCCATTTATAATTGGTTTGTGATAGATTCCAAAAGAGCTCAAACTCTATCACAAATATTAACAACTATCTCGCTTATATATCTTTATTTTAAAGTGCCAGCAAAATCTTGCGCGCTTTCTTCCAGCAATGTATACATTTGTACGGCTACTGGAATTTTGATCATCCTTATCCCCCACTTTCTTGGAACATTACTTATTTGATTACATCTTATATTGTATATCTACAAATAAACATAGATGATATAATTAAAACATCTACTATTTTGCTATTTTTCTATTTTGTTAGAATAGAGGGAGCTTATGAAGACGAACATATTTTTTTGCGGCTATTCCTTTCACACCAATGGATATCATTCTCAACATAAATCCGGATACCCTTCGTATCTTTTCAGACTGCAAACAGAAGGTCTCTGCGAAGTAGTCGTGAAGGGGAGAAAAATGGAACTCGCGAAAGGTGACCTACTGCTCATTAAACCTGGGGATCACTACGAACTGCTTGTCAAAGAGGGGCAAAACAGCGGGGATTATCACTTAGTTTGTGAAGGCGCGTGGATGGACGAATGGTGGAGCCGTTCTGAAAAGCCGGATGTTTCCCGAATCGATTTGGATGAAAAGCTATTGACCTTATGGCGCCAGATCATGATTGAAAAACGCCGTCCTTCATCCAGCCAAAACGAAGAGCTCTCCGGCTATTTGCTGCGAGCGCTCTGTTTATCTCTGGAACGGGCTATCAGCGAAACCGGCCGATCCTTCAGTCACCCGTATACGGTGACACGGATGATGCGTTACATTGAGGAGCATGCCACGATCGCCTTTAAAGTGGAGGATGTGGCCCAGCATGCTGGGCTCAGCGTCTCAAGGTCCGTTCATCTATTCAAAAGCAGCGTTGGGAAAACGATAATGGAATACGCGCAGGCAATCCGGTTATCCTCGGCCATTGAGCGGATGAAATACACAACACTGACACTTGAACAGATTGCTGAAGACTGCGGCTTCGGAACCTATCCTTACTTTCATAAGGTATTTAAAAAGAAATACGGCGTTGCTCCTGGTGTGTACAGGCGGATAGAATACTAGTTTAAATGTTTTCCTATACATGTAATGTTTTAATAAAATTAGAAAAGCTAGAAATCACTGAGTTTCCCACTTCACATCAGTATTTCTAGCTTTTCTATTATTTGATACAATCCACATTTATATATCTAAAATAGGATTTTCCCGTCCATTACCCTATCAAAGTCTTTGACGACTTCGTTTGTCTCTGCTGATTTAAAAATCGTTTCCATCAATTGTAAGACACGCAAAACTTCCTCATTTTTGATGATTGGTTCTGCTTTTCCTTCAACTACAGAAATCACATTGTCATAAAAGCTTTCCATCGTCTTATCTACTTTCGGTAAATCCGATGTACTGACAGCTTTTTCAGACGGAGGTGCCATCGTTTTCGTCAACCCTTGCCCGGCTTTAATCGGTTTCGGAGCTTCTACTTCCACTCCCCGATTTTGCGTCACGATTTTACCGTTAATATCCCAATCATGGATGACTGCCGTTCCTGTTGTTCCTTTTGCGTACCACCGCGGCAGTTGAATGAAGTTTGTTGTTCCCACTTCCACTAAAGAGGTGATGCCGTTTTCAAACGTGATAAACACTTGAAAACCATCGTCTACTTCGTTCCCTAAAATATAACTTAAATTGGCATAGACACTCGTAATCTTACTGTCGATCATAAATAGCAGTTGATCTAGTAAATGGACACCCCAGTCCAGCAGCATCCCCCCGCCATAAGCCTTCTGATGGCGCCAGTCTCCTGGAATCCCGTTTGCTCCTTGTACCCGTGATTCAATATGAAAGACATCTCCGATAATCAGTTCATCGCATACTTTTTTTATCGTTAGAAAGTCTTCATCCCATCTACGGTTTTGGTGCACAATAAACGCTCTGTCATTCATTTTTGCAGCCTGCATAATTTCGATTAACTCTTCACTGTAAATAGTGACCGGCTTTTCACAAATTACATTCTTTTTGGCGTTTAAGGCTGCGACTGCGATTTCTTTATGCACATCGTTAGGAGTGGCGATAAGAACAAAATCAACAGAATCGTCGGCTAAAACAGCAGCTAAACTTTCATATACCTTGTAACCATCAGCCAAGGAAGCGGCTCTTCTTTCCTCCAGAATATCATAGGTTCCAACGACATTTATGTTTTGGTTTTCTTTGAGCAGCTTTCCATGATAGCTTCCCATACCACCGTAACCAACTATAACTAAATGATAGTTTCTATTCGTCATTTTTATATCTCCTTTTTTTGCCATCATTTTCTCTATAGGTTTTCTTTAATTCTCACTTCTGCTTTTTCAAAACATTACTTATTTGATTACATCTTATATCTTTGATATGCAAATAAACATAGATAATATAATTGAAATATCTATTATTTTGCTATTTTTCATTCTTCCTTCAAAGTTCAATTAACGTGTTAAATGAACTTTCTCCCATTTTTCGCAAGAATAAAGAAAAGCACTCGGTGCAAATCACATCGAATGCTTCGAATCATCTACTCCCTGCTTATAGTTTGGAAATTTATAAGAACTTCAAAGTTAACTTAATAGATGAAAAGCAGACGGTATAGCGGTAATCTTTATAGATTCTCGTTACCGTCTGCCTTTTGTTCATCTATGGTTAAAGGAATTTGGTGACTGCATGATTGACGTTCAACCAATTTATGAGGAATGATAATGCGCTTGGTTGGTTCTGTTTTGTTTTCTATTTTTTGAATTAAACTCCAGGATGCCTGGTATCCAAGATCAAAAATATTAATATCCATTGAAGTTAAGGGTGGTTTGGACATTTCTGCTAAGAGGACGTTATTAAAACTAACGACTGAGATTTCTTCCGGAACCCTGATTCCCAGCTCATCTAATGTACTAAGTACACCTAGTGCCATTAAGTCATCAACCACCACGAGTGAAGTTGGGCGTTGCTCAAGTGCCATTAACTCACTCACCGCCTCCTGACCGCCTTCCCTTAGGAATTCCTCATGAAGGATATATTCATTTTTTATAGGAATGTTTGCCTTTTTTAAAGCCTGCCTATACCCATTCAAACGGTCAACCGTAACCATTAGTTCTGGGTTCCCTCCAATAAAAGCAATTTTCCGATGGCCATGGTCTATTAAGTATTCAGTAGCTTCTCTCATGGCACGAACATTATCATTATCAACATGTGTGATTTCTTCTGCATCTTTAGAAGGTTTTCCAATAACAACAAAAGGAAAATCCCTTTCTCTTAAGTACGAAATGACTTTATCCTCCACCTTGGAGTTAAGAAGAATCATGCCATCTACTCTTTTCCCTTGTACCATATTAATAACTGCTTCAAGTGTTTCCTTTTCTAATTTCCCCGTTGTCATTTGCAAAGCATATTTTTTTTCACGGGCCCCCTCACTTATTCCCTGTAAAATAGAAGGGAAAAACGGATTCTGAAAAACGACATCTCCAGAACTCGGCATGACAAGCCCTATTGTTTGGGTTGATTGACTGGCAAGACTTCTGGCATTTTGGTTAGGATGATACCCTAGCTGTTCCATTGCTTTTTTAACTTTTCGTTTCGTTGCTTCACTAATTCGTGAATTATTGGCAATTACTCTTGAAACAGTTGATGGTGCGACATCTGCAAGCTTTGCCACATCCTTGATGGTAACAGCCATTTCTTCTCCCCTCTCATTCGAAGTTAATTGATTCTACTACTAATTTTAATATAATAGAAACGGTCATTTTTGCATATTCCATCGTCTTTACAACACTTACATTTACGAAATCGGTTGCACAATCCACCCTTTATTATAAAGTGTTTACAACCAGTTATACAGCTAAAAAATATTGACTTCCCGATTTTGGTAATGATGTATCAGAAAATTTAGATTTTTTTCTGGTTTTCTATTGAATTGTGCTGAGAAAAAGATATAATAAATTTTGAAAGTGATTGCGCAAACGTTTGCACACTAATACAGTCCTCTAAGTATCTTACATATGGCTTTTTTGTGCAACTACATGCAAACGCTTTCCTAGATTAATAGAGTTAGGGAAAGGAGATTTTTCATGAAGAGAAATCAGAGATCACTGCTGTCGCTTGTTACCGTAGTTGGACTAATTCTTCAGTTATTTTCTGGACTTGTGACAAGTCAAACAGCCAAAGCGGCAGAAACAACACCAAAGCAGGTTGTACTTGTTGGCAGTCTGCAGGCAGTTTTAGGAAATTCAGGAGATTGGGATCCATCTTCTGTTAAAACGCAAATGGATTACCAAGGAAATGGTTTGTATAGCCTTACTGGCACACTGCCGTCAGGGACATATGAATACAAAATCGCCATTGGAGGAGGCTGGTCCGAAAATTACGGAGACGGCGGCGCGCCTGGTGGAAACAACATTAAACTAACTCTGACCGAACAAAAAAAAGTCACCTTCTACTACAATGACAATACCCATGCCATTGCTGATAGTACCCATTACACGCTTTTAAATGAGGACAAAAAGCCCCGCTTAGTAGGAACCATTCAACCTGCCATTCACGCAGGGACTGCATGGAGTCCGGCAGACTCAACAGCATTAATGGAGGACACCCATTTTGATAACGTCTATTCCTTTACTGCAAAGGTACCTAGAGGCAGCTACGAATACAAGATTGTATTGGGCAAGGACTGGACGGAATCCTATCCTGGTTCAAATGAGAAGCTGAATGTACTCTCTGATACGACAATCACATTTTTCTATAACAACCAAACAAAAGAAGTTTATTCAGATTATAAACCTATTGGATCTGATGGCATGATAGATAAGAATGCTCTTTATCATGATTCATGGGACCAAGTATACCGGACGCCGTTTGGGGCAGTTCCAGCAGGGAAACCTGTCACCTTCCGAGTATCGGCTAAAAAGGGTGACCTGACCAGAGCCAGTCTGTATGTGAAAAACTATAATACAGGCACAACAAAGGTTCTTTCAATGAAGAATACAGGCTGGTCAGACACAAAAGACAAAGGTGCCATTGAGTTCTGGGAAACCACCTTTACACCGTCTGACAAAGGAGTTCACGGCTATAAATTCATTGCCGGGGATCAGGATACAACAGTGGAATACGGAGAAGACACACAGGAAGGGCATACCGGTAAAGCGGAGGATAAAAATGCAGGACTCTTCCAATTGACCGTTTTCGACCCGGGCTATCAAACACCGGATTGGATGAAGGAAGCTGTTGTTTATCAAATATATCCGGACCGTTTTTATAACGGCAACAAAGCAAATGACCATGTAAAGGATCAGATTGGAGCCCGAGGCAGCCAGCCAATAGAACATCCCGACTCCTGGTCATCCTTGCCGGATAATCCATATGAACAAGGCACTGGCTCCTACACAGGGGACGGAGAATTTACAAACGACTTCTTTGGCGGCGACATTACTGGTATTAAGGCGAAGCTTGATTACCTTCAATCACTTGGCGTCAATACCCTATATTTAAACCCAATTGCACTTGCACCGTCCAACCATAAATATGATGCAGCAGACTATAAACAGGTGGATCCGATGTTTGGCTCGGAAAAAGAATTCGAGGATTTCGCCAAGGAATTGTCTAAACGGAACATGCACCTGATTTTGGACGGGGTATTTAATCATGTGGCTGATGATTCCATCTATTTTGACCGCTATCACAAATATAAAACAGTGGGTGCCTATGAATACTGGTCTCGTATTTACGATTTAATGAATAACGAAAAATTGTCTGAAACTGCTGCTAAGGATAAGGCCAAACAGCAACTCCTGGCTGAAGGACAAACATTTAGCCCATACGGCTTTGAAAACTGGTTCCATATTGAAAATGTTAAAGTTCCAAATGAAAAAGTCAACGGTGTTTCGACGGGTGAGCATTATAAGTATGAAGGCTGGTGGGGATACGACAGTCTTCCTGTATTCGAATCCGTTAACGGCACAAAGGTTGACCATCCAAGTGAACTTAACAACACAGCATTGGCAAATTATATTTTTTATGACAAGGACTCAGTAGGAAAAACTTGGATTAATCGAGGTTCATCTGGCTGGCGCCTGGATGTAGCTAATGAAGTGGACAGTTCCTTCTGGCAGGAATTCCGCAAGCAAATGAAGTCCAAGACTATGATAGGAGCCGGAAAAACACTTCAAAAAGAAGAAGAGCCACTTATTCTAGGTGAAATTTGGGATGATGCATCCAAGTACTTCTTAGGGGATCAATATGACTCAGTCATGAACTATCGTTTCCGCGGAGCCATTTTGGATTACTTAAAGAACGGTAATGCCGCTAATGCACAAAACACCCTTCTCGCTATACAGGAGGACTATCCAAAGGAAGCTTTTTATGCCCTCATGAACCTGATGGGATCCCATGATACAGCTCGGGCAATCTTCCTGTTAGGCAATGGAACGGATACGTATTTCAGAGCGGAACAAGATCCGAACTACAAATACGATGAAGGTGTGAAGCGATTGAAGCTGGCTTCTATCCTGCAAATGGGTTACCCTGGAGCACCAACCATTTATTACGGAGATGAAGCGGGTCAAACAGGATCCAAAGACCCAGATGACCGACGCACATATCCGTGGGGGAACGAAAACAAAGACCTCATTGCACACTATCAAAAGATTGGTCAAATCCGCAAGGAAAATGCTGACCTATTCGCTCATGGCGATCTGCACCATTTATACGCAAAGGGTGATGTGTTAGCCTATGTCCGGACAAAAGAAACAAAATCTGGCCTTGTCATTATTAACAGAGGGAAAACCACACAAACGGTTGATATCGATACAAAAGTGCTGCTCGCGAATGGTCTTCGTTTTGTGGACCAATTGGACCCTAAATATCTGACTACAACGAAGGATGGCAAGCTGTCATTAACAGTTCCGGCAGAGTCCGGAAGAATGTTAATAACGGTTAATGATGTTAAACAACCACAGCCTGTTAAAGAAGTTACCGGCACAGCTGGTTCTAAGGAGGTTACTTTAAGCTGGACAGGAACAGGAACAGGTACAAAATACAATGTCTATCAATCTACAGTTTCAGGTGGATTATGGACAAAAGTGAAGGAAACTACAGGTACATCTGTGAACATTTCCGATTTAAATAATGGTCGTACCTACTATTTTACTGTGACGGCCTTGAATGAAAGTGGTAATGAATCTGTACCTGCTGCCTCATCCGGCCTTGTGCCTCATTATGATGCTGAAAAGGCTAGTATTAAGGACCTGACTACTTTAGACAACGGGGAACTGAATCTGGCACAGACCTCCAATGTTAAAGCAGCTTTTTACCTGCCAGGTGCGACAGAAACTGGTGCAGCAGAAGGAATCACGGCCGATCTCCAAGTAAGAATGAAAGGCCAAACCGCTTGGACATCTTACCAAGCCTTTTATAATGGCCAGGCTCAGGGAGACCAGGCAAATGAGTTTCAGGGAAGCTTTACAGCGTATGAGGCGGGCAAATATGAATACCGAATGGCTTTTACGCCGGATTTAGGGAATACATGGGTTTACTCAATTACTGGTGAAGTGACCTTTTCACACAGCACGTCTGATACTACCCCGCCTGCTAATGATGTTACTTTGGACACTCCGATCAAGGAATCCGGTCAGGTCAACTTGAACTGGAAACTCACGCAGCCGGATCAGCCATTTAAAACGGTCATTTACCGTGACGGCCAAATTCTTTCAACATTGGACGGCAGCGCCGCCACCTTCCGTGATTATCAGGTGGCAAATGGAACTGCCTACCAATATCAAGTGCGTGTCTATGACCAGGCTGGAAACCATGTAGAATCCAACAAGGTAAGTGTAACCCCTGAAATTGTTATGGTACAAGTAACCTTTAAGGTTCATGCACCGGATTATACACCTTTAGCAGCGCAGGTCAATATACCAGGCAGCTTGAATGGTTGGAATAATAGTGCCTGGACTATGAGCCGTAATGGCGCTGTGACGCCTGATTGGGAATACACAGTGGAGCTTGAAGAAGGAACTGAGCTTACGTATAAATATACGAGGGACAATACTTGGGATCATGAAGGGTTAGCAGATCATACGCCATCCGATCATTCGGATGACGATATCAGTAACTACGGCTATGGTGCCGCAGGAACCGATATGAAAATTGTGGTCACCAACCAAGGGAACAACAAAATGGTTGTACAGGATACCATTCTGCGCTGGATTGATATGCCGCTGGCAGTCAGCCAAATCGATGTCAATGGATCAACTATGACTATAAAGGGGAATGCAATTAAGGGAGCTGACCTCACTATCAACGGGGAAAAAGTGACAGTCGGAAATGATATGAATTTCACTCAATCCTTTACCTTTCAAGCAGGTCAGACTCAAGTACCTGTTCACATTGAACCAAATGATACAACCAAGTCCAACATCTTTAAAGGGGACGGCGGTTCTATTACCAAGAATACAAAGAACTATGTCATCGATGTCCTAACAAAAACGATAAGCGAGACCAAGTAAGTGGTCATCGAAAAGGTCTGCCGGGATCATGGCAGACCTTTTTTGCCGAAAGTTAAGAAAAGCGACTTGGTATTGACATCAGCTTTCACATCTGTTGTTTCCGCATAACAGCTCGATTATAGAATCTTTGAATATGCATGGAAATATACATTAACTCTGCATCAGGATATTTTACACGGTATTTCCCTTCCACAAATTGGCCAACTTCTTTTGCACAGGAAAATGCTTCTTTAAAATTTTCCTTGATCATCGAAGCCATTTTTTGATCATAATCATGGTTCGTCACATTTGATAATAGACTTTTGAACGAAAATCGCAAATGGGTAATTAATCGTTCATATGACATCGTATCTTCCACAATATTTATATTTAAACAACTTTCAATTATTCTTGTAATTTCTTGAATAGTCGTAGTGATATCAATCGTTTCCTGCATATCTCCTGCATTCATCCTAGCTGTATGGATATGCATTGCAATATTACCTACTTCGTCTTCAGGAATTTCTACTCCTAAGTTTTCTTTGATTAACGCCTTTGCCCAAAGTCCTATTTGAAACTCCTTTACATAAAGAATTTTAATTTGATCAAGTAGCGCATTTTTAATGGAAATGCCATTTGTTAATCGTTCAATTGCAAATGATAAGTGATCACAAAAAGCGACATGGATATGCTCGTTTATCATGACACCCAATTCCTTTTCTGCATAAGTGATGATCTCTTCTGCGATTTTTATATGCTCTTCTGGTAATAATTGTAATATTTCCTCGAATTTTTTATGCTCATTTGAATCCTTTATGACAAAAACTTTATCAATTTTAGCTTGATTCACCAGATCATTCTTTCTTTTCTGGAATCCTATTCCTTCTCCCATCACGATCTTTTCTCCGTCTATGTCTTTCACTACAACCGCACTATTATTTAAGATTTTATTAATTCTCATATCTTTCACCTTCCTCTTTTGCTCTTGCATTAACTGTGATTTTAATCTTGACTACAATATTAGGTTTCTTCCTTCTCCCAAAGAATCAAAGTAGCTATGAATGCGGTAATTACAGAGATACCAAGACCAAAAAGGTAATGCATTAAATTTGAAATCCCTAATGGAGCTACAATAGCAATCATTGGAATTCCTGTTAAGCCATAAGAGTTTGCTACTACATGAGTAAGAACCACATACGCTCCTCCAAAAGCACCTCCTATTGCTGCGCCTATAAATGGTTTGAAAAGTTTTATATTAATCCCAAAAATAACCGGTTCAATAATACCTAAAAATGCTGAAAAAGCTGAAGGGATTGCAATTTTTTTCAGTCTCTCATTCTTGGTTTTAAAAAATACGGCTAACCCCGCTCCTCCTTGAGCCATATTGGCCATAGACCAAATTGGCAATAAAAAGTTAACACCTATCTTTGGATTTGCAAGCAATTCCATTTCAACTGCATGTAAAGTATGATGCAGCCCCGTTACCACAATGAGAGAATATAAGCCGCCAAGTAAAAATCCGGCTATTACACCTCCAGATTGATAGATAAGCTGAAACGTATTTGTCATCATGTCACCGATGAATAATGAGATCGGGCCTATTACTAAAAGTGAGATAGAACCAATACATATGATGACTAAAAATGGGATAAAAAATAGATCTAATGCACTTGGTACAATTTTTCTCAAGCGCAATTCGAGCTTACTCATAAAAAAGACAGAAATTAATATCGGTATTACGGTTCCCTGATACCCTATTAAAGGGATATCAACCCCTAGAAACTCCATATATTCCGGTACTTTATATCCAAGCTTGGAAGGATTTAATAGGGAAGGGTGAGTTAAAATCCCACCTATCACTGCACCCAAGATTGGATTGCCTCCAAATTCCTTAGCAGCACTAAAGCCAATTAATATTGGCAAAATTATAAATGCCGCACTTGAAAAGATATCCAACATTTTCATTAATGAACTGTCAGGCGGTGCCCACTGAAACACCTTGATCATTCCTATAAGTCCCATTAGTAAACCACTTGCAACAATAGCTGGAATAATAGGAACAAAAATATTCGACAATGTTCTGGCAAATTGAATAAATGGATTCATTCTCACCTTTGGCGGTTCTGTATTGGAGATGACAGAAACAGGAGTTGGCTTTGTTTCAAGAATTGCCCTGTATACCTTATTTACAATTCCGGGGCCTAAAATAATTTGGAAAAGTCCCATTCGGGAAAAGGTCCCATGTACACCATCCATTTCATCTATTCCAGTTTTATTAACCTTGCTCTCATCTTGAAGCTCAAAACGCAATCGAGTCGTGCAATGGGTCATATTCATAATATTTTCTTTGCCGCCTAATAATGGTAATAATTCCTGCGCAATATCTTTAGTTTCTTTCCGTTCGTCTTGAATGTTCATCTTCCACCTTAAATTTATGAGTGTCTGTATCACATCATGTTGTATATTGTTTTTAGGTAAATAATGACAAATATTTTAAGAATGCACAGTGGCGTTCAGTAGAAAACTGAACGCCACAACTGTGTCTTATTTAAAAACCCCTTGCTTCTTTTCATGAACAATCTTTGTTTCATCCCGTGTGATCGATATTTTTAAGGACGGTGCCAGCATTCCGCCGAAATGCTCCATTTGATACTCCGGTGATTGCTCGCCAACTTCATAAATATCTTTACTGTCCACATTAACATAATTCACAAAACTCGTGACAGTGCCATTCGGCATAACCATCCAGGAATATGCCTGATACGGATTATCGGTCGGATTTGCAATAACTAGTCCACTATTATTTAACGGATGATAGCCTCCAAAGAGAGAGTCTGAAGTAAATCCATATAATCCTTCCGGTGCGTCAAGACCGGGTGCAAATTTCTCCCTGTGTGTTTTCGTAAAAAGATAGTAGCTGTTTCCTTTTACGATTACACTCGGCCGCTCAAGTTCGTCATTGACATAATTTGCTTCTAATAAGGGCGGCAGTAATTCAAATTTAGATAAATCCTTATCGGTTGCTTTGGCAATGCCAATGCTGCCATTAAAAGCTTTGGAACCCTTAGGGTTTACATGGTTTCTACGAAACTCTTCGGAACCAATATATTCAGGTTTAAATGGACGATCTTCAGGCTTTCCTGCGGAGTTCGCTTCAAATAAAAGATATTCTTCCCCAGTCTTTGGATCCTGGAAAAAATACGGATCACGGAACGCATAAGAAGATTCTTCATTCCCTGTTTGTTCCTTTGTTTGATAGTATTTACCATCTGCCTCAACAATTATTTCATGTTTGGACCAATTCTTAAATGTCAGACTGGTGTTTGTTGTACGAATATCTGCCGTTGCAGTTGCCAGCCGCTGATCATAGCTTAGTTGAGCTTCATTTTTTTGCCCTGTTGCTGTGTAAAAGAGTTGTAATCTCCCATCTCGATTAATGATGGATGAGCCAGCCCACTGTCTGGATCCCAATGCATCTCCATCTTTAAAAACGGGACCACCTGACACCCAGCTCTTTCCGTCTTTTGAATAGAAATATTGAATTTGAGCTAGATCATGGCGTTTTCCAGGAAGGACATCCTTCGGTACCGATAGGGCGAAAATAATTTTAAAACCATTTACTACAGCTGGATGACCGTTCAAATCCTGCAATGGCCATGCATCCCAAATATAATAGTCTGATGAAAGTTTAACAAGCTCATCTTTATTAAATGTCGGAGCTGTATTTTGCTCATTGATTGTTAGAGTGCTAACATTTTCTCTAGTCCAGTTGAATGTATCTGCATTTTCTTGGGCAGAAACGGTTGGACCAACAATGGGTATGAAGATAATAAAAAGTCCGATAATAGCTGCTATGATAGATTTGCTTTTTTTAACTTTGTTCCATTTCATGAAAAGTGTTCCCCCAAATGCCCTCTTACTTTTGCTTTGTTAAAAACTTTGTTGATTAACCATAAATTTCAAGCGCCCGATTAGAGCTCAGGAACCGGTACCATGGGCTCTTATATTGGACCCTTAGTGACCAATTCACACCACAGGAACCGGTTCCACGAGCGCTTATACGGTCTCTTAGTGAGCGATTGGAGCGCGGGAACCGGTCAAATCATTTCCTTATTGTTTAATCCAGCCAGGGCTTAATTCTTTTGCTATTTTTGTTGTGTCGCCTTTGATTGATAGCTGTATCGTTGGCGCCAATGTGCCTCCAAAATGGCTAAATTGGAATTCTGGTGATTGGTTTCCAACATCACCAATTGACATGTTGCCTAAATCGCCAAAATGGGCAAACCCGACGACATTCAAATTAGGAAGGACAAGCCATGAATACGCTTGGTATGGGTTTCCTGGAGGATTGGCTAAAACCAAACCACTCCTATTCAGCGGCTGATAACCACCAATCAAGGTATCAGAAACAAATCCATACATCCCTTCAGGTCCTTGCAGCCCTTCAGCATATTTATTGATATGGCTGTCAGTAAAGAGATAATATTTTTTATCTTTTACTACAATATGCGGGCGTTCCAATTCTTCGTTGACATAATTTGCTTCCAAAAGAGGAGGCAGCATTTTAAGTTTAGAAGGATCACCATCCACTACCTCTGCGATACCAATGTTCGCATTGGCATGAACAGCTCCCGCAGGTACCGGGATATTGCTTGTATACTCGGAACTTCCGGCATATTCTTGTTTAAATGTGCGCTCCCCTACAGTACCGCCTGAATTTCCTTCAAATAAAATATATTCCTTATCGGTTTTTGGGTCCTTAAACCACATCGGATCACGGAAAGCGTAGCCGCCGCCTTCGCCTTGCTGAGCTTGTTCCTTCGTCTGATAATATTTACCGTCCGGCTCTAAAATGATCTTGTGTTTGCCCCAATTTTCAAAATGAACTCCATTGCTATCAGCAATAATATCACCGGATGCCTCAGCAATGCGCTGCTCAAATGTCAATCGCTCTTCCCCTCTATGGCCAGTTGCCGTATAGAAGGCATGAATTTTCCCATTATCGACCATGGCAGATCCAGCCCATTCGCGAGAACCTAATGAAGCTCCTTCTGGGAAAAGTGTCCCGCCGAGAGTCCAATCCTTACCATTTTTCGAGTAAAAATAGCGGATTGTTGCAATGTCATGTACTTTTCCAGGCAGCACATTATTTGGAGCGGATAGGGCAAACATCACTTTCCAGCCTTTTACTGAAGCGATATTTCCATCGCGATCCAACAGGGGCCACGTGTCCCAAATATGATAATCTGGTGATAATTTCTTAAGCTTGCTTATATCCGTATAAGGCAAGGTATTATCTTGATTAAGTTCAATTTTTGAGACCTGTTCCCGTGTCCAATTTGTCGTTTGCCCTACGTCTTCTGCTTTTACAGAAACCCCGGAAAAAGTTGAGGCTATAACACTCGCCGCCAAGACGATGGCAGAAACTGCTTTCTTATTCATAACGGTCATCCTTCTTTCTCCTTTTCGAGTTATCATTAGCGATTTGCCCCGAATGGTTTAATTTCGCCCGCTTTACCTTCTTTTACAACTTCAGATGTTTCGCCATTCAGCTTCACTTTTAGAGTTGGGGCGAATGTACCGCCAAATTTCACATTACCGTTCTCATCTTTCGGCTCGTTAATAAAGCTGATTACCTGCTGGTCTGGAAGAACCATCCAAGAATAGGCTTGATAAGGGCTTTCCTTTGGATTCGCAATCACAAGACCACTTTCATTCATTGGTTTATGGCTGCCGAACAGTCCTTTACCAACAAATCCATAGACACCATCAGGACCAGTCAAGCCAGGAGCATACGTAAAGGTATGGCTGATGGTAAATAGATAATAATCATCTCCGTTTACGACCATGTGCGGACGTTCCATCTGGTGATTGGTTCCAACCGACTCAAGCAATGGCGGGAGAAGCTTTAATTTGGTTACGTCTTTGTCAAGTACTTCTGCGATCCCGATATTACCGTTATACAATTCGGCTCCTGCAGGAACGGAATGGGTTTTGCGGTATTCTTCATCCCCGATATTTTCCGGTTTGATAAAGTCTCTATCGCTTCCAGCTTGTCCTTCGAAGATAATATACTCTTTGCCTGTATTCGGATCCTGGAAGAAGAATGGATCACGGAATGCCGTAATGATCGGACTATTCGCTTGTGCAAGTGTCTCGTAATATTTTCCATCTGCTTCAAGAATGACTTGATGTTTCCCTTCATTGGTCAGATGAACCCCGTTTTTATCCGTATGAATATCAAAGGTTGTTTTCGCAATCCGCTGTACGGCTCTTTTATCCCATCCATTGTTATCCCAATTTGTTTTTTCACCGGTTGCCGTATAGAATAAATGAACTTTTCCATTGTCATCAAGCATTGCTGTTCCGGCCCATTGCATATGCCCCAAGGCTTTATTATAGTCATAAGGGATTCCTGCGTACGTCCAATCTTTGCCGTTCTTGGAGTAGAACATTCCAATTCTTGCTTCTGTATGGCGCTCACCCCATCCTAAAGAACGCGGTGCTACCAATGCAAAAGCCACTCGGTAGCCATTGACAATCGCCATTGAACCATCTCTATTTTGTAATGGCCATGTATCCCATACCCATTGATCAGGTGCTACAAGATCAAAATCAAGATCAATTTTCGGTGCTGTTGTTTTGTCAGTAGGCGTTACTTTTTCTGCTTGCTGACGTGACCAGATGGATGTGTAATCTGAACTGATTTCCGCTGCAAATGCTTGTGTTACTGACAGGCAATTGACAGCAACAACGGCTGTCAAAACCAGCTTTTTCAATTTCGATTTGTTACGAGTTTTCATTTCCATTTCCCCTAAATCCT
This sequence comes from Neobacillus sp. BF23-41, assembly GCF_041106275.1. Taxonomy (NCBI): domain Bacteria; kingdom Bacillati; phylum Bacillota; class Bacilli; order Caryophanales; family Bacillaceae; genus Neobacillus; species Neobacillus sp. BF23-41. The sequence goes on from NZ_JBGBPR010000002.1 coordinate 164,582, forward strand.
CCATTTTTCGCGGGAACATTGTGTCCGTTAAGAATTTTCCGTCTATTCAAACTAGTTAAAATTCTTTCTCAGAGAACAAAAAAAGACCTAAAATGTACAAGGGTACGTCTACCAAAAAGGTACACTTCGCCCTTCATACACTTTAGGTCTTGCCTGCTTTACCAGTCACAATCCCGCATAATTTTGTTTACAGGGAACATTATATTCTTTTCGACAATTCCCTACAATAGGATAATATACACTTAATTTCATTAGGATTTACTAGTTACATTTTCATATAAACGAATTCAAATCTCATTAGATAGCGTTAAACCCGAAAGGCTAATCTTTCTCGCCTTCAATGGCTGTTTCCATACTCCATACCCTCATCAAACGTATATATGGCTCTCCATCCACTCCAAATACTTCGAGGCCTTTCGATTGATCCAATTTTGGAAATACACGGGACGAAATACCTATTTCATTATTGACGTATGCTTCCACAATCGATTTATCAACAAATAGGCTTACCCTTAAGATATGGTCTTCAAGGTTTAGCGCCCCACCTTGAATTCCCTTTTCAATATCAGGATTTTTACTTGAATGCTGGCGGTCAATATGAACGGTTTTCCTTTCATTATCATAAAAAATACTGGTTTCTTCCTGTTGATTTGGGTCTTTTAATATTTTTAAACCGGCTGCTTTCGTATTGGAAACATCGAATTCCAACTCGATTTCGAATTGATCGCTTTTGATTTTTCGAAGCTGTTTATTTGCTTCATCCATTGTAACATTTTGGGCGGATGCCAGTTCTTCTCTTCGAAGTGACTGCACCTCTTCAATCGGACGAATTCCAAGAGTTTGCTTATCATTTAAATAGATTTCGAGCGGCAGCCCAGCCCCGTGTGCCCATCCTGATTGATATTTTTCCCTTTCCGAACGCCTGTCTTGCAAAATACTTGTCACGATGGTACGGCCTTTCCCATCTGTAAAACCTTGTGCTCCTGTAAAATGTTCACCATAATCAAACAGTTTAGGCTCCTCATGTTCAGGGATAAACTCCAACCGATTTGGGTCCCAAGTCCCGATCCAATAAAATGTAAAACGAGCTGCATCCGGACTAGGGGACATAAAATAAGGACTGATCATGAATACATATTTTTGTTCACCAGTCTCCTTGTTTTTAATCGGAACTAAAAATGGCAGTTCCCATACATCTCCTGTATGCGGATATTTCACTTTATCACCTATCATCAATGGTTTTTCATACTTCCAGTGTTCAAGATCTTCTGAGGTATAGAGTAAAGCGGTTCCTCCTGCCTCTTTTATACCCGAGCCGACAAGCTGGTACCATTTGTCTCCATCTTTCCATACGTAGGGATCACGAAATTGTCCAAACAATACCTTTCCTTTTGGTGTTTCCATATTTTCCTCTTGTACTGTTACAGGATCAGGATTCATGATCCAATGTTTTAAGGTTACATCATTTTCCTCTTCTGGCCGTGCCATACCAGTCATTTGGTTCGGCTTCATTTCATCGTGTCCTGCTGTGTAAAATAATACTGGTACTCCATTCTTATCATATGTGGCACTGCCGGACCATACGCCGTCTCTTGCTGCAGTTCCCTCTGTTGGACTTAAAGCAATGGGACTATCTTCCCAATGAATCATGTCTTTACTTGTAGCATGTCCCCAATGAATCTGATGCCAAAAAGGACCAGATGGATTAAACTGATAAAATAAATGGTATTTTCCGTTATAGTAAATCGGTGCATGAGGCTCGTTCATCCAATGCTGTGGAGCAGTAAAATGATAATTAGGACGATAGCGGTCTCCTTTATAAACCGTTCGATCAAATGAAGTATCCGGTATCGGCAGTTTATTGTTCCAGCCGTTAATGGCTTCTTCATAGTGTCGTTTAATTGATTCATTACTAAATGCTTTGTTGTATAGGGAAACATTGTCCATTAATCCATTAAACATATTAACTTGGAAAACCTCAGACACAGCGACTGCCTGATTATGTTTTCCAACAAGTAACGGCGTATGAGCTGCTGGTGTAAACTCACTATTCGGAGGCACTGCTTTTTCTTGAATGAGTACACCGTTTAAATAAAGTGAGACTTTAGTTGTTTCTTTATCAAATTGTGCAACAACATGAGACCATTGATCTTTCGGCAAAATGTTCCCTTCTGGCGACCAAATTTCCTGCCATTCCCCGTTTATGGCAAGCTGAAACGTGATATATCCATGCCGTCCCATTCCGAGCATAAATCCCTGTTTATTTCCTTTATCCTGTTGATTGATAATCACGGAGGGCTGTCCATTGTCGCCCCATTCATAGGCTCTCGGGGCAACCCATGCTTCAATGGAAAAAGACCCAGCTGGGTTATGAACCTTTTTCGAAGGAATTTCCAGCCAATTGGAATATCCATCAAATAATAATGCTTTACCGCTAATGCCGTTTTTCCATTCCGGATCTGATGTTAATGCATAATGAATAACAGACGACACAGATTGAGCATGATCACGAGTGACGTTACCATCCCCTTCATCAAATCCCCACTGATGGAGAGCACGATTACTAAGCACCAGGTCTAAAGGTTGATCCTTCTTTTGATTGATATTGGTTGTTTCTAATCTGGTGTTCACCTGTTTTTTGATTAAAACTCCTGTAATCGTCAGGAAGCATACTGCTAAAACAAGCAGCCGCATCCATATAATCATCTTCTTTTTCATCTTAAAAACTCCTTATCTAGTACAGTGTATTCAACCTTAATAACAAAAAAAGACCTAAAATGGGTAAGGACATATACACAAAGGTACCTTCTGTCCTTCACTCATTTTAGGTCTTGCCTGCTAACCAGTCGCAATCCTGCAATATTGAATTTCACATGATTATTCTAGGTTATTTGATTCTATCTATCAAGGTAAGATTTTACCTTTTTATGGCCACAGGTGCATTTACATCATCAATATTAATATGTCCCCATCCGCCAGTTTCATAGTCTACAACTTTGATGTATAACTCTTCTCCTATATAATCCGAAGCATCCCAGTTAACTCTTCGATAGGCTTCCCAGTTACCACCCGTTTCCTTCATTAACTCTTTGCCGTCTGAAGCTCGTACCAGTGCTAGATAAAGTCTATCGATATTAGCTCCTCCGCCAATTAGGAAATCGATTTTTCCGTTTCCGCCCAACACAAAGTTCTCAGACTTTAAGACTCCTGTCAATGAATCTCCTCCTTTTTCGCCATTAAACCCCCACAGATGGTATCGTTCCGGGTCGATTCGGTCTGAGGCTTGGTTAAACGGTCCGCCCCATCCCCAATCGTTTGCCTTGGATACGTGTTCATTACTAAAAGCTTTCCCTTCTACAACAGTCCATCCTGTTAAATCACCTGATTGGAAATCATGATTTGGCAATTCTGTACTTTCTGGAATTGTATCTCCGCCGCCATTCGATTCAGGCCAATAGGCAGGAACCGTTTCCCCGTATGCGGAACCCATTTCCCATACCTTCATCGATACCACTTTCGCCTTTCCGCCATTACTCCATAACTCAAGGCCCAGAGCATCGGAAAGGGTTGGATATACACGTGAGGTGATACTTTTTTTGCCATTCACATAGGCTTCTATCATGGACCGGTCCAGATAAATATGAAGCTTGAGATTCTCTTTACCAATCTTAAGTTCTCCGCCCTGTATCCCTTTTTGGATATCCGCATCGAGACTGGATTTGTTTCGATCAATGTTTAGTAATTGTTTTTCAACATCAAAGAATAGTAATGTTTCTTCCTCGCCATTTGTTGACTTTCTAGCTTTTAGACCCACTTGTTTTGCAGAGGCTGGATTGATTTCCAGTTGAATTTCCAACAGATCACCTTTAACATTTGTTAATAATTCATTGGCTTTATCTGTATTTTCATTCTTGATTGAAACAAGTTCCTTTTTCCTTAGAGAACTCAATTCAGTAATAGGTTTAATTCCCAACCCGCCTTCTGAGTTTAAGGAAAGCTCTAGCGGCAATCCTGCATTATGAGCCCAGCCGGCATCGTAATGCTGCTGCTCCGTCCGGCGGTCCTGGGCAATACTAAAGAGAATAGAACGTCCTTTTCCATCAACCATCCCGCTTGGTCCTGTAAAGTGTTCCCCGTAATCAAATTGTTTTGGGTCCGTATGGTCAGGAACAAACTCTAGTTTTTCTTTATCCCATGTTCCGATCCAATACCATACATATTTCACATTGTGCGGACTGTACCCATCAAACCACGGGTTGAAAAAGAAAACATATTTCTCAATACCTTTTTTATCTTTTCCTAATGGCAGAAATACTGGCAGCTCCCAAACTTGGCCTGTTTTCGGGTTTTGTTTATAATCGCCAACAATCATCGGCTTTTTATATTCCCAATTTTTTAGGTCTTTAGAGGTATAGAGAAGGGCAGTTCCCCCTGCTCCTTTAATACCTGAACCAACGAGCTGGTACCATGAATCTCCATCTTTCCAAACATACGGATCACGGAATTGCCCGTACCATACCTCCCCTTCTTTTGCCGGCAGGTTTGGCGCTTGAACCGTAACTGGTTTCTCGTACATGGACCATTCTTTCAAATCCGGGTCCTCGGGATCCTTACTCGTTGCAAGACCCGTCATTTGATTTGGAACCTTTTTATCATCCCCGGCTGTAAAAAATAACACCGGATTCCCATTAGCATCAACAGTTGATCCGCCTGACCAAACACCATCAGGCGCAACGGAGTTCCCATCAGGTGCAAGAGCTATCGGTTCATCCTTCCAATGAACCATATCCTCACTTACAGAATGCCCCCAATGAATTTGATGCCAATATGGGCCTTGGGGATTATTTTGATAGAATAGATGATATTTCCCATTATAGTAGAACGGTGCATGAGGCTCGTTCATCCAATGCTCCGGTGCAATAAAATGATATTGCGGCCGGTACCGGTCGCCATCATATCTGCTCCGATCTGGTGCCAAATCAGGTATTGGAAGTTTATGATTCTCAAAACTACTTAAATACGAATCATAATTTTCTTTAATTTTTTCCCCTGATAGCGAAAGGTTATGCATTTTTAATTCGTCAATCATTCCATTAAACATATTGGCAGTGAAAGCTCCATTAACCAAAGCAGCGCTGTTATGTTTTCCGATTAATAAATCATTTGAAGATGGTGTGATGGTCCCTTTTGGTGTGACCGTCTCCCCGACCAATTCACCATTTAAATAAAGCTTCATTTTTTGTTCAGCCTTATCAAAGGTGGCAACAATATACGACCATTTATTTTTTTCAAGAGGCTTGTTTTCGGCAGCCCAAACTTCCTTCCACTCACCGTTAATACTTGCCTGAAACGACCATTTCCCGTGCCGTCCCAAGCCAAGGATATAACCTTCGCTTGCCGTTTTATTGTGTTGATTGACGATCGCTGATAATTGGCCGAGATCGCCCCATTCGTAAGATCTTGGAGCAACCCATGCTTCAATTGTGAGAGCATCAGTTGGCTTAATAGTTTGATTAGATGGCCTAGTAATCGATGTAGAATATCCATCGAACAGTAAAGCTTTGTTACGAATCCCATCTCTCCATAAAGGATCGGTCGATGGCTTGTATAAAGCTTTCGTAAACACATAGGAAATAGGGTCTGCCATTCCTCTAACAAAGTCTTTTGTTTTGGTTCCACTGCCTTCATCCAATGGCCAGTTTGCTATGATGCCGGTATTTTTCACATGAAAGTCATCTACGTTAATATGGCCCCATCCACCTGTCGCATGGTCCACCACTTTGATGTAGACTTTTTCCCCCAAGTAATTGGCTGCATCCCACTTTACCCGAGTATAAGCTTCGCTTTCTTTCCAATTGGTATTAGTTGCTTTGATTAATTCTTTATCATCTGAGGCCCTGACCAAGGCCACATATAATTTGTCTATGTCATTACCGCCGCCGATAAGGAAATTAATTTCTCCATTACCTGCCAGGGTAAAGTTTGCTGATTTTAAAATTCCCGTTTGTCCGTCTCCGCCATCTTTAGCTCCCCATAGATGGTAATCGTTATGGTGATTAAACGGACCACCCCAACCCCAATCTTTATCGTCTGTAACATCCCGATTACTGAAGGCATTACCTTCAACGATTGTCCATCCTGTTAAATCACCTGTCTCAAAATCCGGATTTTGAATATCGTCGGTCATTACTGGGTCATTATTAAAAACATGAAAATCATCGACATTGATGTGCCCAAATCCGCCAGAATGATAGTCAACAACTTTCATATACAATGCCTCTCCGATATATTCTGATGCATCCCAACTGACTCTTCGATAGGCTTCTGTATTTGATCCAGTTGCTTTAAAAAGCTCTTTTCCATCTGAAGCCCGAACTAAGGCAACATATAGCTTATTTATATCCTGACCCCCGCCAACAAGGAAATCAATCATTCCATTCCCGCCAAGTTTGAATACAGTAGATTTCATTACACCCGTGCGAAAATCAGCATTTGCATCATTGGCTGCCCCGGCAAATCCCCAAACATGGTAGGTTCCTTGTTGCTGAAAAGGACCACCCCAGAAGCTTGTAACATTGGATACTGGATGATCAAATGCGGATCCTGCTTCTGTCCATCCTGATAGATTGCCAGTCTCAAAATCTGGATTTTCAATCTCATTTCGCAGACTGCCTCCATCAACGGCCATTTTGTCTATGTTTGAAACAAAAGAAGCCTGGTTCAAATCATATACCATTAATGATTTAAGTTGTACTTCCCCGCCGGTTGTGTAAAGTTCAAGAGATTGATTTTTAGGATCGGGGAAGATTTGATCTGTTATTACTGCCTGACCATCATTGCCAAATACTTCAACAGATGCCCGGTCAACTATTAGATTGATTTTAACGGTTTGATTAATGGCTGATAACGGTGCTTCATGTATTGCGGCAAATTGACCGTTGAAACCTGATTCACCAGCGTTAGAGCGGTCAACAAATATTTTTTTACTGCCAATATCATAACCAATCTTCGTCTCCCCGCTTTCCCCTTTTCGAACTTTCAAACCAAACTCAGTTGCCGTTGCCGAATTCAATTCAAATTCAGCCGTAATCTCAAAGGCATCTCCTGTTAACTTCGAAAGCAGATTTTCTCCCGGAGTTATCACTTTATTTTCGATATCTTGTGGATTACCCCTAAGGCTTTCTAACTCAGCTGCAGGTTTTTGTTTAAGTCGAATCCCTTCACCTTCAACCGTTGATAAGGCAAGTTCACGCGGGGTCGACATCGTTCCTCTGAATGAGGATGTTGGAATGTCCTGCCCATATTTCCAATTATTCATCCACCCGAGCCATAAACGGCGTCCATCAGGGACATCACTCCATGAAACAGCTGCATAAAAATCAGCCCCATAATCGGCCCATAGGACTTTACTCGGATCATTGGCATTGGTGAAGGTTTTCCCATCAAAATCACCAATAAAATACTGCATCCCCGAACCGCCGGCAGGGGACCCTTCACTGATACTGACAGCTAATACCCACTTCTTCTTAGTTGGATCTCCATCAACCGGAAGGGCAAATAAATCCGGGCATTCCCATGTTCCCGTATGGGAGCCGTCATTGTTGCCAAATTCACTTACTTTCGTCCAACTTTTCAGATCCGGTGAGTTATAAAAATAAACACGATCACCAGCTGAAATTACCATAATCCACTTTTTTGTTTCATCATGCCAAAATACCTTTGGGTCCCGGAAAACATCAATCCCCTCTGGCATAGGGATAATCGGATTGCCATCATACTTCGTCCAAGTACGGCCCTTATCGTTGCTGTAAGCTAAACTTTGAACTTGATGACCACCTTTTTCCTGAGTAAATACAGCAACCATCGGCGGTTTAGAGTCTTTTCCGAATCCAGTCGTATTGTTCCAATCCACAACTGCACTCCCTGACCAGATAAAACCTTTTTCATCTGGATAAAGACCGATCGGCAGGTATTCCCAATTGACCAAGTCTTTACTTACCGCATGTCCCCAATACATCGGTCCCCACTTTGATTCAGTAGGATTATGCTGATAAAACAGATGATACTCCCCATCGTAATACACCATGCCGTTGGGATCATTCATCCAGTTTTTTTCCGGAGAAAAATGAAATTTGGACCGATATGGTTCATTTTCGCCATCAACAGACGAACTGGATGATACACTAGATTCCGCTTTACTAGAAACAGTGGGCATAAACAGCGAAATCATTAATGAAAAAATGATAATAATCGATATTCCTTGATTTTTTATCTTTTGCTTCAACCCTGTTCCCCTCCAACATTTATTTATCACTACTATCCAAGCAAATAGAAGGCGCTTACAAATCAACTTATAAGAATGGGTGCTAATATGTATTGTTTAAGTGCACCCTAGAATAATTTTTAATCTTCAGTTTGTTCCTTTCATGTTCAGCAACTGGTTAAACCATAATTGACATAAGTAATAAACTGCATATGCTGCGAGACTGCCGATGATGAAAATCGTAGCTGGATAAAAATAGAAAAGAGCAGTACCCGCCCCAACAATTATCAATAAAAGAATCGTTAAGACCGGGTTCATAAGGGAAAAGAGAAAGGCATTTCGAATAACATGCTTAAAGCTTAGTTCAAAATGGACCATAATCGGAAATAGATAAATGGAGAGCGAACTAAACAACAAAATGCCAATGACTAAGATGATAAACAGAATGAGGTGACCAACAGACCTGGTTGGATCTATAAGCCTATAATCAAAATATAAGAAACAGGCAAGTACCGACCAAATAATCGAGATAATAAAGCTTTGTTTGAAATTTCCTTTAAAAATTTTTAAAAAGCTTTTTAAAACACTTTCTGTTTCCTTTTGTAAAATTCGTTTGCGGACAACGCCAAACATGGCTGCTGTTGCAGGAAAAAAGGTTATTAAGGGGAGCGAAGTAATGACCCATAGTAAATTTAAAAGAAATAAATCTACCATTGTATTCAAGGTATTAAATAATCTGTTGTTTAAACCGTTCATTAATTTCATTCCCCCTATTACCTTTTCACTACATTATCGCCAAGTAGATTTTAACGAATAAAGCTCTAACGAGTGTAACTTAATTTCTCCATGTTTTACATAGAGCTCCAATTGCTTATTTTCTTGATTTGGGAAGATCAAGTCCGTTATGACCGACTTTCCATTATTTCCAAACAATTCTACAGACGACTGGTCAACAAAAACATGTAGAGTGATCTTATTATTTTCTGGTAGTAGATAGCACTCATGTTTTCCTGCGAAGGCCTCATGGAAAGCAGCCTCTCCCGAATTAGTTCGATCTATAAACAATGTTTGGTTTTCTACATCGAATCCAATAATTGTTTCTTCATTGGCTCCCTTACAAACCTTGAACCCAAATTCCGTTGCGGTTCCAATTTCAAACTCGGCAATGATTTCGAATGTGTTACTATTCACATTTTCTAAAAGATTTTTACCGGGTACAACCACTTCGTTTTGAATTAATATTTTTCTATCACGAATATCTTGTAACTCATGAACCGGGTTTTGTACAAGTCGAATCCCTTCTTCGGTTTTCTTAAGCTCAAGTACTCTAGGAATCGTCATCGCACTTCGCCATTCTATAGTAGGAGTTACATTTGCATATTGCCAGTTACTCATCCAGCCAATATAAATCCTTCTTCCGTCTTCATCTGGAACATCGGACCAGCTAACGCCCGCATAATTATCGCGTCCATGATCAATCCAAAGGGTCTTTTTTGATTCGTAATGGTTGAAAAATGTTTTACCATCAAAATCGCCAATAAAATATTGGGTTCTGGATCCTTCTTCATATTTTGGATCATTACCAATGCTGACAAATAGCACCCATTTTTTCTGATTGGAATCCCCATCAACAGGTAATTCAAATAGGTCGGGACACTCCCAGACACCCTGATGTGAGCCATGTCCTTCTCCAAATTCACTCGTAAACTCCCATGATAGTAAATTTTTCGAAGTGTATATTCTAACGGTTTGACCTGCGGCTAATACCGTAATCCATTGATTTGTTTCACGGTGCCAGAACACTTTTGGATCACGAAAATCTGTTATACTTTCTTCTTGCAGAACAGGGTTCCCCTTATATTTTATCCATGTACGCCCATTGTCTTTGCTATAGGCAAGACTCTGCCTTTGTCGTGGACGATTAGAATCAGGGTATGTATCCGCATGGGTGAAAATTGCCACTAACCCTGATTTCCCTTCAAAGAAACCGCTTGTGTCGTTCCAATCCACGACTGCACTACCCGAAAAAATCGTTCCATGCTCATCGGGAGCCAAACCAATTGGGAGGTGTTCCCAGTGAACAAGATCTTTACTTACCGCATGCCCCCAATGCATCGGACCCCATGTCGTTCCATTGGGATGATATTGATAAAATAAATGATATTCTCCGTTATAATACACCATCCCATTCGGGTCATTCATCCATTGGCGCTCCGGTGAGAAGTGATACTGCGGACGGTATTTTTCTGTATAATACTGTTTTTTTTCCAGGACGTTATTATTCATTTCTTACACTCTTCCTTTCTCAGGAACTCTTTTTTTAGGCTTTGTTAAGGTTTGCTGTTGATTATTTCAGTTAAACTATTTACTATGAGTAATATTTACAGGCTCAATCTTGTTTTCATCATAATAAAGAGTCTTTGCTGTTGATAAAGATTGAGAATGGTATATGATTTTTTGCAACATCATGATTTTTCCATCTAATTGCTGACTGATTTTTATTACACGTGGATCAGAAATGCCCTTCTTCTTTGCTAATTCGTACATACTCTGGCGAAATTCATCTATAGTCTCCCGTAAAGCTGATACAGTCCCCAAAACCATTGATTTTATTTCCTTTCCACAGTTTATCGAATATTGTTAATATATAAAAACTAATCTATCTATATAAAACCAGCACAGACTTTTACTCTCCACCCAAAATCAACACTAGCCTTTAACAAAGCCTTTTTTTAAAAACCTTTCAACCTGATCGATGGTTGGAATACTGGGAATTCCACCTTTTCCTTCTGTCGTTAGGGCACCAACTGCATTAGCAAAAGTAACCATTTCTTCAAATTCTGATGCAGTTAAATGAGCTAACGGTTTTTTCCTTTCAAGGATTTGATATAATACACCGCCAACAAAGGCATCTCCCGCTCCCGTTGTATCGACAACGTTTACTTGATACCCTTTTTTACTGGCATATCCTTGTATGCTTCGGTAAAAACAGCCTTCTGGCCCTAAAGTGACAAATATTACAGCTGTACCAAATTGTTCCTGTAAAACTTCCGTGCCCTTTATGACATCACGATAGCCGGTTAAAAATTCCAGTTCCTCCTCTGAAATTTTAACGATGTCAGCATATTTAAATCCCTTTAAAATCTGCCGCTTTGCTTCATCAAGTGACCTCCACAAAGGAGTTCGCAAATTCGGATCATAGGAAATCGTTACATTATGCTTTTTTGCATATTCCAATGCGGTAAAAGTGGCAGTGGCTGCAGGTTCATTTGTTAACGATAAAGAACCGAAATGAAAGATACGGGACTGTTTGATTGTATCTTCATCAATTTCATTTTTCTCCAGCATGATATCGGCTCCTGGATTTCGATAAAAACTAAAGGAACGATCCCCTTTTTCATCTAAATGAACAAAAGCTAGTGTTGTATTGACTGTTTCCGAGAATAAAAGATTGCTTGTATCAATCTTTTGGTCTTCTAAGACACCCTTGAGAATATGACCAAATTGATCGTGCCCCACTTTTCCAATAAACGCCGTTTTCTTATTTAATCTGGAGAGTGCCACTAGGACATTGGCCGGTGCCCCGCCAGGGTTTGTTTCAAATAATATATGGCCCTTTTCCGAATGACCGGAGGGTGTGAAATCAATTAAAACTTCTCCTAAAGCCGTGACATCAAACATGTACATCATCCTATTTCTTATTTTTTGAAAAGAAAAGCCAGACAAGAAAGGATATCTGGCTTTATACTGGGATTATTGTTTGTTATAGCGGTCCAATCCTTTTTGGTAAACTTTCATTAATTTATCAAGACCCATATCATTTAATTGCTTCACATACGCATCCCATTCCTTCTCAATTCCTCCCTCGATCAACCATTGAGCTTCTTTTTGCTTCACAAAGGCTTTAATTTCCGGCTCAATCGTATTAATCACTTCAAGCTCTTCAGGGCTAAAGAAGATGGATGGATAGCTTTCTTGTACCATATGTGGTTTATAATACTGGTCAAGAATTTGTAATCTTTCCTTTGCTCTTGGCTCCATGTCTACTACTTTACCAAAGTGCTCCTTTAAGACTACAAACGGACCGCCCGGAGCAACCTTTTGACGTAATTCACCCATTGCTACGCCTGCTGGAAGCTCTTTATTCACTAACATGCCATTTGCATCTTCCTCGTAAATTTCACCAATTGGGCCCCAGTTAATTTGTGCTGACATTTTTGGCTCATATAATTGGTCAACCCAGCGCATCGTAATCTCAGGGTTTTTGTTAGCTGAGGTAATCACAAAGGCATCTCTTCCATATTCGGAATAGTTGGAACGTCCAATCACAATTTTGCCATCTTTCCCTTTTAATGGCGGTAATACGACATAATCTTTAACTCGATCCGGTCCAACTACTTCCGTATTTTCCCACCAAATGAACGAGCCTAGTGTTGGATTCTGTGTTTTCCCTTTGGCAAACAGCTGCTCCGTCTTTTGGGTTACGACCTCAGGGTCAATTAAACCTTCTTTTACCCAGCTGTTATAATAATTAATTGCTTCTTTAAACTCTGGCTGAACCGCTGCATAAAGGACTTTTCCATCTCTTACAATACGGTGGTCAGCTTCAAATGGAGCATCCGGCACTCCGAATAAACCAATTAAATCTCCTTCATTACCGCACCAGCCGTTATACCAGAAAGTCAACCCAATTTCATCTTTCTTACCGTTTCCGTTCGGATCCTTTTCTTTAAATGCTTTTAACACATCATGGTATTCCTCTAATGTTGTCGGCATTTTTAGGCCAAGCTTATCTAACCATGCTTTGTTGATGAACATAATATTTGGCATACCGATTAGATCCATTTCCTCAGCACGCGGAAGGGAATAAATATGCCCATCTGGTGCGGTTACAACCTTTTTCAACTCTGGTCTCTCTTCAAATAGTTTCTTTAAATTTGGTGCATATTTGTCGATTAAATCCTCTAATGGGATAATTGTGCCGTTCTGACCATATTGGGCGAGATCATGATCAGAAAAGCCTGACGAATAGAACGCATCTGGCAGGTCACCGCTTGCCAGCATTAAATTTTTCTTTTCTTGATATCCATCTCCAGGGATATTATTCCATTTAATTTGAACGTTTGTTGCTTTTTGAAGTCGGTCAAAAATGACCATTTTCGAATAGTCAGGTGCCAGAGCTGCTTTTGGTGAAACAATGTTTAACGTAACCTGTTTGTCGACAATCGGTAAACCTGTTTTATGAAAGGCAGCATCTGCTTTTTTCTCGGAACTGGCAGAATCACTGTTTGAACAGCCAGTTAATACGAATGAAGCACTTAATCCTAAAACCAATGCCATTGCCATGCTCTTTTTCTTGTTTTTCTGAACATTTTTCTTGATTGATTTCAACATTTGTTTTTCCCCCTATTAGATCGATTAAATGGATGGCAAACTATAAATGACGTCGACCACCACCCCTTATTGCAAATCATTTCGCTTAACCTTTAATTCCACCGATCATAACACCCTTGACAAAGTATTTTTGAACAAATGGATAGACGATTAAAAGCGGGATGGTAGCGACAATAATCACACCGTATTTAATTAGCTCAGACACTCTTTGTTTTGCGGCCAAGGAGTCCAAATCACTGATCATCATTGTGGATGCCTGATTTTGAATTAAAATGTTTCGTAAAATTAATTGCAACGGATATAAATTTTCATTATTTAAATAGATTAAAGCATCAAAATAGGAGTTCCAGTGTCCAACGGCATAAAATAGGACCATAACAGCCACAATCGGTTTTGATAACGGCAGAACAATCTTCCAGAAAAATTTCACATCCGAGCATCCATCTATTCGTGCCGCTTCTAATAACTCATTAGGAATAGAGGACTCAAAAAACGTTTTGGCCACAATGACGTTCCATACCGCAACAGCTTTTGGAAGGATTAGCGCCCACATAGTGTTAAGCAAACCAAGATTCTTAACAACCAGGTATGTAGGAATTAATCCGCCTGAGAAAAACATCGTCATGAGGAATAAAAACATAATCACATTTCTTCCATATAAATCTTTTCTTGATAATGCATAGGCAGCCATTAAGGTAAAAGAAACGTTTACAATCGTACCAACCACCGTATACATGATGGAGTTCTTATAGCCCAGCCAAATCTTGCTGTCTCCAAAGATTCGCTGATACCCTTCAAGGGTCAGCTCTTTCGGCAATAGCCATACCTTTCCTTCGTAAATCATGTTTGGGTCACTGATAGAGGCAATTACAATAAAGTACAATGGATAGACTACCAATAGTAAGATGATCGCGACCAGAAAAAAGTTAATAATATCAAAGACCTTATCTTCCTTCGATTTTCTTGTCATTCTCTTATTCTTTAAAGCTAATATACTCATTTATGCTGCACCTCCTGTTACCATAATCCTGTTCCGGATAATTTTTTCGCAAACTTATTTACTAAGACTAATAAAACTAAGTTAATCACTGAATTAAACAATCCTACTGCGGCAGCAAAACTATATTGCGCCTGCTGTAACCCCATCTTATAAACATAGGTTGGGATAATCTCTGCTGCCGGCTGGTTCATTGGTGTTTGTAACAGGTAAGCCTTTTCAAAACCAATATTCATAATGTTACCAACGTTTAGAATTAATAGAATAACAGCCGTTGGCATAATCGCCGGAATATCCACATGAAAAATCCGCTGCCACTTATTTGCTCCATCCATTACCGCAGCCTCATGCAGTTCAGGGCTGACTCCTGCAAGCGCTGCTAGATATATAATCGCAGCCCATCCGGTTTCTTGCCAAACGCCTGAGGCAATATATAATGGTTTAAACCAATCAGGTTTTGCCATAAACGAAATCGGATCGCCGCCAAAAATCAGGATTAAGTTATTAATAAGCCCATTGTTTGAAAAGAAGACATAAATCATACCCGCTAAAACAACTACTGATATAAAATGCGGCGCATAAACAACTGTTTGAACAAAACGTTTGTACTTATCACTTCTAATTTGGTTCATCATGAGAGCTAGAAAAATTGGAAGCGGAAAACCAACGATTAGTTGTATAACGCTAAGACCAAGAGTATTTTTAATCAGGCTCCAAAATTGATAGGAATCGAAAAATCGCTCAAAATGTTTAAATCCAACCCACGGACTTCCCATAATTCCTTTTGTTGCAACAAAATCTTTAAAAGCAATTAATATTCCATACATCGGGACATAATGGAAAACAATAAAATAAACTAAAGCGGGTAAAAGAAATAAATAGAGCTGATAATTACTCAAGATTTTTTTTAGTTTTGATGCTTTTTTTACTTGGATGGGTGAATCGATTACCGAATTTGCTTTCCTAACCACTTCCATATCCTTGCCTCACTTTCAACAATGTTTTTTTGTTTTGTCTAACATTTCAATTGAAACGTTTCCAACAATAGCTAAAAAAATTTTGTTATCTAAACCGTTTCTTCCTTTCTTTACATCATAGGTATTCGATAAATCTCTTACTTGAACGTTTCATTGAAACGTTTCCAAAAAGAGTTAAAAAAATTATATATCTAAGGTTCCTCCCTCTCTGTAACGAGAGGCATTCGATAAATCCTTATCCTCCAGCGTTTCAATTGAAACGTTTCCAACGAAGAGTTAAAAAAATTGCAAATAATAGCTAAGTTGTTTCGCCCTCCCTGTACATGACAGGGATTCGATAAATCTCTTGCTCCAGTGCTTCACCTTCAATCTTTCTTAAGAGAAGCTTTACAGACATTCTTGCCATTTCCTCAACCGGCTGCCGGATCGTTGATAGAATTGGATGAAACAGCTTATTATCCTGAATTCCATCATATCCGATTACTTTTACATCCTCTGGAGTCCGCAAGCCATATTGTTTAGCTTTATCGATATATTTGGCGGCAAGCAGATCGGTATTGGCAAATATCCCGTCCACATCCTGATGTTCTTTTATTTTAAAGAAATTTTCGAAGTATTTTTCATCATTAAAAACAGCATCAAGCTCCTCGTAGATGATATATTCGATACCTTGAGCCTCTGCTTCATCGATGAATCCTTTTTTCCGAAGTTCAACCTCACTATAAACATCACTATAGGTTGCAAGATATGCGGCTTTTTTAGTTCCCGCTTTCACAAGCTCTCTTACGGCAATGCGGCCGCCAGTGTAGTTATCCGAGGTTACGCATGTGATTTTTTTTCCAAAATGGCGGTCAATGCTGATAATCGGAATATCAGTACTCACACTATCTTCGATGTCATTGTAAGTGATTCCAATAATGCCTGCTACTTTATTCTGATTGAGCATATCTAAATAATAAAGCTCTTTGTCGGGTCTGCCCCCACTATTGCAAAGCATCAATTTATACCCTTCTCGGTCAAGCTCATCTTCGATATAATAGGCCAGTTCCGAGAAAAACGGATGCCAAATACTAGGGAGTAATAACGCAACCATTGTTGATTTTTGCATTTTAAAGTTTCTTGCAACTTCATTAGGTATGTAATTTAATTGTGTGATCGCAGCATTCACTTTCTCCCGTGTTTCGTTCCTTACATTCGGATGATTGTTAATGACTCGTGAAACAGTGCCAACTCCAACTCCTGCTAGGTCTGCAACATCTTTTAAACTTGGCACTACAACTACCTCCAATATTAAAGCGATTTCATAAACTTATGATATTACCATCATGGAAACGTTTCAACGTTTCCATGAACCTATGATATCACCATCTTGGAAACGTTTCAACGTTTTTTTTTAAAAATAAATTAATTTTTCTGATTTCTTTTTTTAAGATAGAATGTATTTTTTTAATGCCTCTGCTACACCGTCCTCATCATTGGAAAGTGTGATATCATTAGCAATTTGTTTCACTTGTTCCGGTGCATTTCCCATGGCAATTCCAAGTCCCGCATATTCGATCATATTCATATCGTTATAGTTGTCGCCTATTGCGATTATCTCGTTTTTTAGGATATCAAACTCTTCGCATAAAAATTCAATGGCAGAAGTTTTGGTTGTATGTTTGGGCATTATTTCTAAGTAGTTAGGCTTTGAAGGATAAATATTTAAATGATTAGAAAGATATTCTTTCATTTTTGTATCCAATTGTTGGATATCTGGGGATTCAGCCATACATAAAATTTTATTAGGTCCAGTACTTTCTTGCTCCCAAATAGTAAATAGGTTACTAAAATCGGAAATAGCAGGAGTAATACTGGTTATTTCACTCTCTTGTTTTGCCCATTCATCCATTTCTTCTATATACCATTCATCATCCTTGTATAAACTGATATGGATGCCTAAGTTTTTGACAATAGTATACACCTTCTTTACATCTGAAACTGGTATCGTAATGTTTAATAGCGTATCACGATTATTCCAAATGAACGCACCGCTGTAACAAATAATGGGCTGAACGATATTTAACGCTTGCTGCAAGAACTTTATCCCTTTAGGCATTCTTGCAGAAACTAGGATGACTGGAATTTGTTTTTCATTAGCAACTTTCTGGATTACTTGTTTCGTTTTTTCCGTAATCTCATGCCTGGAATTCAGTAATGTCCCATCAATATCCAAACATACCATTTTGAAATTACCCATATGAATCCCCCTAGTCCGGGCAAGTACTTTTCCCATACTCTTGCCGAGTTAAGATTCTTTTCCTTGAAACCTGTATTTTCTACTGAAAATTTTTCTATTTCATAATCTTCCTTGGCAAAGGCTTTTACCACTCGATTTCCGCTGATATTCTCCTGCACCACTGAATTCAGCCTGGCAAACTGTTCCCGTATCGCTGAAAAAGTGGGCTTTACAGTATAGGTTAAACGAAAAGCAAAGAAACCAATAATCGGTGTTACGGCGAGCATGACCAAAGCTAACGGCGGATTTAGAGCAAACATGACTCCAATGGCAAACAGCAAAATGGTAACATTTTCAAAAATAATATAAATAGCCCAGGCAGTAAAATGCCTGACTGCTTCCAAATCCCCAGTCATGCGCGCCATGACATCTCCCGTTTTTGTTCGATCATAAAAACAAAATTCAATTGGTGAAGACGAGTATACAGCTCTTCCCTTATCGTAAATATTACATTTTGCGAAATCCGCTCAAACATTAATTGATACCTATAACGAATCACTGTCTTGGTTATGGTTACACCAATCATTAATCCCAACAGGGGCCATAATAAATCATTCTGATGTCCATAAATGACCTTATCGATGATTTTACCGGCAATATAGGGATTAAACATATTTAGAACTGAAACAGCTAGCGCAAGTGAAGTCCAATGAATAATCTAACCCGGTAATTCCGTATATATCCCCATATCCATCGCATGCTTTGCAAAGATCGTTTCCTCCTTCCAATTCTGTTTAAACATAAATACATCATATTATTGTTTCGGTCTTTGTATGAATGAGAAAAAATTTATTTAGGTATTCGAAACAGCCCTCCTTTAAATAGAAAGGCTGTTTAATATTTCCCGCTGTGTCTCTTGAAAATGGATGACTTCCTCTTGGGTTGGTAAGGAAGAAATGGCTCCTACTTTCGTACAAACCATTGCTCCCACTTTATTACTAAAGGACATGATTTGTTTCAGTTGTTCGAAGTCTTCTAAAACTCTCTTTGGTTCTGTTGCTCTAGCCAACTGGTAAAGTGTTGCGCCTACAAATGCATCACCCGCACCGGTAGAATCGATAGAATCTACTTTTATACTTGGAACCATCTCCATATTTTGCCCATTAGAAATCATCGTTCCTTCTTTTCCTAAAGTAACCGCAACGACTAATGCTCCCAGTTGATGTAGAACTTCGATTCCATCACTTAAATCGTTCATGCCAGAGATAATTTTTAATTCCTCATCGCTTACTTTTACAAAATCAGCGATAGCGATTCCCTTTTGCACTAACTCTACAAATTGGTCTCTTCTCCCTTTCCAAAGGTCAATTCGATAGTTAGGGTCAAATGAGATAAATTTACCATCGTCCTTTGCTTCCTGCATGACATGTAAATAAGTCGATTGAAAGGGATCATTTAATAAAGCGGTCGCTGAACCAAAATGTAGAATACTCGATTCTATTATTTTTTCTTTATCAAGCTCGTCTTCAGTTAAAAAAGCATCTGCCCCGCGATTAAATACGAAGTCCCTTTCTCCATTTGCTTTCAATGAAACAAAAGCTAGAGTTGTAGGATGCTCATTATCTAGTACAAGCATAGAGGTATCGACATTCACTTCTTCTAATATATTTTTTAAAAAATGACCAAACGGATCATTTCCAACTTTTCCACTGAACAGAGCACTGCCCCCTAATTTCACAATCGCAGCACAAACATTAGCAGGCGCTCCCCCTGCCTGTTTTTCAAAATTTTGACCTTGGACTAAGTCCATGTCCACATCTGTACAGAAAAAATCGATTAATAATTCTCCAATACAAATGACTGATGGATTGTTTTTCATTTTATCTCAACCGTCCTTTTTAAATTGTTGTATATAATAACTTGCTCATGGCTCTGCAAAAACAAAGCTCTAACCTGATATTTCGATTAGAGCTTTGCTAAAAATGAAATTACTTACCCCATATAGAATCTAGTTCTGTTAATTTTAATAAAGACACCTGGGTGTCTCCTTCATTTGAAAACAAAACAATTTTTTCATATGGCTGATTTGGAAAGATTAAACTAGTACTTACTACCTTCCCATCATTTGCAAATAATTCAATGGAAGAGGCATCGACAAAAATTTGAAGATTGATTTTTTCATTTTCCATTTTCAAAGGAGCTTCTTGTACCGCTGCGAAAGATTCTGAAAAACTATTATCTCCTGCATTAGTTCTGTCAACTGCTATTAGTTCCCTTTCCACATCATAACGAATCACTGTTTTTTCATTTTCTGAACTTTGTAAGACGATACCAAACGAATTGGAAGTTTGTTTTTCAAACTCTAAATTTACTTCGACCAGTGGACTGAACATATTAAAAGATGCAGGCTGACCTGATTCAATCGTTAGGTTCTGATAAACTTCTGAGCTTTTTCGAATCGAATTGATTTCTGAAACCACCTTTTGAACCAAGCCGACTCCATCCTCACTAGAAGTTAACGATAATTCTCGAGGTAATGTCATCGCACTGCGCCATTCTTCCGTTGGTACTTGATTGGCATAACGCCAGTTACTCATCCAGCCAATATAAATTCTTCTTCCATCTTCAGTTGGGTTATCAGACCAACTTACGCCTGCATAATTATCCCTACCATTATCCATCCAAAGAATTGTTTCATCAGTATTTTCATTTACAAAGGTTGTTCCGTCAAATTCACCAATAAAATATTGTGTTCTTGAACCTTCTTTGAAATCATGGTTATCACCAATACTGACAAACAGGACCCATTTTGGGATGTTTACATCACCATCTACTGGCAATTGAAACAGGTCAGGGCATTCCCAAACGCCGTCATGTGACCCAGCATTATTTCCAAATTCACTTGCAAACTCCCAATCTTTTAGGTTTGGAGAGGTGTAAATGGTGATGGATTGTCCAGTCGCTAACACCATTACCCATTTATTCGTTTCTTCATGCCAAAAAACCTTTGGATCACGATAATCGGTAATGTTTACATCAGAAAGTACGGGATTTCCTTCGTATTTGGTCCATGTTCTTCCATTGTCGGTACTATAAGCAAGACTTTGACGCTGACGCGGCCGCTCGGAATCTGGATAGTTATCCGCACTCGTATAAATGGCTACCAACCCAGGTCCATTCTGGAAAAATCCTGATGTGTTATTCCAATCCACTACTGCACTTCCAGAGAAAATTGCACCATGCTCATCTGGATATAGCGCGATCGCCAGCTGTTCCCAGTGAATTAGATCTTTACTAACCGCATGTCCCCAGTGCATTGGTCCCCATGTGGTACCAAATGGATGGTATTGATAAAAAAGGTGATACTCATTATTAAAAAAAACCATGCCGTTGGGGTCGTTCATCCATTTTTCTTCAGGTGAATAATGAAACTGCTGACGATGCTTTTCTTTATATCGTTGTGTCATAATGTGTCACTCCTTTGTTTTCTCTTAATATCTTTTATTTCGATTATGATGGACAGATCTCACTGGTTTTCTGTTAGATTTGTCTTTCATCCACCTTATGATGGACAGATCTCACTGGCTTTCTATTAGATTTGTCCTTCAGCCACCTTATGATGGACAGATCTCACTGGCTTTCAATCAGATTTGTCTTTCATCGACCTTATGATGGACAGATCTCACTGGCTTTCGTTAGATTTGTCTTTCACCGACCTTATGATGGACAGATCTCACTGGCTTTCCATTGGATTTGTCTTTCATCGACCTTACGATGGGATGATCTCACTGGCTCTCCGTTAGATTTGTCTTTCATCAACCTTATGATGGACAGATACTGGCTTTCAATCAGATTTGTACTTCATCGCCATTTTTTATGAATTTCTATCATCCTAAATTGGAATAAGGCTGTACGTATGCTTGTACAGTACAACCTCAGCCCTATTACTTAAAATCGTTTATTTTGTGTTCCTGTCGTATCCTGCTTGTTTAATCTTTAACCACTCTTGTAATCCTAAGCGGTCTAATTCTTTCAAATATCCATCCCATTCTTTTTCCACTTTTCCATTTTGAATCCATTCGGCCCGTTTTCTCATAACGAAAGCAAACATATCCGTTTCAATTGTTGTAAGTTTATCGCTATCTTCTAATGAGAAGAATACTCTTGGATAAATATTTTCTGCAGTCATATGAGGAGTCATAACATCCTTCATTAATCCTAATCTCCATGCAGCATCATCTGGTTTTGTGGTAACTTTTCCATAATACTCATCTAAAATCGCTAATGGTCCGCCGATATTTGTTTTTTGTCTTAATTCCACTGGTGCTGTACCTGATAAAGGTAAATGTTTTAGCATTCCTGCTGCTTCATTTAATTCAAAGATATTTTGTTGGGTTTTATCACCATACGTACCCCAGTTATCTTGAACAGATTGCTTTGGTTCATATAATTGATCAATCCATTTTGCAGTTAGTTCAATGTTCTTATCCGCACTTGTAATAACCATTCTTCCTCTATCAAATCCCATTCCATTGGTTCTCGCTACGTTCACATGGCCATCAGGACCAGCCAGCGGCTTCATTAGGTCATATTTGTCATTCATACCAGTAATATTTGCTTTATCCCAAGTGAAATATAAACCATAACGATTATCTTTGCCTTTTGCTAGATACGTGTTCCAATCTTGTTCAAACGCTTCAACATCGATTAGACCTTCTTTATATAACTCATTGAGAAATTTCATTCCCTCTTTGTACCCTTTATCTGATGCAGTAAACGTAACTTTTCCATCATTACTTACAACCGTATGATCCCAGTTTTCACCAAGGCCAAACGAGCCAAATAAGAATGCTAGGTCTTCCCCGCCTGCTTGCTTTCCAATAAACGACATCGGGATTTCATCCGCTTTTCCGTTGCCATTTGGATCTTTTGTTTTAAAGGCAATCAATACTTGCTTTAATTCTTCTGTGTTTGTCGGCATTTTTAAACCTAATTTATTTAACCATTCCACATTGATCCATGGGAAATCATCAACCGAGTGAATACTTTCTTTTCCTGAACCTAACTCCTCAATCCATGGGAAAGAGTAAATATGTCCATCAGGAGCAGTCATCATTGCTTTATATTCAGGTGCTGCTTCCAAAACCTTTTGTAGGTTAGGCATGTACTTCTCTATTAAATCTTCCACAGGAACAATCGCACCATCTTTTGCAAGTTTTAATAGATCGTGGTCATTAAAACCTGCATCGAGGATGGCATCCGGCAGATCGCCGCTCGCCATTGCCAGGTTTCTTTTTTCAATAAAAGCATCGGAGGTATAGTTTTTCCACTTAATATGAACACCCGACTGATCTTCCAAACGCTTATAAATTAATTTTTTATTAGGATCAGCCGGCGCTAGTGGGGAGCTTTGGGTCATAAAATTCAATGTCACTTTTTCTTTTAAAGGAAATGTTACATCCTTTAGTTTGTACTCTTTTGATGATGCAGTTTCACTTTTGCTGCTGTTACTGCAGCCTGAAACTAGTAATATCATAGCCAGTGATGCAGCCATAACTTTTTTTACATTTTTCATATCATTACCCTCCTAAATATTGTGTGTAAGCATTTACAATAAAATCTATTAAATTGGCTCATTATTTCAATGAACCCACCATGACACCTTTTTCAAAGTACTTTTGGAAGAATGGATACATGATAATAAGCGGCAGACTAGAAATAACAATCGATGAGTATTTGATCATTTCTGAAAGCTTTTTAAGTTCAGCCATAGCCTGCTGATCACTAATCATTCCTGGTCCAGTCTGATTTTGAATCAATATTGACCTCAAAACTAATTGTAATGGGTGCAATTTCGGATCCTCGAGATAAATCATCGCATCAAAATAAGAGTTCCATTGACCAACAAATGCATACATTGCTAGGACGAAAATGATAGGTTTGGAAAGTGGCATAACGATTTTAAAGAAGATTAATAGATCGGATGCTCCATCCACCTTTGCTGCTTCATGTAATTCATAAGGAATACTTTTAAAATAAGTCCTTGCTAGGATAATATTCCAAACATTCACGGCGCCCGGTATTAAAATCGCCCATGGGGTGTTTAACATTCCGAGGTCTTTTACAACCAGGTAGGTTGGGATAAGTCCACCTCCAAAGAAGATGGTGATAATAAATAGTGTCATAAAGAAATTTTTCCCGACAAAGCCATTTACCGATAATGGATAGGCAGCAAAAATACAAACTACAACGGTTATAACGGCAAATCCTACTGAATAAAGAATAGAATTGATAAAGCCATGGACCATCGCATCATTGGATAAAATCAACTGATATCCTTTAAAACTCCAATCTGAAAAATTGAACGAAATCCCTTTATTTAATAACACCGTTGGATCCATGAATGACGCAAGAACGACATATACCAAGGGAACTAACACGATTAATACGGCTAAGCATAGAAAGATATTATTAAAGCCTAATATGATTCGGTCTATGCGGGTGTGCTTTATATTCATATCAAGACTCCTTTCTCGTTAATATAAACCTTCGCCTTCGTTTAACTTCTTAACGATTTTATTAACTACGATTAACAAGATTACGTTAATGACTGAATTAAACAGGCCAACAGCTGTTGAATAAGCATAGTCGCCGGACTGCAAACCTACTTTATACACATAAGTTGGCAGAATTTCGGAAGAAGGCAAATTCATTGCGGTTTGCATTAAATATGCTTTTTCAAATCCAATCGACATAATCCCTCCAGCAGCCAGAATAAATGTTACTGCCATTAATGGTTTCAATGTCGGTAAATCGATGTGAATCATTCTTTGAAGAATATTTGCTCCATCAATCGTTGCTGCATTGTGTAATTCAGGGTCAACATTCGATAAAGCCGCCACGTAGATAATCGATGACCAGCCTGCCGCCTGCCAAATACCAGAGATAATATAGATTGATCGGAAATAATCTGGATTTGACATGAACATAAGCGGCTTTCCAGTTATGAAGCTAACCAGTTGATTGATAGGGCCTGTTGGTGATAAGAAAATAAACACCATACCAACAATTACAACCACAGAAATAAAATTTGGTGCATAGAGCACGAGTTGAATATTTTTTTTAATGGCCGCCCTTCGTAGTTGATTAAGCATCAATGAAAGTATGATAGGGACAGGGAACCCAACGATTAAGCCAAAAAAACTGAGTTTAAGCGTATTCATAAAAATGTCAGTAAAGTTAGGTGAAGATAAGAATTTGGTGAAATTATCAAATCCGACCCAATCACTTCCTAAAATCCCTTTGATCGTACTAAAATCTTTAAAGGCAATAATGGCTCCATACATCGGAATATATTTAAAAATGATTGTTAGAATAACAGCTGGAGCGATAAGCAAATAAAGATGATAGTTTTTCTTGATATATTCCAATTTGCCTGTCAGTTTCGAAGCTGCTTTCTTTTCCGCTTGGATCTGTACAACTGGTTCTTTTTGAACATTTACTAACTCTTGCAAGCTCTTAACCTCCTATCAAATAGCTTTTTTCTTTATCTGGTTTTAACTTTAGCAAATTTGGAAAAGGAGAGAGTTTAATATCTTCGGAAATGGACGTTTAAAATTTTCGGCAGTTGGAAACGGTTCCATTTACTTTTGGATAAATTAACAAAGTATTCACGCATTTCTTCTTTTGTTTTTTTATTTATGATTAAGGTGGATTGTTAAAACATATGAGAGGAAGTGGGAGATGCCTTTTAAAGCACGAACCAACAAAAAAAAACTCCCCTAGTTCCTTAACTAGAAGAGGTGCTCTCAAAGAATATTATTCTATTGCCAAACGGGTCATGAATGCATAGTTCTTTGGTTTTCCATGGAGTCTCTTCGATGCCAGGACGGGCGTACTTATAATCCTTTGAAAGAAGCTGTGAATGAAATGACTCGATGTTCCCCACTTCAATCCTCACCGCTGCACCTGGACAGCAATCACCATGATGCTCAGAAAGATGAATGATACAATTTTGATAAGATATTTGCATATACAACGGCATATTTCCCTCAAATCGATGCTCCCAATCCAGCACAAATCCCAGAAAACTCAAGTAAAACTCTCTGGCTTTAGACTCATCAAATATACGAAGGATTGGTGTGAGACTTTTCATGGTTATTTCAGGTTTATTCATGTAAATCCCTGCCCCCAATTTATTGAATTTCTTTAAGCCCTGCATTGATTTTTTCTACTGCTTCCTTCGCCGAAGCATTTACATCCTTCCCGCCGATTCCAACATCCTCAAATAATTTCCTTATTGCATCACTTACAACCGGATACGCAGGAGTAACCGGGCGGTTCCTTGAATATTTTTGCGTTTGCTGTAAGAAAATGTTCTTAGGATATTCGTTCAGCTCTGGAAAATCTTTTGCTACAGAGTATCTTGCAGGAACATCACCTGTTATGGTTACATACTTTTTCATTCCTTCATAACTTGTCACATATTTAATAAACTTCCAAGCTTCCTGTGGATGTTTTGATTTAGAGGTGATTCCGAGCGCCCATCCTCCATTTGGAACAAACTGATACTTATCCTTTGGCAGTGGCGTTACTCCAAAATCTTCTCCCAGCTTGAATTCAGGGTGATTTTTTTCCAAATCTGCAAGTGTCCATGAACCAAGCACAGTCATCGCAAGTTTGCCTGACTCAAACGCAGCTGGGGGTAATTCAAATGCCGCAACAGCATTTTTATGATATAAATCTTGAAAAAATTGAAGGGCATCTAACGCTTCTTTTGAATCTAAATATCCACTTGCCGTAGTTCCATCGGGGCTTAAAATATTAGCACCAAACTGCCAAAGTAGCGGTGTTTTAAAATAAGCAGGAGATTCTCCATCATTAAAACTCTGTGCCGGGTCAATACCGATCACATCTTTTGCAGGATTATTTACTTTTTTAGCAATCTCTAATACCTCATCCCATGTTAATGGGTTTTTGGGATCTTCAGATGGATAAGGGATACCGGCATCTTTAAATATATGTCTATTGTAATATAAAGCAATACTTGACTCGACAATCGGTGCAAGGTAAATTTGACCCTTATAACTTAATCCTCGCAAGGTAGAGGCAGGAATATCATCAATCTGCCCCTCCTTTCTCATAAATGGATCAATTGATAATAACGATCCGGTATTTGCATAAAGAGCAAGAGTAGGACTGTCAATCGTCAAAATATCCGGAGGGTTCCCTGCGGCAAGTTCAGTTCGCAGCCTTATTTCATAATCACCGTATGGAATAGACTTCATATTCACCGAGATATCGGGATTTGCCTTTTCAAAAACAGAAACTAATTCTTCAAATGCTTTATTTTCAGCCGTATTTCCACTATTTCGCCAAAACGTCAACTCAGTTCGTTCGGAACTCTTTGGTTTTTCCGCTTTCTCTTTTTGGGTGCTACCAGAGAATGTATCAAAAAAGGACAACGCATACACTAAAATACCCAAAAGTATAATTGCAAAAATAGTGAACCATTTTTTCATCAACATTCCCTTTCTTTCTTGAAAACTTAAACATCTAAGGCATTACGGAATTCAACAGGGGTTTGTCCAAAGTGTTTTTTAAAAACAGTACTGAAATATCCAGAGTTAGAAAAGCCAACTAAGTTTGCTACATCAATGATTTTTAGTTGCTTATCTCTTAAAAACTCCCGGGCTTTGTCCATTCGTAAATTCACAAGATAATCACTAAAATTCTGCCCGACATAATTTTTAAATGTTTCCGATAAATGAGCACTATTGATATGAAATAGTTCAGATAAAAGAGTAAGTGAAATTTCACTAGCATAATGCTGATCTAGATAATGCCGAACACTATCAACGATTAATTTCCCGTTCGAAAACCGCGCCATACGTACCTTTTCAATGATTAACTGAGCCAATTGAAAGAGGTTTTCAAGCACTTTACTTTGCGAATTAAGTTCCCAGATACTTTGTTGGCAATTCCAAATCATTTTTTGAATATCTTTCGTTTCGATATCATATTTTTTTGCCAGAGACCCTAACAGAAATAACACTCGATTGGCAGCATAAGAAAAGGATAAAATCGATTGGTTTCCATTCCCTCTCAATATGGTTTGAATATTTTCTTTAAATGCCTCGAAATGAACATTTTCAATTGCATTTGTTAACTTTCTTTCAAAATCAGGTGAAAACTCAAATGCATCCTCTTTCGTTATCGCCGCATCAATCACTTGTGAATGGCAGCCTAGTTGACTTTGACTCCAGGCAAGCAAACTAGAAATATAACCTGTCTTAAAGCTAGCTAGACCCTTGACAACATTTCCGATTCCAATCACCGTTTCTAAACTCAACAACCTTTTCACATTCTGTTGTACTCTTTCAACCAAACTAGAAGGACTATTTATATCTATTCGTATTAGAAAATGAACCATATTAGCATAACTTGGGTCGTAAAACGAATAAGTTCCTGTATTCTCTTTTGAGATCTCTTTGCATAACATTTGGAAAGGAAGCCAGAGCTCCTTTAATCGATTGGGATTGCCAAAGCCCTCTCTAATTTCCACGCTGACAAATTGGACAATGGCGTCCTCATTTACAAGTTCCTCGAGTTGTAGCTGGCGCAGTCTTTCAATAACCAGATTAAGCTGTAACCATTCCTCTTTAACTAAATAGAGCAAGTATTGTTCCTGTACTTCTTGAAGCTGAGTAAGAACAAGCTGACGCATCTGAGCCGTTTCAACTTGTTTTCGCCGCTCTTCCTCAATTTCTTTACGAATTTTTCGTAATGCTTCTACTAATTCATCTGGGGCTACCGGTTTTAACAGATAGTCTCTAACCCCTTCCTTCATGGAACCACGTACCAATTCAAAATCGGAATAACCCGATAATACGATCACTTTTACTCTTGGAAATTCCTGCTGACATCGTTTAGCTAATTCAAGGCCATCCATAATGGGCATCCTCATATCTGTAATGACCAAATCAATATCCATGCAACCAAGCAATTCAAGTGTATCTTTCCCATTAGAAGCTTCGCCAACAATTTCAAAACCTTCTTCTTCCCAATCCACCTTCATTCGTAAACCTTTACGAACTTGAATTTCATCATCCGTGATTATGACCTTCATCATGTATATCACCTCTATCAAAATTTATACATAATGTAATCCTCGTGCCTACATTCTTTTCAGATTCAATCTGATAGGAAAAGCGCTCTCCGTAGTAAAGCTTTAATCGCCCAAGGACATTCTTTAGACCAATGCTGTTTCCTTTGCTCGCTAGGACACTAATGGTTTCATTCTTTGTTTCTTCACTCACTAAGTCTGATATCACTTCTTCCGACATGCCAATTCCCTTATCTTCTAAAACTATCTTTATTTGATTATTCGCTTTTTTCGTTTTAATAAAAATTTCAGCCGTGGTCTTTTCTATAAAACTATATTTGACGGCATTTTCTACGAGCGGTTGGAGGATGAATTTAATAATAGAGAGATTTCTTGTCTCCGGATCCTCCACAATATCAATCGTGAGGGCGTCCTCATATCTCACCTTTAAAATGTCGGTGTAGCTGCGAATATAGCTGATTTCTTCACCTAATCTCACGACGTCATTTTGTGTATTCAATGAATACCTCATCATCCGGCCTAAGTAGATGCTTACATTCATGACCTCTTTATTCTTGCCCTGAACAGCTAATCCCCCAATGATTTCAAGGGTATTGTTCAAAAAGTGCGGATTGATTTGCAGTAATAGGGCTTTGTATTCCGCATCTTTTCGACGGATGTTGGCTTCATATTCTGTTTCAATTAAATGCTTCAATTGATCGACTGTATGGTCGAATACTTTAATCACATAACCAACTTCATCATTAGACGATTTAATGGTTGGCATAAAGCGTTTTGCACCTAAAAAATCCCCATGCTCGATAAATTTCATCGCTTTTGCTAGTTTTCCTAAAGGGCTTACGATATTGGAAGAGAGCATGAACGACGCAAAGATTGTTATTAAAAACACAATCGCACTAGTAATAAGTAAGTTTCGCTGTAGAATATTAACTTTTGAGAATAAGTCAGACTTGGTCACTTCACTGACAAGAATCCAATCACCAACTGCTAACTTTTGGAAAAAAACAAAGTATTTTTCTCCCTGATAATCAGTTTCTAATAAACCTTTTTGTTTTGTATTATTCTTTATTTTAGTTAAACTATTTTTTAATACCCTTTTTGGGGTATCGATTTTCCCCTCTAATACATTTGCTCCCTGCTGATCTAATAAATAAGCATGTCCATTTTTTCCAATCGTGATTTTTCGTAAGGCTGTTTCTAGCAAAGATGAAGGGAAATTAACCTTTATTAATCCGTATGAAACAACCGTGTTCAAATCAACCAGCGGCAAAATATAACTATTACTATTTCCTTGTGCTGGCATATATGGGTCAATATGTGATTTTACAAATCGTTGTTCATTGATCGTAAAGTCTTTAAACCAATCTAGGTTGTGTAAGTTGGGGTTATTGCCCCATGCCCCCTCACCATTATTCAGAACGACTGAGATAGACATACCATTTGAATTGTTCACCATCATTGATGATAGCATCATTTTCAGTTGATTCTTCTGTAACAAGCTCTGTTCTTTCGGTATATTTGCATCCCTTTTTTCTAACTTTAACCACTGCTGTGTCGTTTGATTGACTAGGACCTGTTTTCCTAAATCCTCCGCCTGCGTTGTAATCGAGTCAATATAGAGCGAGTACTGATCCATTGCTTCTATTGTTAACTCCTGGGTCTGATCTTCAATAATAGATGTAAACCAGCTCGGGATTATCATCGACAAAATGATTAATGGAATTGTTAACAAACAAGTAAAAATAATAAATAGGCGATTGCGTAAGGAAAAAAACATGGTATCCCCCCAAACGAAAAAGAAAACCCTTACATTCAAAGGCTCAATCAATAAGTTTTGACTTTTAGTATCTATTCAATTTAACATATCCCCTATCAACTTACCACGGGTTATTTCATACCATAAAAATGAGCAGAAGCCGGATTCCGGCTCTGCTCATCTCTGATTCATATAGGCTTCACGATATTCATTCGGGGTAATGCCCTCAATCTTTTTAAATACTTTGCGAAAATATTTGTCGTCTTGATACCCTATCATAGTAGCAATTTCATAAATTTTTAACTGGCTGTTTTTTAATAATGTTTTGGCCTTCTTCATCCGAAACTTCACAATATAATCTGATATATTGACGTTAAATTCTTGTTTGAATTTTCTCGAGATATATTCTCGACTGATATAAAAATGCTCGGAGATCTCTTGCAGTTTTACATCCCGATCGAAGTTCGCTTGCAAATACTTTTCAATATCATAAATGATGTTACTTTGTTTCTGAAGGGTTCCTTTCTTAACTTTTTTCAAAAAGATAGCAATCTCTCGTTTCTTTCTCTCTTTGTATTCTTCAAGCATAAAGTGACCGTTTACATCAAAAAATAAATCAATTCGTTTTTCGATGTCCTCTGCTACTTTAACAGGTAGATTATAATGCTTAAACCATCTATTGCTGATCACCAAATATTCATTTTCTAAATGGAACAGCTGTTTTAATGATAGAAAGTGGTTTTCTGTAAAATCAGACTCGATTTGGTTGATTACTTCAACAAAGGCCCCAATCTCCCCAGCTTGTACAGCCATTTCTATACTAGCAGAGTAGTCCATAAGGTTCCTTAATCCATGATTTGGAAGGTCCTCTGTCACATGGACGCGAGTTTCTCTATCTTCCAAAATATTACGATTATAAAATAATTGCTTAGCATGACGATAGGACTCAATTAAGCTGGAACTCTCATTAACCAGTTTACCTAAAACAATCGGACAAGAGATATTCATTGTACCTCTTAGCATCTTAAAGATTTGTTTTAATAGTTCCCCTATTTGCTCAAACTTGTTCCAAAAGATAATCACAATTTCGCCTTTATTGGATAAGTAACGAAATCCAATTCCACATTCATTTTTCATCATAATTTCGTTAATGACGTTCAAAATCGTAAAGTAGGCTAAATCACGATCTCCTTGAAATGCCTCAATTGTCTTTCCGTTAATCCGAACAAGGGCTATTTGATAATTGTGAGACGGATGAATACCAAAATTCTCATACAAATCTTCCTTCAGGTTATCGCTATTTACTAGCTGGGTAAGCTTGCGGTCTCGATAAACCGGCTTCATTTCATTGATTAATTGAGAGCTGCTTTCTTTTCTCTCCCTGTCCAAAGCTTCTTTTTTCCATTCATCCACAGCTGTTTCCAACGTATGATTTAAGATTTCGGGATCAATCGGCTTTAAGAGATAATCTGAACTTCCGAAATGAATGGCTTTGCGCATGTAGTGGTAATCATCATAACCTGTCACAACAATAGTTTTGCTGGTGGGCTGATTTTCTTTAATCCATTCTAACAGGTTGACGCCATCCATTTTTGGCATTTTCATATCTGAAAAAATAATCTCTGGCTTATACTTTTGAATTAACTGTATCGCTTCTTCTCCATTACCGGCTTCATAAATTTCATCAATTCCGTTTTGTTCCCAATCACCCAGGATCTTAATTCCTTCTCGAACGTGCTTTTCATCATCGACGATTAATGCTTTCATGAATGCTCCACCTCTTTTTGCATAACCTTTGGAAACTGAACGGTCACAGAAAATCCAGTTTCTTCATTACTGTTAATTGTCATGTGTGCTTGATTCGCGTAATAAATCTGTAATCGGTCATATATATTTTTTAAGCCAATCGTTTCTCTATGCTTCTCTTCTTTTGACACACCATGATATAATTCCTGCCTGATACTTTTCAACTGTTCTTCATTTGCGCCTATTCCATTATCTTTTACAGTAAGGCAAACCAACGCGTCGTCCTGAACACTCGCCTCAATATGAATAAATGCTTTTCCTACCTGCTGATCAAAGCCATGCTTAAAACAATTTTCCACAATTGGCTGTAAAATCATTTTCGGTATTAGTATTTCTTGAACTTCTTTTGGGACATTTAATTCAAATTCAAACTGCTCGTCAAAGCGTTGTTTTTGTAACAATAAATAGGATTTAACATGCATCAGCTCTGAAATAAAAGGGACAATGTCTTCCTTCATATTCATACTGTACCTCATGATTTTCGATAATGAAGTGAGTAAGGAATAGACAGGAACGGCTTTCGATTTCAACGCCAAGGTACCAATCGATTGAAGGGCGTTATATAAAAAATGCGGGTTAATTTGTGACCGCAATACGCGCAGCTGTGATTCTTTATTTTCTATATCTAATTTATATTCTCGCTCAATTAAATCATTGATTTTCGCAATCATTACTTTGAAATGCCTTCCCAACATCCCAATTTCATCATTTCCTAATGAATCAAAATCCGCCTCAAATTCACCCTTTTCTACTTTTTTCATGTTATCAATTAATACTTTTATCGGTGCAGTTATCTTAAATGAAACAAACATGGTGGCGATTAGCACAAAAATGAGAGTCACGATACCGATCAAAATATTGATCAATGCGGTTTCTCTAGCCCCTTGATAAAGTACATCGTAAGGAATTCGTTTCACGATATACCAATTCTTGTAGGGAGCGGAGAACTTATCGTGAACAATCACACCTGAGAATTGTTTATCCTTCCATTCCGTACTTTTACTTGAGGCAGACTCCTTTTTTACTTTCCCAAACCACTTTTCTTTATTTTCTTTGCCGATCATTGATTCATTGGAGGAGTATATTATAACTCCTTTTTCATCCATAATGTACAAGTCTTCCATGTCCTTTGTATATAAGCGGCCGGCAATCGCACCTATTTTGGAAAGATTAATATCAATAGACAAAAAGCCTAATAGCTTGTCTGACGGTACGTCACGAAGGACGTTATGAAAGCTTAGGACATTTTTCTTTTCCGAGTTTGGGATAACCGATATATTGTTATAACTATACATTTCATGGGGCGGTTCAATAACAGAAAAAAGGCTGTTATATCGATTTAAACGTGCATAATAAGGATGCGAAAAGATACTCTCATACTTTGCTCTGCCGCTAATTCTAGAATGATAATTGGTATAGGAATCCTTCCCTTTATCAATGTAAATGTGCATTTGTTCAATCTCAGGTCGTGTATTAAATAAATAAGCAAGAGCTCGTCGAACTTCTTCCTGATTAGTATTTAAATTCTGTGATAGCCCATCCCTCATCACATTCATAAAGGGCGTATATCGGTAAAGTACGGACGACATCTGGGCCACATCTTCCAAATAAACAGTTAGTTCATCTTCACCTTTGACAATCAGGTCATGATTGGTTGAAACAAAGCGATTATTAAGAGACTTTGTTGTTTGGTAATAAGTAATCGCGATCGAACTTCCAAAAGGCAGAACCGTTACTAGTATTAAAAATATAATAAGCTTTTTACGAATTCCCCACTGCATATCATCTTGGTTAGTTATATAAAAAAATAGAACTAACCTTCCTCCAATTAATGAATTTTCTCCATTGTAACAACTATCTATATCCATTCCTAGGGCATATATTGACTTGTCCATAGGAATGACTGTTCAATATATTCCACCCTACTGGTCAATGTAAGCCGTTTCATAATTTTTATTATTCTCTAAAATGAAATTATGGAGGTGCAGGTAATGAATAGCCAAAGTAAGGTGGAAAAAGTTGAATCCTCAGTATTAGTAAAACCAAAAAACGTAGCAGTATCGAAGTCAGTTTCCTTAAATAAAAATAAGAAACTGAAAGAAGCAGGATTATTTGCTCTATTTGTAGGACCCGTTTTTTTAGCTTTTATGCTCATTGTTCTGATTCCTTTCTTTACAGGAATTTATTATGCCTTTACAGACTGGAACGGAATCACAGGAGCGGTCAAATGGGTGGGCTTGGACAATTTCAAGTACATTTTCACCGAGGACAAGCAATTCCAAGCTTCCTTTAAACTTACAACGAAATATACGGTCGTTGCCATTATCTTAACAAATGCAATTGGGTTTGGATTAGCTTTACTTGTCACCCAAATGTTGAAAACGAGAAATATTTTACGGACAGTGTTCTTCATGCCTAACTTGATCGGCGGTCTTTTATTAGGATTTATCTGGCAGTTTATTTTTGTCAAAGGCTTTGCCTCCATCGGTGCGCTTACAGGTATCCCTCTTTTTGAGTTAGCTTGGTTAGGCGATAAAAATACCGCCTTCTGGGGAATTGTGATTGTCAGTGTATGGCAAGGTGCAGGCTACATTATGATTATCTATATTGCAGCATTACAGAACGTTCCTCAAGAATTAATTGAAGCAGCGAAAATTGACGGTGCAAATAGGTGGCAGATTCTTCGTCACATCACCATGCCCCTCGTCGCACCAGCTGTTACCATTTGTTTATTTTTAACAACGGCATCATCCTTTAAGGTCTTTGATGCAAACCTTTCCCTGACGAATGGCGGTCCATTTAAGTCAACTGAAATGTTAGCGCTTAATATTTACACAGAAGCATTTGTTAATAACCGCTACGGAATTGGTGAAGCAAAAGCACTTATTTTCTTCCTTGTTGTCGCAGCTATTTCTGTTATTCAAGTGACATATTCGAAGAAAAAGGAGGTTGAGTCCTAATGGGAAACAGGTACTCAGGAAAAACATTTATTGTTGAAATCCTTGCCATCCTGCTTGGCCTAGCCTTTTTAGTCCCTTTCTATTATGTTATTTCGAACTCCTTAAAGCCGTTTGCTGAGATTTTAACTAACACTTCGGCCCTGCCGTCCGTGCTGCAGTTTGAGAACTATGTGAGCGCCTTCGAAAAATTGAACTATCTGAAGGTATTTTCAAACTCTTTAATTGTTACAGTTGTAAGTAATGTCGTTCTGGTTGTCTTTTGTTCAATGGCGGCCTACATGCTGGTCCGAACAAAAAAGAAGATCAGTAACGTAATTTTCATGATTTTCGTTGCAGCGATGATTATTCCGTTTCAATCGATCATGATCCCGCTCATCAAAACAGCAGGTACCTTTGGACTTTTAAATAGCGTCTGGGGTCTTGTCATTATGTACTTAGGCTTTGGATCAGGGATGACGATTTTCTTGTATCACGGGTTTATCAAAGGAATTCCGGTCGAACTTGAAGAGGCAGCAATTATCGATGGCTGTTCAAGGTTTGGTGTATTTTGGAGAATCGTTTTTCCACTATTAAAACCGATTACGGTTACGATCGTCATTTTAAACAGCTTATGGATTTGGAATGACTTCTTATTACCATCACTTGTTCTTCAGGATCCGGAATTAAAAACGATTCCATTAGCAACGTTCTCCTTCTTTGGACAATATACAAAGCAATGGGACTTAGCACTTGCAGCATTGGTTATGGGCATCATACCGTTGTTAATCTTCTTCTTTGCGATGCAAAAACACATTATTAAAGGGATTACCAGCGGATCAATTAAGTAGTAATATAATTTAGTTATGAGGAACTACCTCTGCTATCTGTTTGACAGATAGCAGAGACTAATATAAAAATAGATTTTACTACAGGAGGGAATTTTAATGGGGATCAAAAAATATTCTTTACTTGCAGGTGTACTATCCGCTTCACTTCTATTAGCAACAGCTTGTTCTAGCGACAGTGCATCTAGTGATAAAAAAAGCAGCGGTGGCAAAGATGGGAAAGTAGTTGTTGATCTTTTTAATGGGAAAGTTGAAATCGCTGACCAATTAAAGGCATTAACAGACCAATATACAAAAGAACATCCAGAAGTTACCTTTAATATTGAAACAGTGGGCGGTGGCGCAGATGGTTCTGCAGCCTTAAAAGCAAAGTTTGCTTCTAACAAAGCTCCTGATATCTTTGGTAATGGCGGTTATCAAGAGGCACAAACATGGAAAGATAAATTTGAAGATTTATCCGATCAGCCTTGGGTAAAAGATGCCTATGAGAGCGCATTACTACCTATGACAATCGATGGAAAAATTTATGGTCAACCTGTTAATATGGAAGGCTATGGTTTTGCTTACAATAAAAAGTTATTTGCAACAGCCGGTATTACCGAAGTACCAAAAACATTCACAGAGTTAGAAGCTGCATCGAAAAAACTGAAAGCTGCCGGGATTACACCTTTCTCAGTTGGATATGCTGAATGGTGGGTTTTAGCAAACCATGGTCTTAACGTTCCGTTCGCTTACCAACAAGCAGATGACGAAAACTTCATTAAGGGTTTAAACGAAGGTACAGCTAAAATTGAAGGCAACAAATACTTCAATGACTACTTTAAGCTTGTAGACTTAACGATTAAATACGGTAATAAAAATCCATTAACAACTGACTACAATACAGAAGTAACGCAATTTGCCAACGGCGAAACAGCAATGATTCAGCAAGGTAACTGGATTCAGCCGATGCTAGATAAATTAAATCCTGGCATGGAAGTTGGTTTCATTCCATTGGCACTTACTGATGATGCAGCACAAGCAGATAAATTAATGGTTGACGTACCAACAAACTGGGTAGTTCATAACAAAGCTCCTGAAGCAGATAAAAAAGCGGCAAAAGATTTCTTAAACTGGATGGTTTCATCTGAAGAAGGTAAAACAGCATTAGTTAAGGAATTCAAATACATCCCTGCTTTTAAAACAATTGAAGCAAAAGCAGAAGATATTGGACCACTAGGTGCAGAACTTCAGAAATACTCTCAAGAAGGCAAAACCTACTCTTGGCAGTTCATGAAATATCCTGATGGTGCAGGTCAAGAATTCGGCGCTTCCCTTCAAGCCTATGTTGGCGGCCAAAAATCTAAAGCAGAAACAGAAAAAGCTTTAGATGCAACTTGGGCTAAATTAAAGAAGTAGTATTAAAAATCTAAGGCTCTTCTCAATCTGAGAAGAGCCTTTTAATATTTAACTAGTTCTTATTCACGATCCGGGCTATTGACCATAATCCCAGCCACTTGCGTTAAGCGATCATAAAATGCTTGTCCTACTGGTTCTTTATCAAGTCCAATTTCCTCAAATGCTTCCTTCATACAGCGGAGCCAGCATGCGGCTCTTCTCGGCGTTACTTCAAATGGCAGATGCCGCCCTCTCATTGCTGGCGGACCAAATTCCTGACTGTAAAGGGCCGGACCTCCTAAAAACTGCGGGAGAAACATTCGCTGCTTGCGCTTTATTTCTTCCATGTCCCCTTCAAACAATGGTCTTAACTCAGGGTCAGCATATACTCGCGGATAAAAGGCATTGACCAGTTTATCAATTGTTTCCTGTCCGCCTATTTCCTCATATAGTGATTTAAGTTTGTATTCCAATTTCGTCACCATCCACTTTTATTTTTTTCCCTATTTTTGATTATTATAAGGTTAAAGCGGAAAGGTTTTTGTGATTGATATCACAGTAAATAAAAAAATACATAAATTCCCACGCGTTGGAAAGGTGTTTAAAACAACTTTCTAAAAAATTGTGGTATCCTAATATAATATGCTGGTTTCATATTAGTATTTAATCGGACCATTTTGGTTTATAGTACAAGCGGTCTTTCAAGAGGTGTAAAGAATGAATAAGGCCTGGATTTACGTTGGTTTAACCTGTTTGTTTGAATTAATTTGGGTATACGGATTTAATGAGGCACAAACGTGGTGGCAGTGGGCAATCGTCGTTGGAGTTATTTTTTTAGACTACCATATTCTACCTATGGCATGCGAGACTCTCCCCACAGGTACTGTTTATGCGATATTTGCCGGAATAGGGACAATTGGAACGGTGTTAATGGATATATACCTATTTGGGGAAAGCTTTAGTCCTGGGAAGGCTTTTTTTATCTTGACCATTGTCATTGGCGTCATCGGATTAAATCTCTCGGACAAAGAAGATGAAAAAGCAGCCGTAAAGGGAGTTGCCTAATATGGGCTGGGTTTTTGTCTTTTTAGCAGCTGCAAGTGAGGTCGCCGGTGCGGCTGGACTCAAATTATACAGCCAGCAAAAAACGCTCCGAAATGGTGTTCTATATATTGGCGGGTTCGGCGCATCACTGGCTTTTTTATATGTGTCATTTCAGTTTCTTCAACTAAGCATTGCCTATGCCGTTTGGGTCGGAATTGGGACAGCTGGTGCTGTTTTTATTAATATGTTTCTTTTTGGTGAATCAAAAAACCTTGGGCGCATCTTTAGCGTCATTTTAATTATTATAGGTGTTGTCGGCTTAAAGGCACTATCATAATACTTAAAAGGGTCAGCTCTCAGGGAAGTTAGCGCGTAACTTATCGGAGACTGACCTCTGCTTTTACGGTGCTACTAATTCCACTTTGATTCGATCAGGATCTTCGAAAAAAACAGCGTAATGAGATCCCCCGCCAGCAAATGGATGTTTATCTGGATATAGAATATTAACGCCTTTTTCCTTCAATTGTAATGTCATTTGATTAACCTGCTCTCTTGATACTGCCTGAAAAGCTAAATGGTTCAGGCCGACTCTAGAACGATGATACGGAATATCTAGAAAACGGTCATCCGCCTGAACAAAAACAATATAAGTCTCTCCATGTTTCCAGCTGAAACCAGACTCCCATTTTTGGAAAGGCTCATATCCAATTTCAGTTAAAAACCACCCCCAAAACTCACTTGATCTGCTAAGGTTGGAAACATAGATTTCTAAATGATGCAGCATAGCTTTGATCTCCTATCGGCTT
Organism: Neobacillus sp. BF23-41; assembly: GCF_041106275.1. Classification (NCBI taxonomy): domain Bacteria; kingdom Bacillati; phylum Bacillota; class Bacilli; order Caryophanales; family Bacillaceae; genus Neobacillus; species Neobacillus sp. BF23-41. Next base: position 204,129 of record NZ_JBGBPR010000002.1, read on the forward strand.
ACCTAATTTTCCTAATCTCTTCTATAAACGCTGGTCGGCGTTTATATTTTTCTCTTAATTCTCCAATTAGCTTATGTGAATGGATTGTTCCACAGGCTTTTTTGTAGGTTTTTATGATGGAACAAACCGTTCGATATTTTTTTCGATCGGTAGCCTCCTCAGCTGAGTACTCAATAAACTTAATAAAAAGCTTATTTACTTCTTCTAAATAATCTTTAATAATATAGGGATACAGATCAATAATAGACCGAATATTACTCTGGCAATAGGTTAAAAGCTCTGCAGTTAAATTTTCCTCTTTTAAAATTGACAGGTACACAGGGAGCTTGTTCTTCATCTTTTTAAAATCATCTACAATCTTATTCAAAGCATCATCCCATTCGTTTGCGGGATATAATTCTTTTAGTTTTAAGTAATAGGTAAATTCATTTGTGAATAACAATTCTCTTGCTAATTGCTTTTGTTGTTCAATATCTCCAAGCAATTCATAGGTTTGATATCGGTATTCTCGCCACTTATGGACAAGGCCTCGATATTCTGCGTCTGCTTTTTCACCATCCAAACAAAGTTGAATCACTTTCTTGAATTCACCTTTTCCTAGTTCATTAGCGATTGCCTTTTCACGAAATTCGCTATGTTGGATATTTTCATATATAAATATCTCAGTAGCATCTACACCATCACAACGTTCAATGTTTTCGAACTGTAGCAATTTTATTTGTGTTTTTTCAAATCTATCACTCCAAGATGATTCTGTCTTCTCAAAGAGGGATTTTAGCTGTTTTTCTAACTTTTTTTTCAAATCTTTAATAGGAGAATAATAGGTACAAATTTTTAAAAGAGCATAGCGCCAATCACTCCAGCCATTATAATGTTCTTTTAAAGCTTCTTTCACGATCGCGTCAAAAAGCCCCTTCTTCTCTTTTTCATTAAAATTGGGCAGACTGGCAATTACTGCATCGTCAATCGTTCTTATCCCCAATTCATAACGTCACCGATTGAGCCATTTGAGTCATCAGAAAAATTGAGCATTTTTACAACAGGTGACAATACAACTAGTGATAATAAAATTGCACTCTCCCATTCACCTTTATCTACTTTTTCTTGTGCTTTTTGGAGAGTCAGATCTGCACCTTGTAATGCTGGGGCCACGTGACGCCAATCGATGAAACCTTTCCTTTTTGCACGATTAATAGATTCAGTAATAAGCTTTTTCGCTGATGAAATTTCGTCTTTATGAGAAGTGTATTTAAAAAGAAGCTGTTTTTCAATTTCGGGGAAATCATCTGACAGGTCAAGAATAATCCTCATTAATTCTTCTTTATTTTGATTGGTAAGGATAGTTTTTAAATCGATTTCACTTGATCGTGAGGTATTGTTTGGATTAGACGGATTCATGCTTTTCACCTCTTGTGGATTATATATATTAATTGTATCATGTTAAAATTAAGAGCGGCCGAAAATTGGAAGCACAGATTCGCCCATAAAAACACTAAATACGCCCATAGAAGTCCAATATTCGCTCATTGAAACCAAAGATTCGCTCATAGAACTCAAAAATTCGCCCATGGATGGGGAATGCATTTAAATAAATTATAAAGGTCCTAATATCGTAGTGTAATTTTACACAAAATATGATTTTTATTATGCTTCTCCTTGAGTTATAACAGAAACTCTTGTAATTATTAAAGGGATTTAATAATTCATAATAAAAACACCACAAGTTAACCGATAACTTGTGGTGGCTCTATTTACGAAAATATTTTTTGAAGAAGGGATTTAGGTTTTTTCCTCAACTTATCCACTGAGTTCTGAATCCCATACATGATCACTGATTTACTCTTGACTTCGCCCCAGGGAAAAAGCGCTGGATTGTTCGTTTCCCTATGAACGGCATCGACAACTAAGGTATTATCATCATTACGAGCAAAATCATTTTATTCTTTCGCATCTATATGCCATTCCTTTTTTCTTTTTAGAATGCACAAATTGGAAGAATTTATTTAATATTTATACAAAAAAAGGTATTTCTTCCACCCAATTTTAATTTTAAAAATAGATAATTAAAAATGAGTGACTATTTTTTTGTATAATAAGCAAGTCCAAACAATAGCAGAGGCAGCAGACCAGCGAATCTAAACCATCCCTCCGCACCGCCAACATAGAGCGAGATGGTTGGTATAGCAAGGGCAATCCCACTCCACAAAAAGGCTTTCCATGATTTTTTCCAAAGACCCCTAACAAAAAGCAGGACGGATGCTCCGATCAATAGCCAATAGACGATTCCTACCAAGAAAAAATCCATTAAATCTCCCCCTGTAAAAATATTCTTTTTCTATTTATAATATGTCTTATTCATCAAATGGTCCTTTACTATAGGAAATGTACTTTACTCGGCTTATTTTTTAAACGCCGGTCATGTAGTTATGAATATTATGATAGGATTATTGTATGCTAGTCCACCTTATGGGTTTTCTTAAAAAAAAACGAATAATATCTTTGCTGTCCCTCATACCATTAGGATGAGGAGAGACTGATGGCATGCGATTAGAAGGGAGAAAATGAAATGCTGCAACGTCCTTTAGCAAGTGAGTACCCAGAATACTATAAACCTTATGTGAATCTAGTTCCTGAGGGGAATCTATTAACACTTTTGAAAGAGAATTTGGTCAAAACGATTGAGCTTTTTGAGTCGCTTTCGGAAGAAGATGGTCACTTTCGCTATGCCGAAAATAAATGGAGCATCAAAGAAGTACTTGGCCATATGGCAGACACTGAAAGAATTATGAGCTACCGGCTTCTCCGTGTTGGACGGGGAGACCAGACTGCTTTGGCTGGTTTTAACGAGAATGATTATGTCCAAGGTTCGCAAATTAATAAATTACCAATAAAAAATATTCTCGAAGACTTTATTGCAATTAGAAAAGCTAGTCTTACCTTAATTCAAAACATGCCGGAAGAGGCTTGGGCAAACATTGGCTTTGCCAATAACACTGAAGTCACGGCCCGTTCCATAGGCTACATTATCGCAGGTCACGCCCTCCACCATTATAAAATCATTAGTGAAAGATACCTTTCTTTATTGAAATAAACCATGTCATCGAAGTGAAAATGGTGTCAGGCACCACGATTAAAAACCCGTGAGTTTAGTTTTAGCTCATGGGTTTTTATTGATTTTGGTAAAAATTTACTTGCGAACATTTGTTCTTTATTTTATAATTAAAATATCGGTAATAATAAGAAGTGAGCATCTCTTAGGAGGCCGGCTAGCTTATTTCCTATCGAGGATAGCAAAAAAATACTTTTAAATCGAGGAGAGATTTATTATGACATTACGTTTGATTCCCTATTTAGTGATGGATGGAAATGCGAAGGAAGCGATTCAATTTTACGAAAAGGCTTTGGATGCACAAGTTCTCTTTTCTCAGTCTTTCGGAGAAATGCCAGAAAACCCTGAATTTCCATTACCTGCCGATGCCAAAGATCGTATAGGTCATGCGACAATAAAAGTAGGCGAAACGGAAGTTATGTTTTCAGATACGTGGCCAGGGCAACCCCATCAAAGCGGAAATCAAGTGACCATCTGTATTTCAACGAACGACGCAGACCAGGCGCATAAATTTTTCGAAGCCTTACAGCAAGGTGGTCAAGTGAGTATGCCGCTTCAGGAAACGTTTTTCAGCCCAGCTTATGGTAGTCTAACAGATAAGTTCGGTGTGAACTTTCAAATCTTCACAGAGGGTCGACAATAGGACTTTTACATACGAGATGCACGCAAATAAGCCCGGTCCAAATGCGACCGGGCTTTTCCTATGTACGTCAATTTATTTATTATTGTAGATTAAGTTGCCATGAAACGCCGAATTTATCAACTACCCAGCCAAACTTTTTGCTAAAACCATAATTATCTAACGACATTAATAAGCCGCCACCACTAGACAAATTTTCATATAGTCGATTTATTTCCTCTTCAGTATCACAGGTGATATAAATAGAGAATGATGGTGTAAAAGTAAATTCATGTTTTATATTACTATCAATGCACATGAATTCCTGACCTTTGAGTGTAAAGGCTGCATGCATAACACTTCCCTCTTCCCCCGGTCCGTTTGCCCCATAACGAGTAATTCTGATTATTTCTGAATCCTCAATCAATGATATGTAGTAATCCATTGCTTCTTCCGCGTTTCCTTGAAACATTAAGAATGGTGTAACTTTTGCCATAGTAATACTCCTTCTTTTTTATAAATTATTGTTTAGGATTAATTTTTATTTCAATTGGCAACTCGTAACATTATTGACAAATTAGCAAAAAAACTAATCAAAACGTTTGATTAGTTTTTTTAACCCATTTTAGTACGCGAAACAGCAGGCTGATATTTTCTCATGGGGGCCTTTTCTAGCACCTCTTGCAGATAGAGGTTTCCATTCGGACTTGTCTTCTTGAGCAACTCTAACAAGTATGTAATATCATCTAGTGCTCTATGTGTTTGGTAATTTGTAATGTTGTGTGCTTGTAATAGGGTTAATAGTTTCCCATTTGGAAAGCCGTAATTTTTCCAAGGGATGTTTCTCATTGTGCAATACCACTTCAGGTCGTTGACTTCCGGATACATGTGATAAAGAAAGCTTCGGTCAAAAGAAGCATTGTGGGCAAAAACCGAATCGGCACGATGAAAATAGGTTTTTATTTTTACATCATAAAAGCTTTTCCCTTGAACTAACTCATAAGGGATTCCGTGAACTCGATAGGCTGTGTCATAATTATTTCTTGCTGAACGGGAAAGCGGCTCACGCAAAAAGGAGTCTTCATCAATAATATCGATAACCTCGCCGGTATCTGCTCGATAGGAAAATAACTTTAATGCGAGCTCGATTACTTCATCCTTGGTAGGACCTAAACCGGTTGTCTCTACATCTAATACTAAACCCAATTTTTCTGACCTCATCTAAATGATCATCCCTTAATACTAAACTTTATCCCATTATACCAAAGCTTGCCATAGGACTCTATCTCCAAAATGTACCTTAATGAGAATATTACAGAGTAGGAACCTTAGAGAGTGACCATGACCAATATCTTTCGATGAGTACGGGCACTGTGATCCTCTCAGAGTGACCGTGACCGATACTTTTCGATGTGTACGGGCACTGTGGTCCACTCAGAGTGACCGTGACCGATATTTTTCGATGAGTACGGGCACTGTGATCCTCTCTTAGTTACTGTCCTCGGCTTTTTTCCTCCAGCATGGGCACTACAGACCCTGCCATCTATTAATCCTCCAGCCCAATCCCCGCAAGAAATGCCTTAATAATGATCATAAGACTTTCATTCAAATCCAACGACATCTTGAACCCTCCTTTTTGCTCTAGTGCAGAAAATCCATGTAAAATGCTACGTAAACCCCGGACAGCATGCAAAGCACGCTCCCCTTCTAAATGATACGCCTGCAAAACGTGGACGGAAAGGTCAACGATTTTCTCCCCTGCTTGCTGCACATCCACGTCTTCCGGGTCAGGGGCAAGTAAGGTCGCCTCATAAATCCCTGGGTGCTTTCGGGAAAAACCCACATAGGCCTGGCTAACCGCCAGCACAGCTTCGGTGCCTGACACCCCACTTGCTGCATTTGCCATCACTTCATAAAGCTTATCGATTCCGTAAATCGCCAATTTCTTTCTTAATCCAGTGAGTCCATCAAAATGATTATATAAAGAAGGAGAACGTATCCCAAGCTTCTTTGCTAAGTTGGCCAAGGTAACTTCCTGCACACCATGTTGGTCGGCAATCTCTCCTGCTGCTTCGATAATAAAAGATATTTCGAGACCGATTTTTGGTCTTGGTGACATAATAATTACTCCCTATCCTATTTTTCGTTCCAGATTTTTGATTGCATGCTCCATTGAGTTTACAGGATTTATCACGATCTCTCCGTGGCCGACTGCAAGCAATTCAGGCCGATAACTCACTAATTTCCGGGCACTGGACAAGGCGGTTTCCTTACTCCACGTACCAAAAGCCGGGAATGGAAACCAAGCTCTAATATCCCCTGCAACAGCCATTCCACCTCGTGTTTGAAAGGAATCACCTGCAATCAACGCCTTTGTCCGCAAATCTAAAAATGACATGGAGCCTGGTGTATGTCCTGGCGTTTCGATCGCTGTTAACGAACCAATCAGGTCTCCTTCCTTCAATAATAGATTGGCCCGCGTTTTTAATTTTTTCGGTACACCGCCTTTAATCGGGGTTTGCGCCTCCTGAGGATCTAGCGATCGATCGCCATTCATAAGTCTGTGGTCTCGTATCGAAATATAAACCGGTACATCTGGCAGCATTTCTTTTATTGCATCCAACGCCCCGACATGGTCTTCATGTGCATGCGTCAACACAATTTTGGTAATCGGCTTTCCAATCGATTCAGCCGCCTTCATAATGCCTTTGGCACAAAAGCCAAGCGCTGCATCAATTAACGTTAACCCGTCCTCTTCCTCCACCAAATAGCAGTTGACCGGAAATACATTCGCCATGAATGTAACTTGATACAAGTACCCATTTTTGATCATCCTCATAATCACACATCCCCTTTAACTATTATCATTAGTTTTATATTAACTAATACCATTAGTTTTATCAAGTTCTTTTTTGGAAGAAATTACAATCCTCTTATGAATTCATATATTCATCGTTTTTGCCAAAAGATACTAATATGACTATAACTTAATTAAGTTGACACTTAATTAAGTCTACGCTAAAATAACGATATGATTGAAAAAGTCCTTCATGCATTAGCAGAACCTAGACGTCGAGATATACTCTATCTCGTTCGTGATGGAGAAATGACCTCCAGCTCGATTGCCTCACATTTTGACATTTCAGCTCCAGCGGTTTCTCAGCATCTCAAAGTTCTCGAACAATCCGGCCTAGTTATAGTTCGGAGAGACGGAACGAAACGGTACTACGGTATTAGAAGGGACGGTTTTTCTGAATTAAAGCAGTATATTGACCGTTTTTGGGATGATAGTTTACTTCGTTTGAAAGAAGCTGCCGAAGAGGAAGAAAGGAGAAAAAATGAATCAGACCAATAATGAAATCATCACAAAAGAAATATTTATTGAAGCCCGCCCGGAAACATTATTTTCGTTTTTTACTGATGCGGACAAAATGGTTCGCTGGATGGGGAGACATATCCTGCTCGAACCAAAAATCGGAGGTAAATATCGAATTGATGTGAATGGCAGCGATATTGCCATGGGCGAATATGTAGAAATTGTTCCTTATGAAAAAATCGTCATGTCTTGGGGTTGGGAAAAATCAAAGCTCGTGCCACCTGGTTCAAGTAAGGTCGAATTCAAACTGACTCCGAAAGAAAATGGCACAAATTTAGTTTTAACTCATTTTGACTTGCCAGTTGAAGAAATCCCATCTCACCAACAAGGATGGTCACATTACATGCCCCGCATTAAAGATTTTGCAGAAGGCAACGATCCTGGTATTGACCCTTGGTCCGAAATGGCCATGCATTAATTTTTTATAAAAAATAAATAACCTTTTCTACGGAATAATATATTGGAGGAATAAAAAATGACTAAAACAATTCATCAAGAAGTAATTTTCAATGCCAGCCCTGGACTTATATATGAAGCACTCACAGATTCGAAACAATTCAGCGAAATGACGGGAGGTGCACCTACAGAAATAAGTCCCGAAGCTGGTGGTACTTTTTCGTGTTTTGGCGGCATGATTCTTGGAAGAAACATTGAACTTGTTCCAGGTGTGCGAATTGTACAAGCTTGGCGAGTAGCGAACTGGCCAGAGGGAGTTTATTCTATTGCTAAGTTTGAGCTAAAAGAACAAGACTCAAAAACCCTTTTGGTTTTCGACCACATCGGTTTTCCTGAGGCTGAAGGAGAACATCTTGCGGCAGGATGGGGAGCGAATTACTGGAACCCATTAGAAAAACATTTAGGATAAGTTTCATATACTCGTATTTACAATTTACCTTAAAATGCTTGGAGCGTCTCCAAGCATTTTTTTATATCATTATTTAAAAACATTCCTTACTTCATTGCCCAGATTTTTATTATTAAATCTCGATTACGATTTTCTCTGATTTAGCCCGTGATACACAGGTTAAAATGACGTTTTGGGCATTTTTCTGTTCCTCACTTAGGAAAGAATCATAATGTTCAATCTCGCCTTCTAACACATTAAGTTCACATGTGCCGCATCGTCCTACTCGGCAGGAATAGGGTACCTTAACACCTGCTTCAAGCAATGCCTCCAACAACGTTTTTTGTTTCGGTACATTCATGGTTAAACCTTCTGATGATTGCACTTGCACTTGAAAAGATGCAGCCGCTTGGACTTTGGGTGGTGTAAACCTTTCATAATGAACGCTAGTCCGTGGATAACCTATCTGATACGCAGCATTCGTAAAGCTAGTAATAAAAGTTTCTGGTCCACAAAAATAAACATGAGTGCCAATTGGATGATTTAGCAGTGAAGAATAGTCTAACCTTTTAGATTCTCTTTCTTGTGAAAAATAAAAATGGCTTTGTTTGGGGTATTTATTTTTCAAAAAATCATAGAAAGCGCATGAAGCTTTTGTTTTAGCAGCATAATGTAACTCGAAAAATCCTTCTCGACCTGCTAACTCTACCATCATTGATAGGAATGGAGTAATGCCGATTCCCGCTGCATAAAACACGTGATGCCTCGCTTTAAAGCTTAGTGTAAAGTGATTCTTCGGGTAACTAACTTGTAATCGATCTCCCACTTTTACCTGATGATGCCAGTAATGAGAGCCGCCTCTCGATGTCTTACTTAATAGAATAGTAATTTGGTAGCACTCTGTATCTTCCGGTTGATTGATTAAAGAATAGTGTCTTTCGATGGTGGTGTTTCTATCTTTTATATATGTAGTAATATGCGAACCACCACTAAACCCAGGCAGTTCTGACATACTAACTGGAGCTAGTGAAAATCGTTTAACATCTGGGGTTTCCTGGTGAATGGATTTCACCAATACTTCGATTGTTTTTTCCTGTTTCAATGGTATCCACCCCCTTTTAAAGTTTAGCAACATATCCTAGATAAGCATCCCTTAGACGAGAATAATGATTAGAAATCTCAAGTCTTAAATTGCAATAAATACAGTCCACTTCAACTTGTTCCGTGTTTTCAGTATCGATTGTAGTGATTCCATGACAACGGCCGCAAAACACATTTTTCTCCTTCTCACCATAGCCAATGTACTGCGCTTCTTCCTCGGAAAAACCAATCTCTTCAGCTAATTGTTTGATCGCCTTCAATTGATTCCAATGGGCAGCAATATAAAGGTAACTCCCCATCCTCTGTTCACTTAACCATGCAACCAAATCTGTAAATTGAACTTTGCCGATAAAAACCATTTCAAAAGAGAGATTTTTATCTACCACTTGGTCGATAATCGATTGTAAAATCGCACCCCCCTTCTCGTCGGTACAAAATAAATATTTTCGCTTTCCAGGTACAAAAGTTGCACTATCCATTAGCTAACACCCCTGTTTGTTAACTGTTCTTTTAAGTAATCGATGACAGCATCCTTGAAAAGAGATAGCCCTTTATAATCGACAATATGGGGTGGCAACTCACGAATGATCTGATAGAATTGCTCAGCCCATTCAGATTTTAAGGTTAATTTTTCTAATGAAAGCAAGTGGGTATGGATCGTAAACAGAATTCCTCCTGACCGAGGCAATCGGAATAACTTTTGCACTTCCACTCGTAAATGAACAAACTCACCAGCATTTTCCTTTGTTACCTCTTTCCTGCCTTTCCCCCAGACATCAAAGGTTTCAAGCGATGTATCTAAGCAATTCCCAGCCATTAAGGACCAATTTTTTCTCCACCAAGGGTAACCTGCCTCCAACTGCAACAGAAATTGGAGAATTCGCCCGTCCAACCCTCCCTCCTTAAATCCAGGGATAGGCTTATGAATTTCTCTAAAACTCATCCCTAGATCAAAAGCCAATGACCAATTAGCTGGAAAACATAACTGCCCAGCATCCAAGTATAAATCTCCGTCCCGCTGCATCATGAAGATGATGTCCTCTTGTACATGCCGCCCGATAAAATCTAATGGTTGGCATGGCAGAGTCGTTACATCACCAACAATAAAATCATGCTTTTCCTGAAGAATTTTATTTTCAAACGTCCACTTTTTACAATTCTTATCAAGATTAAACTTTTCAGGATAATAGGTTGCTAGATGGTCCATTACCAACTCAAGGATTTCCCATTGTCCATTCAGCGTATGTGGCAGTGATTGATAGCAGCGTTCAGGATGATGTTCGAGAAGCTGCCGCCTTAGCTTTATTTCCTCTTTATAATGAGGGGTAATTTCCACACTGTTAGAAAGATCTAACGGTGTCGAGTTATTTGAGTAACGATACACTACTTCTTTAAATGGGTATGGAAAGGATTCTAGTTCGGACGCCAGATGCATAATATCCTCCTTTACTGAAAATTCGTTATATTCATTGTAATAAAAAGGAAGGTAGAATGTGAATACCTATTTTTAAGTGGGATCACTTAAATGACACTTGGTCTGAAGGACAAAACTCAGTTGGAAAACTGGAGATCTGTCCTTTATAATGCCGATGATGGTCAAAACTCTCAAGGTATTATGGATAAAAGATCATTTCGTTTGAAATTTGTTCACAACTTTTTTACAAATATGTGAAATAGTGAACAATTTACCCTTATTTCAAAATAAGTTTGGTATAGTAACAATGTAGTTAACGAACAAACAAACAAACAAATAAATAAAAATAAATTAACAAGGAGTGTTTCGCATGGTAGTAAATTGGTTAAGAGAAAACAAAGTTGCCGCTGGAATTTTAACAGTTCTTCGCTTATATATGGGGTATTCTTGGATAACAGCTGGGTTCCACAAATTATCAGGCGGTTTTGATGCTTCTGGCTATCTAAAAGGGGCAATCGCTAATCCAGTGAAGGGGCCAGACGGCGCGATGGTTTATGGCTGGTATGTTGATTTCTTAAAGCATTTCGCCTTACCAAACGTTGATATTTTTAACACCATCGTCCCTCTGGGAGAGTTCTTAATCGGACTTGGACTTATTCTTGGATGCTTAACAACTGCTGCTATGTTCTTTGGACTTGTAATGAACTTTTCATTTTTCTTAGCAGGAACCGTATCACATATTCCAACAGATCTTTTCCTAGGAGCGATTATCCTATTCTCTGGCTACAATGCGGGCCGCATCGGTCTTGACCGTTGGGTTATCCCATTCATTCGTAACACAGCATTTAAAGGGAATAAAACAGTGAAACATAACGTTTAATACAAGTAAGCATGGGGAATGTCTTTCATAAACTCCCTTATCTACAACACTCTCCAATTGTCTTGTGAAGAATCTTGTGTGTGTGAAATTTGTTCATAACTTTTTTACAAATATGTGAAATAGTGAACAATTTACCCTAATTTCAAAATAAGTCAAGTATAGTAAAAATGTAGTTAACGAACAAACAAATAAAAATAAATTAACAAGGAGTGTTTCACATGGTAGTAAATTGGTTAAGAGAAAACAAAGTTGCCGCTGGAATTTTAACAGTTCTTCGCTTATATATGGGGTATTCTTGGATAACAGCTGGGTTCCACAAATTATCAGGCGGTTTTGATGCTTCTGGCTATCTAAAAGGGGCAATCGCTAATCCAGTGAAGGGGCCAGACGGCGCGATGGTTTATGGCTGGTATGTTGATTTCTTAAAGCATTTCGCCTTACCAAACGTTGATATTTTTAACACCATCGTCCCTCTGGGAGAGTTCTTAATCGGACTTGGACTTATTCTTGGATGCTTAACAACTGCTGCTATGTTCTTTGGACTTGTAATGAACTTTTCATTTTTCTTAGCAGGAACCGTATCACATATTCCAACAGATCTTTTCCTAGGAGCAATTATTATTTTCTCAGGCTATAATGCTGGCCGCATCGGTCTTGACCGTTGGGTTATCCCATTCATTCGTAACACAGCATTTAAAGGGAATAAAGCTGTAAAACATAATGTTTAATCCAAACAAAAAGCGACGCAGTCTTGGTCATCCTACCAGATTGCGCCGCTTTTTTTTAATACTAAAAACTATTATCTTCTTTTAAACTTTCTTTGTTCATATACCAATTGGTTACCTGTGTAAGGATGGCAAACATGAAAAAGAAATTCATCGCCCAGACATTAATGAACGGAGCCAACCCGCCAAATTCAATCGTTTCTAGACCTTTTAGCTTCATCACAATCATCGACTCGATAAAAATAAGCACAAAACCAACAACACCAGCAATAGCCGCTCTAATCATATCGTTTCCCCCAGAAATGATTATTTTTTAATTTATGTAAGTTACGAAAGTAGCATTTGTGACAATTTCATGAACATCTTCCCTTTATTATATTGCAAAAATGGGATTTACAACACCCTGAAAAATAAAAAAAGGCCCCCCCACATCAAATTCCATGTGGGTGTCAGGCACCATTCTTATCTTATTTTTTTTATAAATACTACCTTCAAGTAGTCCCCTTCTGGAAATTCTTTAATGGTTTTGAAATCGACGGGAAGTGAAAATTCTTCCAATTGTTTGTACCGGCCGCCAGATTCTCTAAAGGCAGCATCGATAAAGCTCTTGAATTTATCCATCCCAAAAGCGCTGCTGTTTGTGGATGCAACAATGGTTCCGTTGTCCGCAGTTATGGCAATCGCTTCGATTAGAAGATTCTTGTAGTCCTTTTCGGCACTAAAGACAAATTTCTTTGAACGGGCAAAGCTCGGCGGATCAAGGATGACCATATCAAACTTCAGTTGTTTCTTGACTGCATATTTAAAGTACTTGAATACATCCTCAACAATAATTGCTTGTGTTTCATGGTCCACACCATTTACACTAAACTGCTCAATCGTTTTACTCTTACTCCGATTGGCCAGGTCTACACTTGTTGTTTTCGTTGCTCCCCCTAGAGCTGCAAACACGGAAAAAGCCCCCGTATAAGAGAAAGTATTTAAAACTGTCTTACCGTTTGCATACACATCTCGGATTGTGCGCCTTACATCCCGCTGGTCTAAAAACACCCCGACCATGGCGCTTTCATTTAAGTAAATGGCAAAGTTGACACCATTTTCTTTGACAATAAGCGGGAAATGACCTCTTTCACCTGCGACAAAGTCATCTTCCTCGATGTATTGCCCTTTTTCATCAAAACGCTTTTTCTGATAAATGCCCTGAAATTCAACCAGTTCCTTTAAAGCTTGAATGATATCGTCTCGAAAATGATAGATACCCTTGCTGTACCATGTTAACAAATAATAACCAGCAAAGTAATCAATCGTCAAACCACCGATTCCATCACCTTCACCATTAAATACTCGAAACGCGGTAGTTTCTGAACTTTGATAAAATGATTCCCTATCCTTAATCGCTTCTTTTAGCATTTTCTCAAAAAAACGTTGATCAAAAGAGTCATTTTCTTTTCTGCTCAACACCCAGCCAATTCCCTTATTTTGCTTACCATAATAGCCTTTGGCAAAAAATATATTTCTTTCATCGACCAATTTAACAATGGACCCCTCTTCTACGAGGTCGTTCACATTTATGATGGCTTCCTTAGAAATAAGTGGATAGCCGCTTTTAAATTTATTTACAAACTTTGGTTTCACTTTTAAACTGACTTCTTTAATCATCTTTTCATCCCATCAATTATAATAATCCTACTCATATTGTAGACAAATTCTCACCTTACAAATCAGCAGGAAAGCAATAACGTTATCATAACATTAATTCTGCTTGTTCTAAAACAAAACCCGCCACTAATCTAGTAGCAGTTGTCATCATTATTTCTTTTAATCCTTAAATGGGCGCAGGTCTTTATAAAATACACTGGTCAGTTTGAAATCTTCACAACTTCCACATTAGTTCCACCTAAATTCTACACAAGTTTTTCTTATGATTAAGTCAAGTTAATACGGAAATGGTTCAAAGAGTCATTTCTTAAAACTTCCCATAATTTTGATTGGTGCTGACACCAATCTATTTTTTTTGCCCATAAAAATGTCAGCCATCACATTATGTGACGGCTGACATTGGAAATAGTTAATGGTCTAGTTTACTCCCACTTGTGTCCAAGCAGATTTAACGGCATTGTACTGTGTGCTGCTTGAGCCATACAAATCAGATGCAGCTGCAAGAAGAGCCGCGCGTGCGTCACTAAAATCACTTTGTGGAGCTAAATAAACTGTGAGTGCTCGATAGTAGATTTTTTCAGCGACAGTTGTACCCAGACTTGAAATCGTTAAATAGGCTGCTTTGTTCGGAATACCACTGTTCGTGTGAACTCCTCCATTATCTGAAGTAGTATTCACGTAGCCGTTCATATTCTCCGGTTGTCCATAAAGACTAGGGTTTGAAAGACTGCGGAGCGCATCGCCAGCTTTATTAGGCGTGTACACATCTTCTCCTATTAAATAATCGCCTTTATCAAGGAATACCCCGAACGTATCAGAAATGGACTCATTTAAGGCACCTGATTGATATTGATATTCCAGTCCTGCTGTTCTTTCAGTAACTGCATGTGTTAATTCATGGGCAACAACATCAAGCGCACCTGACAATGAACGGAAGGTTGTTCCATCGCCATCTCCATACACCATTTGCGCTCCGTTCCAGAAAGCATTGTTGTATTTTCTGCCATAATGAACTGTTGAGCGAAGCGTAGCTCCATTATTATCAAAACTATTTCTATTAAACCTATTTTTATAATAATCATATACGGCACCGGCATAATAGTGAGCGTCTACATCGGCTCTCTGTGACGTTGCGTTAAAATTATTATCAGGATCAACAGAATAATTGCCTGGTATGAAAGATAGATTTCTTGCCGTTCTTGTTTCTATGACACCCGTCATTGGCTTGGTAATATCATATAGATAGTACGTACCGCTCGAATAGTAGGTATTAAGCGTTTTTGTATCCCCTAGAACACCGACCCCTGTTCCATCAGCTACCGCATTATAAGAATTTAAGATATTACCATTTACGGCATCCACATAGACCACCCAGTTTGCAGGATATGGCTGAATAAATTGCAGATTTGTTTTGTAAGCCAGATTAAATTCATTACCATTTTTATAAACAACTAGTTCCGCCTTTTCAACGGTATCTTCTATTTTTTTGCCAGTAGGACCTGCTTCAGCATTCGTGATGGTTTCCTCTTTGGTTACCTTTATAGATTTCCAAGACTGATCAAGGGCAGCATCTTTGGATAGCTGTGCTTTCAGAGCCCCTTTGAAATAAGAAGATGCTTCTGGGAACACATCACCATTGACTGCCGTTACGATTCCATTTTTATCGGTATGGACCTTAAACTTCGCCCCATCCACCGGAATCCCCTGAATCGATTGAATAAAATTATAGTGAGTGCTGCCTAGCCCGTCCGTCTCAACATCAAGTAATGTTAAATCTTTAGCTGTATCTAACTGATAAAGTGCTTTATTTTCTTTTAAAAATTGCTTAATCCCATCTATGTCTTTATAAACTTTGTTCGATAGTTTCCCATGGACAAAAGATGGTACCGTTTGTCCTTTCTTCCAGTTAACCTTTGCATCCTTACCAAACTGCGCCGCGTCTTTCGTAACGGTAACATTGTACGGAATAGTTTTTGCTGCAGCAGTAATCGGTAGTACAGACCCCATCGTTAATCCCAAAGCTAGTACAAGTGAAGTTCTCTTTTTCATCTCCAACCGCCTCCTAATGATCATTCTGTAAGAATTTTCAAAATAATCATAACACGATGAATCTTTTAGGATAATTGGGAAAAAGTTGGGACATGGTGTCAGGCACCAGCGAAAATATCATCTATTCTATTAAAAATCCCAACGCTAAGTTCATTTTTGCGTTGGGAAAATTTATTTGATTATTTTTTTGGAGGAATAAACGGTGAAATCCTGATGGTCCAAAAGTTTCAAATTTTTTATTTTAGTAACTTCGGTAGTATCAAGCTGTATCTTTATATGCGGTTTAAGTAAAATAAGAAAAAAACCGACATTTTAAAAATGACGGTTTTCAAAAAAATAGTTGAAGATAGTAACTTAAACTTAGTCTCCTAGCCCTGAATGATTTCATCCCGATCATCTGCTTGAGGAGGTTCCTCCATCCACCCATGTTTGATCATAATCTTCGCTCCTCCTTCCGCATACTGAGAGATTTCCGGAAGCAACGAAGCATACTTTAGCGCAATATCCCTTCTCGGACTTGCAGCGATGGCCATCCCGTAATTTCCAATCCCTGCTGCGATCATTGATGAAACATTAAACATAATAAATTTATCTGAAAACACAGGTACGGTTGAATCGGTAACAGCAGAATCCCAACTCATTGGAGCGGGAAGATCCTCATTTATTAAAATCTCACTAAATTGATTTGCCTGATGTTGCGCAATTTGCATTCCTCTTACCAAAAATTCTTTCACTTCTTGATCCTGCGCAATCTGTGCATACCCTGTAATTAATGCCTTTCCAATCATATTTGTTTGGATATTTGAAAACAAATGCGTAACTTTTACAGAAGTAATCGGCCTCTTATGTCCAAAAAAGCCAGCCAAAAAATGATCCCTTTTCACAAAATCAACTTTGTCAGGTGTAGAAATGTAGGGAGGTCTGATATATGTACCTTGTTCCAACATGAGATCCCTTGTCAGATCCTGTAACTTAACCGCACAATTTAATATACGTTTATGAAAATCAACGATATCTGCCCGTGTCACCAATCCTAATGCTGCACTACTTGCAGCCATTGCAAGAATAGACATACTGCGAAAAAACATTAAAACAAAAGTGTCTGAAAATAGTTTTGGGGCTTTTGGATTTACATCTTGATCCGTAAAGCCAATCGGGACAGGGAAATTCTCCTTTTTAAACAGTTCCTGCATAATCGTTATGTTGCCTTTAGCTACATCCAGTGTAAATTCAATGATGGGACGTACTTTCCTCGTCTTCCACCTTCTCTATAAAATAACTGGACACACAAACCGCAAGTGTGTCACTCAAATATTGGCTCCATAATGTTGACATTTCGGCAGCCGTTAATCGAATTTTTATTTTATCTTCCATAGAATCGCCTCTGTTCTTTTATATAAATTCGGATTATACATACCATTTGGTATTAGAATCCACAAAAAGAGAACATTTATGATAAATATACAGGATTTAACAGAATTTTTATCCCTTATTCCTTCATTTGCAGTTTCTTAAACTATTGGCTAGGTTAAAGCTCATTGTTGATTTGGCACATGTTGATTGGAGCGGAAGGCGCGAAGACTCCTGCGGGAGGACGGGGAAGGGGAGACCCCGCAGGCGCTTAGCGCCGAGGAGGCTCCCCGGACCGCCCGCGAACCGCACGCGCCTGGAGCGGAAATCAACAGCCAAGTATAACAGATCCAAACTATTAACGATTCAACACTTACATGAATATAATTTACTCATTTAATCACAAAATAATGGGTAGGGTATACTTCAGCGCATAAAAAAATAGTAGAATAATGATAAACAAATTTTGAGGAGTAGATTCCACTTGGTTGTCATTCGAAGTTTTACATCGATCCTGAAGAATAAATTTCTATTATATCTACTTCTCACATTGATCCCCACTATAGCAATCAGTACGGTCTTAGCACAGCACCAAGTTAAATTTTTGGAAGATCAAAATCAATACAAAGCACAAGAGTATGCCGACTTTCACACACAGAACATTGAAAATTTCCTTGGAGAAACGGTTGGCAGATTAGAAATGCTCGCTACTTCTATTAAATATCAGAAAAATAACATAAATGATGTGGAAAATTTACTTCGGGAAACAATGGGTAAAGATCTTCGCCTTTCAGGTTTTTTTTGGACAAATGCAAATGGAGACTTATTAATTAGCACGAATACAAATTCAAAAAATATCAATGTAAGCGATCAACCTTATTTTCAGCAAGCAATCAAAACAGAGAAAACAAGTTTTTCAGAAGTACATATAGGCAGGGTTACAGGAAGGCAAATCATTTCCATTGCTACTCCCATTATCAACCATGGCCAATTACAGGGAGTTCTCGTTGCCAGTTTGCGTATAGACGAAATAAAAGCAGCCATTAAAAACCATGTTAAAGATGAGATGGTCATCGTCACAGATGGTTCTGATCATATTTTACTAACAGCAGGATCCGTTCCTGAAGAGAGTTCTATAAAATCCAGTATGAAGATAGCGAAAATACCTTTAACAATATCAGTCTTAGTTAGGTCTGAAAATGACCTCGCTTTTTGGAAACCCTTTTTAAAATACCTAATCATCTTTCTAACAATTTCAAATATCATATTTTTATTGGCCCAATATTTTCTTTTAAAAAGGAAGATAAAAAAAGAAAATGAACAAACTGAAATTCATAAATTAGAATTAATCGGAAAACTCGCGGCTAGTACGGCCCATGAAATACGGAATCCTTTAACCGGAATAAAAGGGTTAGTAAAACTTTTAAGTGAGGAATATCAAGATAAGAAAACTCAATCCTATTTCGAAGTGATTCAAATGGAGATCGATCGAATCAATGTGATTGTTAGTGAATTGCTTGTTCTCGGAAAACCGACTGCCCACACACTTAAAACTTATAATGCTAATTCCATAGTAGCTGAGATTGAGCCGATTATTCATTCGGAAGCCAATTATATGAATGTGGTATTAACCGTTGATTATCATTCAGAAGAACTGCTTGTTTCTTGTGTCAAGGATCAGTTAAAGCAAGTCATTCTTAATTTAACAAAAAACTCCCTACAAGCAATGCCTTATGGAGGAAAATTTTCTATTACGCTTCATAAACAATTAGATAATTGTTTGATTACAGTGACTGATAATGGAGTTGGGATGCAGAAAGATCAAATTAGCCAAGCATTTAACCCATTCTTCACATTAAAGAAAGATGGATCTGGACTAGGTTTAACAGTATGCAAACGAATTATCGACTCCTATGGCGGGAAAATTTCTATAAAGAGTAATCCAAATGAGGGAACTCAAGTAGTAATTACACTTCCATTAGTAATCGACGAAAATAGTGACTAAAAAATCGTAGGCTTCCACTACGTTTTTTTTTGTGGAAGAAAGAGCAGATGGCACTGGCGATTTTTTTGCGTAAAAAAGCTGCTCTAAAAACAGAGCAGCTGTAAAACTTATACTTCCTCACTCTTTTTCAACATACTAACCGAACGCTTGAAGAGTGGAATGAGGATAATTACACCCACTATAAAGAGTAGGGCAGACGCTTCGTACATCGCGACAAGCGAAGTTGATTTCTTCAACCATCCGCTCGCACTCATGGTAATGACCATAGTCCCCATAAACATCGGGTTTAAAATGCCATTGACTCGACCAATAAAAGCTTCATCTGTATTTTTCAAAATCATCGTATTAATTCCAATGTGAATACAGGGCATAAACAAGCCGCTAATAAATTGCGCAGTCAATGTCAGCCATAACTGCTCTGATAGCCCCATTACAAAAAATCCAAGAGCACTGGCGCTCATTCCAATTGCAAGCAAGATTTGCGGAGGAGTCTTTTTCGCTAACCCCATCGTGAGACCTCCACCTAAAATCATCCCTGCTCCAAACGCTGCCATCAACCATTGCAGCATCTCTTTAGGTAAACCAAGTTGTTCCGTAATGAGGAAAACGGAAAGTGGCTGCGTTAGCCCCAGTCCTAAACCTGCTGCTGCAAAACAGCCACCCAGCAAAGTCAGTGCCCGGCTGTTCCAAACATAACGGAAACCTTCCTTCATTTCTTCCATAAGTGTGGTTTTTACAGCATTTTCTTCGTTTTCCCGGTCAGGTGGAAGCATAAATAGAATCGCTGCCGATAGCATAAAGGCAATCCCCATAATGGCAATCGCTGCACTAATGCCGTAATGCTGGTAAACAAACGTACCGATAATCGGCCCTAAAATCATAAACAAAGCAAACACCGTTTGGTACATCGACATACCCATTTGAATTAGTTCTTCCTTTACATGAAGCTTGAACAGTTTCATTCCAGAAGGCTGTGAAAACTGTGAAAGAATCGATGATACAAGTGTGGCGAAGAAAATAACTTTCCAGCCCCCAAATACTAGTGTTAACAATACAATAAAGATAGACAGCGCGCTAAGGAAGTCACACCATATCATTGTCCGTTTCGGACGCCATCTGTCTGCAAAGGTGCCTCCAATAAAGGAAAATAGAAAAATAGGCGCGAATTCTGCAACAGAAATAAGCGATACCGCAACCGGATCTTCATTTGTCTGCTCAATAACAAACAACAATATGGAGTAGTTACGTACCCAAATACCGATTTGTAAAAATAATGTCGATAGCAAGATGGTACGTATCACTCGATTTCTAAATAAGTCCCCCATGGTAATGTTTGATTTTGCTTCTTCCATAAAAAAACCTCCTTATCCATTTATCTGGACAGGAGGTACTTTACAACAAAAGGGCACAGTACACCAAGTACCTTCAACTCCCTTTTGTCTATAAAAGCCCGCACTAACCCTATCCAGAAATATGTTCGTATGATGATCCGAATTTTTTTCTTTTAATAGGTTTAGTGAATCATTGGCTTTATGGTCACCCTTTCGAATATCGTAGTTTCCATACTACTTTATTCTACTCTAAGAATCAAGAGCGAAGTTTGTCATAAAATGTATATCAATGAAATTAACCTAAACCTTAAAAATCTTTACTAATGCTTTCATGGACTCGGGACCGCATAACTGCTCAAAATGGTTTTTCAGCTCATGTTTTGCTTCGTCCATTTCTATTTTTCTTTGATCCACGTGGTTATTTTTTGACCAAAAGGCAAGGGTTTCGAAGGATGTACTGCTCCAGCCGTTTTTCTCGCCCGAAACATTCGTTTTCTCCTTTGTCCCTGAAACAACAATATCCATAGACCCCTGTAATTCCAACAATGCGTTATCAAACACCTTTTTCTTTTCTTTGTCTTTCATGCCTGCTTTGGCCCTTAATACTCTTGTGTCTATGCCTTCTTCCTCACTAATCAAAGTAAATAATTCTAAGGCTTCTCTAGAAACAAGACCGTCATTGTAACGTTTAGCCACTGAATACTGTGACCCCAATATCGCACTTACTAATGGGAGGAACTCGCGGGAAATTAAAACTGATTTCTTCTTAACAAACTTTCCGTAGGCTGCCACACCATCAACAGGGAACTGCGCCCTCCATAACCATGGGTCAAATTCTGAACCCGAATACCAATGTTCTTTGGATGTAATGCTATCAAGTGAAGGATAGTGAGGAATGAGCGGCGACAATGGAAGTAGACCAACTTGCTTAACGACCTGGACCGCTTCCTCATATGTACTAATTTTATAATCTATCAAACACACCAATCTCCCTCTAATCCGATTTTCTCTTTACTTCCCTATTAGTTTAGGTAAATCCTCCACATTCTAAACTCATAGGGGCCATAAAAAAATGATATAATACTAACCATTAATTATATCGTGCAAATAGTATTATCGGAGGTTTGCTAGGAATGTCATCAACAAATAGTTTTTTAGGAAAACAAGCACTTGTTATCGGCGGAAGTATTGCTGGTTTATTCGCTGCGCGCATCCTGTCCGACTTTTTTGAAGAAGTGTTAATTATAGAAAAGGACCAAAAGCGCGAAAAACATTTGACCAGAACCGGAGTGCCACAAGGGTCACATGGCCATGCCCTTTTAAAAAGTGGTGAGGAGATTCTCACTGAACTTTTTCCAGGGATTGTCGATGAACTAATCGCAGATGGCTCAGTAAAATCAGATTTCACCAGTGAGCTTGCTTGGAATCATCATGGGAGCTGGAAGGTGAAATATCATGCCGGGATATCAATTATCCAGCAAAGCAGACCCTTCCTTGAATGGCATATCCAGCGCAGGCTCGAGATGATTCCAAATATAAGCTTTTTATATGGTGCCAAAGCGAAAAGGATGCTGATAAATAGTGATTCTACCAGTATCATAGGAGTAGAAATTCAAAAGGATGGAGAAGCAGCCGTTCCACTTAACGCTAATTTAGTTGTGGATGCTACAGGGGCTGGGTCAAATTCAACTAATTGGCTCAGACAATTAGGTTTCGATGCCCCCCAAAAAACCGAAGTAAAAGTAAACCTTTTCTATGCCAGTCGCATCTACAGCTCGCTTTCCTCCAAAAATAAAGACTGGGGTAATTTATTGGTTTACCCTAATCCGCCTAGACAGAATCGTGGAGGGAGCATTTCCCCAATTGAAAATCAGCGCTGGATGGTGACATTACTTGGCTATGGCGTTGAATCACCACCTAGCACGTTAGAGGAATTTATAAACTATGCCAAAAGCCTTGAACAACCTGATGTATATGAAGCAATTAAAAATGGAACACCTGAGACGGATGTCAGTGTTTATCGGTTTCCAGCCTTACGCCGCTTTCATTATGAGAAGTTACAACGTTTCCCAAATGGACTAATTGTTAGTGGGGATGCCTATTGCCGTATTGATCCTGTTTTTGGACAGGGGATGAGCATCGCTGCACTTGAGGCGATTGCTCTGAAAAAGGAACTTCAAAAATCGTTAAATAAAAATAAGCTTTCACAAATTTCGAAAAATACTCATCGAAGCTTCAGTAAAATCATAGATGTCCCATGGTTAATCGCTTTAACTGAAGATTTTCGCTTCACCCATACCGACGGTGCAAAACCGTTTGGCCTTCCATTACTGAAGTGGTATGTAAAACGAGTGATTTTAGCCTGTGAAAGCAATCAAAAGGTATACGGAAAGCTTATCAATGTACTTCAACTGAAAGCCCATCCGATTAGCTTATTCTCATCTTCTACGTTAAAAGCAGTACTATTCCAAGCTAAGAGGTAAACTTAAAAGACATAAATAAAAAGGTGTCAGGCACCGTTCGTGGACATTTGTCTACGAGTGGTGCCTGACACCTTTTTAGAATGGCTTGAAAATCATCAGGGCGATGATGATGAGAAAGATTACATTTTCAAGGTTTTCAAATCGAAATAGAATTTTTGATAAACTCCAATATTCTTCGGGAATTTCTTCTCCTTTGTGCGATGCTAAAAGGGCTTTAACTGGTTTTGACCTAGGTGATAAAACGAGTGGTCCAATTGCTAGTGCAGCCAAAAAGAGAAAGAGACTGGTTACATACCATCCCATCCGAAACAGGCTCGGATTGATAAACCCCATGCTCAACCCTGTGATTAATAAAAGCGTGCCGCCAACCATTACAAATATATGTAACTTATGTCTAATCCTATATGAATGTCTTAATTCGGTCATGTTCTTCCCAGATTTGACCACTGTCGTTAATATGAAACCTGGACCCATCCCCAAGATGGCTGAAAAAATATGTATACATACAAGGATTTTATAGAAAGTAATCAATTGCTGCCAACCTCCATTCGCTCCCATCCCCATTTTATCATATTCTTATTTAATATATTAAAGTGAAATATAGTAGTTTTTGTGGCTACCATTGAATAAACATATTTTTAAAGTTAACCCTATTTACATACAATAAAGATACAAAGGAGCATAACCGTGAAACCTTATGAAATATTTAATATGATTATTGATGAGGAAGCTTATGACCAAGAAGAAGTGACAGCTGATTTTACATACGAAGATCAAGATTATAGTATTACCTTTAAAAAAGGAGACCTTGAACTAGTAAATGCTTGGGTTTTTAAGAATGGGACATCCCTGCCTGCGAATTTATCCGAGAATATTATCGAACGAATAAGAGAGGATGTTAAAAACAGAATTTAGTTTTTATGATTAAAGGTATAGTAACCACAAAAGGTCATCAGAAGTCTACTCTGATGACCTTAACTTATGCGACTAGTTAAGCGGATGATGGCGGGTCATCCAATTTCTTGATTACTTTTTAATTGAGCGAAAATTTTTTGATAGGCTGAAGCCTCTTTTACCATCCCTTTAGATTGATACATTTTGCTGATTTTTCGTACAGGAGAAGGATTTTGCGGCTGCAGCTCCATTTCCCAGAAGAAGCAATCGATCGCTTGATCGAATTGTTTAAATTCCGCATAATAATCACCCAATTCCATCATCCGATCGGGATCCTCTAATAAATTTACCATTTCACTAATTTTTCTAATCACATCTAAATCCGGGATTACCTTTTGAATAGGGATAAGTTTTTCATGAACAGTTTTAAGATCATGCTCTTTAAGAAGGATTTCAGCAAATTGAAACACCTTTTGTTCAAATTGCCTGGTCTTTTCAGCATGTGGCAGGTGCTGCAACAATTTAATAAATTCGTCTAAATGTTCTATGACAAAGCTCGGGTCAGAATTTTCCCATATTAAAAGGAGTATGGCATCGTAGGAGGCGGGCATGTCATCGATAAAATCTAATATGCATAAGGCAGCTTTCTCATAATTACCATCTTTAAGCATTTTTTTGATAAAAGATTTTGAATCAGGCAGTACAAGAAACGGATTGATGTTGAGTTGAGCCAATATCAGCATCCATTCTTCCATCGTCACAAAGCGCAACGCAATACTCGTATACTTTTCAATCGATTTAGCCTCTTTGGATTTCCCTGCATTTTCTAACCATAGCAATAACTCAACTAAATCGTCTTGTTTACTCACTATTTCTTCTAATAATATTCGTTCATCTGGATTGGTTCGATTTTTGAAGCAATATAATTCAACATATAGAGGGTCCTTCATTTGGATAACAGGTAAACTCGAGGAATGGTAAAAATGGTTGTATGAACTAAATTCGAGAGAGGCCAAACGCTCTTGTGCAGATTTTAATGTCGGTGTAAAATCAGCTAACATTTGAATGATTTGAAAGGATTTCATAAATTTCCCGTTTCTTCTAAAGTGGAAGAAAACTTTGTCGATGATCTTAATCAGCTGTTCTTTTTGAAAAAACGAGTCAAGTGTTGTCAGAATGTAGACCATTTCCTGAAGTGAATAATGGATTTGTAATTGAGAAAAAAGGTTATTTTTATTCGGAATAGTGACGTTTACGAGGGGAATTAATGCACTTAAGAGCGGATGCGGGGATTCAATAATAATACCTTCATGAAATGCTTTATCTATAAATGTTCCTTCTTCAATTCGATCAAGCTTCTCCCCAAATATTAGGGAATTTTTATAATAAATAAGATAATATCTTTCCTGGTCAGCGGTCATAACCTCGATTACTTTGCTTCGTGTAAATACAGCTGCCCTTATTATATTACCCTTTACATTATGTTTTTTATCTTTTATCGACATTTCAGTTGGCATAATTAGTTTATTATCCATTCACCTTTGCCCCCTATCATAATATACACTTATTAAAGTAATTTACTTTTGTGACTTTATTATAACATAATCGAAAAAAAGAGTTCCTTTACCAAGGTCCTCTCCTTCCGATTCGAGTCTTATCGACATTATTTTTTAAAAAGCAGATTTACTTCAACTTCTAATTCCTTTAGTAATGGGAACGATGACTGGTGACGGAGACTGTCAACAATATTTGTGTAGTACCACGCTTGATGTTCTTTGCCGGCGTTAAATATGTTCCACACAGCATCCCCCTGCTGCTCATAATCCTTTATTATGGAGCGAATGTTATGTAATTTATCGGCACAGGCAACAACACGAATTTCCTCTGATGCTGTCTTTAAAAACTCAATTGTATGTTCCTTTCGCTCCTTCCAGGGGAGGGATTTATTGGGTTCAGAACATCCTTCCACAATCCTAGCAATTCTTGGTCCAAATTCCCGCTCAATATCTTTCAAAGTAAGTTCTGTATCTTCAACCGTATCATGCAATATTCCCGCTGCGATGATGTCATCATCGTACCCTGCTTTCATTAACATCATCCCGACGGTAACCGGGTGCGTGATATAAGGGATGTCGGTATTCTTTCTGCATTGGTTTCGATGACTTTTACTCGCTATCTGCAGCGCTTTTTCAACTATATTCATTTTTGGGACCTTCCTTTTCACGGAAATAATATTAGTCATTCGGATTAATAATCGCCAAAACTTGATGGTCTTCCCATTTTCCGTTGATCTTTACATTTTTCAAAGCGATTCCTTCTTTATGAAATCCGGATTTCTCTAACACTCGAATGGAACCAATATTATGAGGCATGACTCCGGCTTCTATCCGGTGTAATTTCAATTCATTGAATGCATATTTCAACAGCAGTTTAGCCGCTTCAGTTGTGTAGCCCTTCCCATTGTGCTTTTCATCTAAAAAATAACCGATGAACGCACTTTGAAGCGAGCCTCTTAGTACTTGAAATAGATTAATAGTACCAATTAAGAGACCATCATTTTTAAAAATTCCAAACGTATAGGTCTGATCATTTTTACTATCTTCTTCATATATATTTATCCGGTTCAATTGAGATTCGACCGTATAAAAATCGTCATTTCGTTCCATCGAAAACTGTTCGAAAAAACTGCGGTTTACAGTTTGCAATGTAAGGAGTGCTTGTGCATCTTCTGTGGAAAATGGTCTAATATAGATATTTTCACCTTTAAGGCTAGAATCTCTCTTCCCTGATTTCAAATCAAGAACCATATGTTCATCATTATAATAAACTCCATTCGTTTTAATTGCGTTTTCCTCATATCCATAAACTTTAAAACCTAATTGGGTATAAAGATTTTTCGCCTTTTCATTGCTTGCCATCACGGATAAATTAATTTTTTCAATCTCATCCATCGTTTTAGCTTTATTGATCGCCTCTACCATTAATGACTTACCTACGCCTAGTCCTTGTTTCTTGGGCGTGACATACATCGCAAAAATATTTGCTCGATGCCGTATTTTCTCGGCACTTTCTTGAAGTAAGGTGACTACTCCGATTAGTTCTTCATCATCAAATGCACCAAACGTAAAGTTTCCTTCTGTGGTAAAGTTACGGGCAACTTGGTCAATGGGATTTTCTCTTTTTATGGCATCCTCATAACTTGTTAAAAATGCTTCAGGATTTTGTTTTAGTGCTTCTAGTCTTAATTTCCAATATCTCTCTGCATCAGATGCATCCAGTAATTTAATTTTCAAAATAATCCCCTCTCTTTAATCCATTTTGTTTTTTTTTCCTTCATTCATAACTCCTCTGAGGTTTGAATGGCATCATTTTTTGTGTTGATAGTTAACAAACACAATGATTTACAAAAACCTACATAAGTTTTTGCTCGAAATGAAATGCTATAAGCAAAAACAAAGAGGGTAATTACGTGAAAAAGATCCTGATTAGTTTATATATAAGCTTACTTTTTATCTCGGAAAGTGTACATCCACTGACCTCAATTCATACAGCAAATGCACAACATAAGCCGATTCCCCCCTATGCTAAGTGGGGTACATTAGCCCTACAAAAAACACATGAAAAGTATCCGCATGCAAAAATAATTGATTATCTACACGTTGGAAGAACGAGTAAACCACAAACCTCCACCGAAAGGTTCAAGCTTTGGTTAAAAGAAAACAATAGGGAATTCGGTGTTTTTATTAATATAGAATTTAATAAGGAGACCGAAAAGGTCCTTAAGGTAACTTTTGAGGAGACATCAAGGTAATTCTTTTTGCTAGATCTTAAAAGATTCCCATTCCTTATCGAATAGCACCTGTTTAAATCTTGTGTCTACCTAAAAATTCCTGAATACCTTCCATTAAACCGCTAGGGTCCCCTCTCCATAGTGGTTTTTCACCTGATGGTAGGAATTGCATAATTTTCATTATTAGGAACAAACTATCTAAATCCAGCTATTATCGGAGTGAATAATATGCATAATTCATATTGGTATTATGCTTTACTGGTTTTCAGCACTAGTTTATTTTGTTTTATACTATTCAAAAAAAGAAATACGCAAACTCTATTCCTATTATTAACCATGATTGGTATGGGATTTATTATTGAGACCATCATCTTTAATTTCTTAGGATGCTATAAATACAACCCTAATTTTATCCAGCATAATACTTTCTATGACAACAATTTGGGGGCATTTGTCTCAAATGCCTTTTCTTTACCCATCGTTGCCACCTTAATAGCAACGTTTCATTTAGGTTGGATTTGGATGGTTTTATTTTCTGGATTATTTGTCGGGATTGAATGGTTATTTTTAAAGCTCCATATCTATTCCCATAATTGGTGGAGGTTAGCGTATACGGGACTGGGGCTCCCTTTTTATTTTGCTACAGCTAAGATTTATTATAAATGGATTTTACGACCCTCCAAAGGGTTCAAGCATAATTGGATGCTTTATTTAATTATTGGCTCCATATCTTGCAGTGCCCATATACTTCCGATCATCTTTTTCTCGAATCGAATATATACTCCTGGGTGGTTTGAAAATTCTGGACGGGATTCTATTGCCTTAGCAGCTATATTCTATTTATGTGATAGTCTGTTTTATTGTCTAATGAATAAACTTAACTGGAAAATGAAGTGGAGCAAATATATCTTAGCAGGATTACTTATGTATGCGGTGAACCAAGTTCTGATCCGATTTGGAATCCTTCATAGTTTGGTATGGTGGGACCAGCCGTACTATGTAGGTTTAGCTTTATTGCTGACCCTGCTTACTGGGATTGTTGATAAAAGATTGTCTAGGGTCCCCTCTAAAGATCACATATAAAAAAGCTGTAAAATTATATATTACAGCTTTTTTGAAAAGGAAGGACAATTAGCAATTATTCATTTGGTCCAAACACCCTATTTCTGATATCCGGTGTTTCCCTCATTTCTATTCGTTTCTCTAGCGTGGTTCTTATCCCTGGTGCAAGCAATTCACATTGGGAAAGTTCACGCATTTCCTCCATGTTTTGTTTCTTAGCATGGATAATTTGATTGCAATTTTGAATGGTCCATCGTGGATATGGTCGATCAACCAAAGTAAACGTCTGCCCCTCTTCAACAAAACCCTCTGTTAACACTCGAAAGTACCAGCCGGTTCTGCCCGTATTTTGTAATAACAGCGCCAAGTTTTTAATTTTAAATCGGCGTGCTGGTTTCCAGCATGGCTGCCTTGGCTGTGATACCTGTACGACTGCCCCGCCAATCTGGAAAGTATCACCAATAGAAATCTCCTCCTCATTTATTTGCTCCATGACGAAGTTCTCCCCCATTGCACCGGATGTGATCTCAGATATCCCTAGTTCCTTTTGCCAATGGGTGTAATTTTCAAATCCATAAGCAAATACAGCTTTTTCCGGCCCGCCATGATGTTCCAAATCCCATTGTCCATCACCAGCTAAACCCGTTTTCCCGACCCAGACAGGTCCTTCAACCAACACTTTAAAAATAGCGCTTGTCCATTCTCGTTCCATTGGATTTTTTGCCTGTTTATTTCCGACTGTTTTCGGTAAACCAACAAAAACTTGTTTTAGAAAAATACTCATCTTGATTTCCTCCTAAAAAAACTGCCAATATTTTCAACATATGTATTCATTTATGCATCAGTAATATTGCCCCTTCTTCATGTGTCCTATATTTAATGGGCCTTTTTTAGATTATTTTTATTAAATTCGCTAAGAATAATTAATACACCTTCTTGCGTTGTCATGACTTTATTAAAAAAAGCGCTTGCATTTTTTAATATGTATCCTATAATACTTGTATACAAGTATACTCGTATAACAAGAGGGTGAATCAATGACAGAATCAAAGGAATTCTTATATCCCGCAAAATGGCTTTTAAAAGCTTCTGCTGGTGAACGTGTTACCTGTGAACTTAGAATGCGAATAATTTCCGGCCTTATTGAAAGCGGTACCACTCTTTCAGAAAATAAGTTAGCTGCCGACTTTGAAGTGAGCCGTTCCCCTATTCGGGAAGCATTAAAAACTCTTGCGTCAGAAAATTTGATTCGTTTAGAAAGAATGGGTGCCGTTGTAATTGGTTTCACAATTAAAGAAATAGTAGAAATTTATGATGTCCGATTAATGATAGAAACATTTGTATATGAACGGCTTGTAAAATTAGACACTAAAGAGTTAGTTAAGGAACTGAGTAAAATACTTGAGATGATGAAAATTGCCATCAAATATCATGATGCCGATGAGTTTTCATATCAAGATGTTTTATTCCATGAAACAATTATTCGAGCGATTAATCATTCCTACATCACAATGATCTGGAATAATGCAAAACCTGTAATGGAATCTCTCATCCTTTTAGCGATGAGGGCCCGCTTCGAGGAAAAATACGATGACTTTCCACGCATTGTGGATAATCATCAACTTTATATTGATGCGATCAATGCGAAAAATAGAGACCTGATGATTCTATCATTGCATCAAAACTTTGATGATGTTCAAGGAAAAGTAGAAGACCTTTGGAGGTCTCAACTAATGCTTAATAAAGGAGTTGTGCAAGAATAATGACAAGCTATATGTTAGGGTTAGACATCGGTACAACAAGCACAAAAGCTGTTTTATTTAGCGAAAAAGGCGATGTCATCCAACAAGAAAATATTGGTTACCCACTCTATACTCCTGATATTTCGACAGCCGAACAAGACCCAGAAGAGATCTTTATGGCTGTGGTACAAGCCATTTCGAGGATTATGAAACAACATCCTCAAAAAGAGATTTCATTCATCTCATTTAGCAGTGCGATGCATAGCCTCATTGCCATGGATGAAAATGACCAACCGCTGACACCTTGTATTACTTGGGCAGATAACCGCAGTGAAGCCTGGGCACATAAAATAAAAAATGAATTAAATGGGCATGAAGTCTACAGACGAACAGGAACGCCTATTCACCCGATGTCACCATTAAGCAAAATTACTTGGATTGTGAATGAACGCCCAGAGATAGCCGAAAAAGCTAAAAAATATATCGGAATAAAGGAATATATATTTAAAAAGTTCTTTGACCAGTATGTTGTCGATTATTCACTTGCATCTGCCATGTGCATGATGAATCTCAAAGAATTAGATTGGGATAAGGAAGCAATAGAAATCGCTGGTATATCACGTGAGCAATTATCTAAGCTCGTTTCAACCACCGAGATTTTTACTAACTGTAATCCAGCATTAGCAAAACAAATGGGCATTGATCCTCTAACTCCTTTTGTAATTGGTGCAAGTGATGGCGTCCTTTCCAATCTTGGTGTAAATGCGATTCGAAAAGGTGAGATTGCCGTAACTATCGGGACAAGCGGGGCAATTCGTACCATCATTGACCAGCCGCAAACCGATGAAAAAGGACGAATCTTTTGCTACGCATTAACGGAAAAACATTGGGTCATTGGCGGACCTGTAAACAATGGCGGGATGGTCTTTCGCTGGATTAAGGATGAGTTTGCAGCTTCAGAGGTAGAAACCGCGAAAAGACTAGGAATTGATCCATATGAAGTATTAACCAAAATTGCAGAAGGTGTAAAACCGGGGTCCGATGGATTGTTATTCCATCCATATCTTGCTGGTGAACGTGCTCCCTTATGGAATCCAGACGTGCGTGGATCCTTTTTCGGCTTAACGATGGCACATAAGAAGGAACATATGATTCGATCTGCGCTCGAAGGTGTTATTTACAATTTATACACCGTATTTTTAGCATTAGTTGAATGTATGGAGGGACCAGTGACTCGAATCCAAGCAACTGGTGGCTTCGCAAGGTCAGAAGTTTGGCGTCAAATGATGTCTGATATTTTTGACCTGGATGTAGTCGTTCCAGAAAGCTACGAAAGTTCTTGTCTCGGTGCTTGTATCTTAGGCCTATATGCTACTGGGAAAATCGAATCCTTTGAAGTCGTTTCTGAAATGATTGGCAGTACCTATAAACATACACCTAAAGAAGAGGCTGCAAGAGAGTATAGACAATTATTGCCGATCTTTATTAATTTATCGAGAGTATTAGAAGAAGACTATACACGAATTGCCAACTATCAACGAAGTATTATTAGAAAAACGTAAGTCTCCATTTAGCGGCTGCCACAAGCCGCTTGGCTGCTTAGTTGCACTTATTTTAAAAAAATATCACGAATTTTTTGGAGGAATTATTATGCCGTTGGTCATTGTAGCCATTGGAATTATCGCATTACTTATTTTAATCATGGGCTTAAAATTAAACACTTTTGTCTCACTCATCATTGTCTCGTTCGGTGTAGCTTTAGCACTTGGAATGAAACTAGATGATGTTGTCACAACCATTGAAGCTGGATTAGGTGGAACACTTGGTCATTTAGCATTAATCTTCGGACTCGGAGCGATGCTAGGTAGGTTAATTGCAGATTCTGGGGGCGCACAACGAATTGCGATGACCCTTGTCAACAAATTTGGAGAAAAAAATATTCAGTGGGCTGTAGTCGTATCCTCATTCATCATTGGTATTGCTTTATTCTTTGAAGTAGGACTCGTGTTATTAATTCCAATCGTATTTGCCATTTCAAGACAATTAAAAGTTTCTATTTTATATCTTGGGATTCCGATGGCAACAGCATTATCCGTAACACACGGCTTCTTGCCACCACACCCGGGACCAACTGTCATCGCTGGGGAATATGGTGCCAATCTTGGTGAGGTATTACTCTATGGAATTATTATTTCTATTCCAACTGCCATTATCGCTGGACCTCTTTTTACAAAGCTTGCTAAAAAATTGGTGCCTGCTTCATTCACAAAAACTGGTAACATTGCCTCTCTAGGCGAACAAAAAACATTTAAACTTGAAGACACACCTAGTTTTGGTATCAGCGTATTTACCGCAATGCTTCCTGTTATTTTAATGTCAATTGCTACAATTATTACTTTGCTTCAAAAAACAATGGGCTTTGAAGATAATACTTTACTCGCAATTATCCGTTTTATTGGCGGTGCCTCTACTGCTATGTTGATCTCTTTATTAGTTGCCATCTATACCATGGGATTGGCAAGAAAAATTCCGATCAAAGAAGTAATGGATTCTTGTTCAACAGCGATTTTACACATTGGTATGATGCTCTTAATCATTGGAGGCGGCGGTGCCTTCAAACAAGTTTTAATTAATGGTGGTGTAGGTGACTATGTAGCCGAGTTATTCAAAGGAACTTCTCTATCACCGATTTTACTTGCATGGATTATCGCAGCCATTTTACGGATTGCCTTAGGGTCTGCGACAGTTGCCGCATTAACCACTGCTGGTTTAGTTATCCCAATGTTGGGTCAATCAGACGTTAACCTTGCACTAGTTGTTCTTGCAACAGGAGCAGGCAGCTTAATTGCATCACACGTTAATGATGCAGGTTTCTGGATGTTCAAAGAGTATTTTGGTTTAAGCATGAAAGAAACATTCGCAACATGGACACTACTTGAGACAATTATTTCCGTATGCGGATTAGCATTTATTCTATTACTAAGTTTATTCGTTTAATAGTCGTGACCAGCAGCAGAAACTTTATTCATCTGCTGCTGCTTAGTTATCTAAAGGGCAGGATCCCCCCTCTTATACTTAGAATTCACTAAGTATTAAAGCGGCGGATTTACTGCCTTTTATTTTTATAAAAAGTCTGTATTAAGGTCATTGTTGATTTTATAGCCCAAGTTGATTGGAGCGGAAATCAACAGCCAAGTTTAACAAAGCCTATAAAAAAGGAGAAGGAAGTTAATGAACAATACAATTGGAGTTATTGGTTTAGGTGTAATGGGCAGCAACATCGCCTTAAATATGGCGAACAAAGGTGAAAAAGTAGCGGTCTATAATTACACGAGAGATTTAACAGATAAACTTTTACATAGAATTGAAAATCAATCGATCGATCCGTACTATGACGTGCAAAGTTTTGTTCAGTCCTTAGAAACCCCAAGAAAGATCTTTCTTATGGTCACAGCTGGCGCAGCGATAGATTCTGTGATTTCTTCGTTGGTTCCTTTTCTTGAGCAAGGTGATATGATCATGGACGGCGGCAACTCCCATTACGAAGATACTGCCCAAAGATATGATGATTTGAAAATTAAAGGTATCGATTATTTAGGGATTGGTATTTCCGGAGGTGAAGTAGGCGCATTAAATGGCCCGTCCATCATGCCCGGCGGAGATAAAGAAGCTTATGCAAAAGTTGCTCCCATTCTTACAAAAATAGCAGCTCAAGTCGATGGGACCCCATGTTGCACATATATTGGTCCAAAAGGTGCAGGACATTATGTGAAAATGGTCCATAACGGAATTGAGTATGCAGATATGCAATTGATCGCCGAAGCCTATACCTTTTTAAGGGATAGGTTACAGTTATCTGTGAATGAAATTGCTGATATCTTTGGAACTTGGAATCAGGGTGAACTGAAAAGTTACCTAATCGAAATCACGGCGGAAATTTTAAAGAAAAAAGATGAAAAAACCGGCTTACCATTGATTGATGTCATCCTTGATAAAGTAGGGCAAAAAGGAACAGGTAAATGGACCAGCATGCAAGCGATAGATAACGGCATCCCCCTTTCAATCATTACCGAGTCATTGTTCGCCCGGTATGTATCTTCATTAAAAGAGGAACGGGGCATCGCAGAAGGTATATTAGCAGGACCCCGAGTGGATCAGCAGGCTTTAGATAAGAATTTATGGATTGAGTACGTTAGACAAGCATTATATATGGGGAAAGTTTGCGCCTATGCCCAAGGTTTTACACAATATAAAATGGCTTCTGATCTATATGACTGGAATTTACCATTAGAAGAGATTGCACTTATTTTCCGGGGCGGCTGTATTATTCGGGCCGAGTTTTTAAATGTAATCAGTGAAGCCTATAAGAGTCAAGTAAATCTGAAGAATTTATTAATCGCACCATTTTTCGCTGAAAAAACAAAAGAGTATCAATCAGGACTGAGGAAAATGGTATGCGAGGGTATAAATTCTGGTATCGCATTTCCATGTTTAAGTACCTCCCTTTCTTATTTCGATAGTTATCGAAACGGCCGTTCAAATGCCAGCCTTTTACAGGCACAACGTGATTATTTCGGTGCCCATACGTATGAGCGAACTGATATGGAAGGAGTCTTTCATACGGACTGGAATTAAAATTTTTTAGATGATCTGAACGAACAAAGGTCTATACTCGTAAATGAGTATAGGCCTTTGATGGTTTGGAAAGGTTTTATATTTTGATTATGCTTTGTTAAATCTTAGTCATCAAGGGACTTTTTCTTATTCGCATCAAAACTTAATTTATACAATTCAGGTGGCCAGTATTCAACATCATAAGACTCCTTTTCATTGAGTGAAACAAAATGATCAATTGATGTGGTCGGAGCCTAATAAATTGGATCGGTAAACTAGCTCTGCTAAGCCTTTTTCAATCCTATTTGCCTTACTTTTATCCCATTTATCCTCGGTTTTCATATAAAGCATACTCCTTACCAATCATTATTTTTTATATAATAGAAAAACTGCCAACTATGGCAGTCTCTCCTCTATTTTAGAAATCGTAATTGTCAATATTGTCCTTTTTAAAGACTACACGTTCTGGTAATAGAATGATCCCGCTGTGATCATCTGTGTAATCATACCCTTGGATTGTATTAGGCTCGATTTTAACGTGACCAACATTTGGTACTTCGAACTCATCGCCAACTTTTAGGTCTTTACCTTCAACAGTCATTAAGTATGCAACATAGGCAGCAAGGGCACCTTGCTTTTTAACATCCCAAAGTCCGAATTGCTTAACAGTATCACGTTTAACAAAGTCTCTCATAACGTTTGGTGTTGAAAAACCAGTGATGGCAACCTTCCCTGCCACTTTAAGGTTTTCTGCAGCTTGGGCCATAGCAGGTAATGCTGTAGCATCTGGACAAATGACAGCATCGATATCTGGATACGTCTTAATGATATTTTGGCCAACTGTTAAAGATTTTTGGGCATCATTTTCTCCGTATTGCGTCGTAACAATTTCCCAGCCAGGATGTTCAGCTTTAATTTTTGCTTTAGCTGCCTCGACCCATTGGTTTTGGTCCGTAACTGTAGGACTGGAATAGAAGAAGGCTACTTTTGCATTATCTGGAATTTGTTCAGCTGTCATATCAATAAGCAATCCGCCTAATTGGTCAGGAGTTCCTTGGTTAATATAGAATGAACGGTGTTCTGGATTTACGTCTGAATCCCAAGTTAAGATTTTAACCCCACGCTTTTTCGCACGGTCCAATGCTTGGTTTAAGCCGTCTACAGATGTCGATGAAATCATCAAGGCATTATAACCTTGGTTTACAAAGTTATTAATGTATTTTACCTGTCCTGCAACAGAAGCTTCGCTTGGTCCATCATAAGTTAATTCAACGCCAAGTTCTTTTGCCATTTCTTTAGCCCCTGCACCACCAGATGTAAAAAATCCAACACCAGTAAGTTTAGGGATAAATGCTAATTTAACATCTTTCTTGTTTGATTTTTCCCCGCCTGAAGTCTTTTCCCCACCGCTGCTACAAGCTGCGAGCAGTAGCAATGCTGATAAAACAACAGTGAATAGCTTTATAAATAATGATTTTTTCATTAATCTACACTCCTTTTGAGGACTCTTTATTAAGAGCCTTTTTATTATTTAACTTTTTAAAAAATAATTGGATATTACTCCAATTTGTTAAACGGAGTAAAACTGCAATGATTAATAAAAATCCAATAACCACACTTGTTTCCTGATTGGTCATACTCATCATTTGTAAACCATATTGCATCATCCCAATAACAATACTTGCTATTCCTGTTCCAACAACGCTACCTTTTCCACCTGTGATACTGGTCCCTCCCAAGACGACTGCAGTAATGACAGGCAAAACCGCTTCCGTCCCGAGGTCTGACCTCGCAGAACCGAAGTAGGATGTTAAGATTACACCACTGATACCACCTCCTAAACCTGCTAAGACATACGACCAAACCAAAATGGATTTAGTACGAATTCCGCTAAAACGGGCTGCCTTGATATTAATGCCGATAAGAAACACTTGTCTGCCAAATCGTGTGAGGTGTAAGATTGCCGCAAATATAATCATAAAGAAGAGAAAAAATAATATCGGATTAGGTAAACCAAAAGTATCCCCATTTGCTAATTGCACAAATGAGTCTGGGAAACCACTGATACCTTCATATCCAGATGCACTGCTTCCGCCGGAAATTACTAAGGCAATCCCAGAGAAAAGAAACATACTCCCCAAAGTAACAACCAATGGCTGGACGTTACTATTAGCAATAATCACGCCATTCACTGCACCAGCACAGGCGCTTATCACCAAGGCAAGCAAAACTGCCAGCCACATATCTATACCACTCATCCATAGGACTCCAATAGTGATTGAGGTCAATCCAATCGTAGATCCAACGGAAACATCAATTCCGCCAGTAATAATAACGTAGGTCATAGGAATAGCTGCCAGTCCGATATAAACATAGTCATTCATGCTAAAAATTAGATTTGTAAAGTTCAAAAAGTCCGGATTCATTGCACTGAAGAAAATGATTTCAATGATTAAGAAAACAACCAGTGCACTTTCCCACCTAAAGAGTGGCTTGGTCAGTTTTGTCATCATTCTGAATCACTCCTTTTACAACATCTTCTTGTTTATGAAGTTTATTGCTTTTTTTAAAATGACTATTTTTCAAATAGCTTTGGAATCTAGAATCACTAATGACAATTAGCAGTAATAAAAAACCTGAGATAGCATTATTCCAGTAAGCTGGAATTTTCAAATATATTAATGAGCTATTTATTGCAGTAAGGAAAATTGCTCCGAGTCCAGCCCCAAACACTGTTCCAAGTCCACCGTTAAGGCTTACACCTCCTAATACGGCAGCAGCAATAACTTGAAGTTCCATACCATTACCCGTTTGGTTAGGGACAAAGCCTATATTCATTACAAAAATCATCCCTGCTATTGAGGCAGACAAACCTGAAAGCACAAAGGCAGACACTCTAATCCTTGAAACAGGAATACCTATGAGTCTAGCACCATCCGCATTATCCCCTACGGCATAGAAATAACGGCCAAATTTGGTCAGCTTTAAAACCAGAAATGCCGCAAGGAGAATAATAAGTCCAATCCAAATAGGTAAAGGTAGACCAATGAAATCTGCGCCTGAAAGCTTTTTGAAATAGTTAGGAATATCCTCAATCCACTCTCCGCCTGTTAAAATAATCATTAAACCTCTTAATATACCTAACGTACCTAATGTCATAATAATCGCCGGAATTTTAAGGTAGGCAACACCGATACCATTAAACACCCCTGCAAGTATTCCGACAAATAGTACCACTAT
This sequence comes from Neobacillus sp. BF23-41, assembly GCF_041106275.1. Taxonomy (NCBI): domain Bacteria; kingdom Bacillati; phylum Bacillota; class Bacilli; order Caryophanales; family Bacillaceae; genus Neobacillus; species Neobacillus sp. BF23-41. The sequence goes on from NZ_JBGBPR010000002.1 coordinate 242,416, forward strand.
AGCCGCTAACCATCCTGATACACCGTTTGTTAAGAGTGAGCCGCACACAGCTGCCGATATTCCCATAGTGGAACCAACTGACACGTCTATTTCTGCGGTTAACAGGACAAAAGATTGACCAACAGCTAATATGAGTAAAATGATACTACTGCTAACAAGTAGTATCAGACTGTTACCAGTCACAAACTTACTATTAATTGCACCGACAATTCCGATAAACGCAATAATGAGGATGATAATCGAGACTTCTCTTGCCTTCATAACCTTTGAAAAGAGATTCATAGAACCTTCAACTCCTTTTTAATCCCGAATGCAGCTGAGGTTATGGAATCTACAGTTAAATCCTCTTTTTCTATTGAAGAGGTCATCCGACCTTCATACATAACAAGGACACGATCACTTAGTTGAACAATTTCTTCTGTATCTGAGGAAATCAGGATAACGGCTAACCCATTCTCCTTTAAATCATCGATAATTTTATAAATATCCCCTCGCGCACCAGCATCAATGCCTCGCGTCGGTTCATCTAAAATAATGACTTTAGGATTTGTTTCTAGATACTTCGATAGAACAATCTTTTGCTGATTACCACCAGATAGATTTCTTAACAATTGGTTATGTCCGGTAGTGACTATCTTCAAGGTATCAATTGCTATAGTTGAGATTTCTTTTTCTTTTTTTAATGGGAGGAATAGTCTTTTATATTTATGCAGAATTGTTGATGTGATGTTCATTTTAATAGAGGCAATGGAGAAAATACCATGTTGATGTCGATCTTCAGGGACATATGCTAAACCACGATTAATTCGCTCGCGTATAGAAAGCTTCTTAATACTCTCTTGTTGCAACAATACATCTCCTGATTCCCACGGTTCTAATCCAAAGATTGAGGAGGCAAGCTCCGTACGGCCAGCACCGACTACACCAGCAATCCCTAAGATTTCACCAGGATAGAGATCAAAGGTGATATTTTGAAAACGGTGCCCTGATAAGTCTTTAACCATTAAAATCGCCTTATCTGAATCTCCTTTCGATGGTTTAGCATCCCTTACCACCCTAAGTACCTTCGGTTCAGTAGATTCCAATCCTATTTCTCTATCAGAAGCTCCCTTACTTTGTTCAGGCATTAACCCTTCTAATAATTTGTCATAGGTGAAATCTCTTATAGCCCCTTTGGTTGATATCAGTCCATCGCGAAGGACTGCGACTGAATCTGCGAGCTCAAATATTTCTTTAAGTCGGTGGGTAATATAGAAAACGCCCAAACCATCGCTGGTTAGTTTTTTAATAGTAGAAAAGAGGGAATTAATCTCACTAAAAGTTAAAGTTGATGTCGGTTCATCTAATATTAGTATTTTTGCATTTCGAATTAATCCTCTAAGCAATTCAACAAGCTGCTGCTCAGCTATGGATAAACTTAAGCCCCTGCGGTTAATATCCAAGTTCCAACCTAAAACAGAAAGGTAATTCTTAATTCTCTTCTCACACTCGACTTTATTCTCATTTAAACCGATGGCAATGTTTTCGCGAATCGTCATATTAGGGAAGATTAGCGGTTCCTGTGGTACTAAGTAGATCCCATGCCTATGGGCATCCGCTGGTTGATGAAACGATACATCTTCACCTTGTACCACAATTTGCCCCTCATCGGGACGATATAAACCAGTAATAATTTTCATTAATGTCGATTTACCAGCACCGTTTCCTCCGACAATCGCAAAAACTTCGCCCTTATTAAGAGTTAAATCCACACCTTTTAATACAGGGTTTCCAGCAAATTGCTTATAGATATGACGAATATGAATTAGCTGGTCATGCATTTTATTCACCTACCTTGCTAGACTATAAAACTATTAATACTAAACATTTTTTAGTAGGGTTAACTTTTGTTTAAATTTCCTCAAGATTTTAGCCCACAGATAAAACGCTTACAAAACAAATGTTAAATGACAAATGACCTATAGTCAATACGTATGTACTGAATCGTCAAAATATTTTGAAGTAATTGACTTTTATATTTTCGGGGCCTATACTCAGTATTAGAGTTAAACATTTGTCTAGACACTGATTATTTGTTGAAAGGTTGATAAAATATGGCGAGCAATGATGTCTTTACTGAAAGCCTCCTGGTTAAGGTCGCCTGGTATTACTACAAGGACAATCTCACACAAACAGAGATTTCAGATTTATTAAATTTATCGAGAAATAAAGTTGTACGTTTACTTGATCGTGCAAGAGCAGAAAATATTGTTCAGTTTCATATTAAAGGTCCCGGTGTTAATTGTTTAGAAATTGAAAAGGAACTTATTCATTCATTTAAAATTGATCATGCTTTTGTCATTCCAACCCCAAAAGACAATCTTAGTCAGTCTTTATCAAAAGCTGCTGCACAATTTATTGAAAGTAATATTTCGAACAATGAATTGATTGGGTTTGGATGGGGAGAAGCTGTCTCTCGGACAATTGAATCATTAACCATTGATCCTTCTATCGAAATTTCTATGGTAACACTTACAGGTGGTGTGAACTACTACTTCCAAAAGCGGGAATATTCCTCTGAAAGTGGACTCGATAAATTCAAGGGCGGGATTCATGTTATTCCTGCACCATTCCTAGCATCATCAGAAGAAATGGCAAAAAATATGTTATCAGAGCCTTCTGTAAGCAACCTTCTCGACCTAGCCAGTCTTTCCAACCATGTGGTCGTAGGGATTGGCGGTCTATCAACAGCTTCCACGATTATTAAAGAAGAAAAAATGACTCTCAATGAATTAATCTACATTAAAAATCATAATGCCGCGGGAGATATTCTAGGTCAATTTTTTGATGCCCAAGGAAAGATTCTTGATTTACCACATCATAATCGCTTAATTGGCACCCAACTTAACACCTTGAAAAAGTTACATAATGTCATTGGAGTTGCAGGAGGTGCCCATAAAGTGGATGCCATATACGGTGCATTAAAAGGAGGTTATATCAACACCATCATCACTGATGAAGAAACTGCTACAGCGTTAATAAAAAAGGAGGCTGCTTTGAATGGAGTACATCCTAGTATTTGATGCAGGGACAGGAAGCGTTAGAGCTGTTCTCTTCGATACAGCTGGCACGCAGGTTGCCTCATCACAAGTTGAATGGACACATCTGGAAGATCTACGTTTTCCAGGTTCCATGGATTTCGATGTAAGTAAAAACTGGGGGATTATTCAAACCTGTATATCTCAGGTACTTGCTCAGTCGGGCATCGACCCCAAAGACATTAAAGCTATAAGCGCAACAAGTATGCGTGAAGGGTTTGTCCTTTACGATGCAAATGGAAGAGAAATTTGGGCATGTGCCAATGTGGATGCCCGCGCGATGGAAGAAGCCAAAGAGCTTAAGAATACTGACCCAGATCTTGAAAAAAAGTTATATGAATTATCAGGTCAAACGTTTGCTTTGGGCGCTCTTCCCCGTCTCCTTTGGATAAAAAACAACCAGCCTGCAGTCTACGAGCAAATTAACTACTTAACTATGATTAACGATTGGATCCTCTTTAAGCTCACAAACAAACTCCAAGTAGACCCTTCCAATGGCTGTACAACAGGACTTTTTGATTTGAAGAATCGAGCTTGGACGCCTGCAATTGCCGAGGCTTGTCAGCTAAAAAGCAATATTTTCCCTCCTGTCAATGAAGCTGGAGAACTGCTTGGAGTCATACCAGAGTCCATCGCATCTTCTACTGGCCTTGCTAAAGGAACAGCCGTAGTTAGCGGCGGTGGTGATGCACAGTCGGCCTCTGTCGGAGTAGGTGCGATAAAGGAAGGCCAGACCTTTATTTGCGGCGGTAGTTTTTGGCAGCAAGAAATTAATATTAAGGCTCCGATTGTTGATTCACATAATCGAATTCGTGTTAATTGTCACGCGGTCCCTGAACTTTGGCAAATCGAAACCATCGCCTTCTTCCCCGGACTTGTCATGAGATGGTTTAGAGATGCCTTTTGTGAAACAGAAAAACTTGAGTCTGCACAAACAGGTCGTGATGCTTATGAAATTCTTGAAGAAAAAGCGAAAGACGTCCCTGTCGGATCAAATGGAATTATCCCTATTTTCTCAGATGTCATGGATTATATCTCTTGGAGACATGCTGCCCCTTCCTTTTTAAACCTCACATTAGACCCTAACAAAACCGGAAAAAAAGAAATGTTTAAATCGATACAAGAAAATGCCGCGCTCGTTACCTATGGCAACTTAAAAATTGTCGAAGAGGTTACAGGTCACTATCCTAAAGAAGCCATCTTTGCTGGTGGAGGTTCAAAAGGTAAACTTTGGAGCCAAACGTTGGCCGATGTTCTCGGAATCCCTGTAAAAGTACCTGTTGAGAAAGAAGCAGCTGCACTTGGCACAGCCATTATGGCAGGACTTGGTGTTGGTTTATTCCCCAGCCTAGAATCCGCAATTACTGATTTAGTGAAATGGGAAAGAATTCACTATCCTAACCAAGAAAACCACCAAAAATATCTCTCAATCTATGAAAATTGGCGTAAGGTTTACGGCGAACAACTTAAATTGGCTGATTCAGGTAAGACGAATCATATGTGGATCGCACCTGGATTAACTGTAAAATTTGAAAGGGGGTGAAACGAATGTTTCACACAAACGAAGAAAATAATGAATATCGTTATGGCACCCATGGACCCAAATACTTAACAAAAGGACCAAACGTTGATATTGGTGTGGTTCTATTAAAACCAGGTGATGATCACGATAATCACTATCATACTACCTGCGAAGAAGTCTTCTATATTCTTGAAGGAGAAATAGATATTTATATAGATGGTGAACCTGTTCACGTAAAACCAGGTGATATGCTTCAAGTAAGACCTATGGAAGCACACTACTTAAAAAATACGAATACCGTTGATTTTAAAGCGATGTTTATAAAGTCTCCACATATTAGTGAACGAGATTCAGTTATCGTTGAAAATCCAAAAATCAAGGAGTGAATGAGATGAATTGGGGATTTAAAAATAGAATGAATCAAATTTTACCGAACGGAAGGGCCGTTATGCTTGCAATTGACCACGGCTACTTTCTCGGACCAATCCATGGTCTAGAAAAACCTGGTGAGACAATTAAGAATCTGTTACCACATACTGACTCATTATTTGTAACACGTGGTACCCTTGATTCCTGCATTCCAGAGGACGTAAAAAAACCAATGCTTTTAAGAGTTTCTGGAGGTCCAAGTGTTCTAAGTGATCTTTCCAATGAACGAATTGTTACTCCAGTAAAAGAAGCGATTAGACATAATGTAGTCGGTGTTGGTGTGTCTATTTTTGTTGGTTCTGAATATGAAACACAAACCGTCACTAACTTAGCGAATGTGGTTACTGAATCACATGAATATAGTATCCCCGTTCTAGCTATTACAGCGGTTGGGAAAGAACTAGAAAAGCGTGATGCTAGATTCCTAAGCTTAGCTTCTCGAATTGCTTCTGAAATGGGTGCAGATATTGTTAAAACCTATTATTGCGAGGATTTTGAAAAAGTAACCAGCACTTGCCCTGTACCAATCGTCATTGCTGGTGGTCCTAAATTAGATACAATTAAAGATGCTCTAGACCTTACTTATAACGCAATGAATCAAGGTGCTGCTGGTGTTGATATGGGCCGTAATATCTGGCAATCCGAATATCCTGAAGCAATGATTCGCGCAATTAATGGAATCGTTCACAAAGGTTTAAATGTGAAAGAAGCACTAGAATTATATTCACAGCTAACACAGACCAAAGTATTTTAATCATTTCATGTATACTTAATAAAACAATTAATCCTTCCATATGTAGCCCACATCGAATTATTTCCGATAAACTTCAAAGAACGATAATAGTCGGACCATTTCTATAGGTTTCTTTCTTCAGGCAACAGCCCTTAATTTAAGACAATACCAGTCTTCAAAATCTATTTGGGCGAACAAGGCCTGGCCCTGTTCGCCTTTTTTAAATGGAATAATCCTGGGGAATAAAAACCTTTAATTGTTTTGGTTTTACATACACTTCTTCACCTGTTTTTAGATCAAGGCTTCGAAATTGCTCTTTTCTTAATTCCACTTCTAGGTACTCGCCATTATCTTTTCGAATCAGTTCAAGTTGGACGGTGGCTCCGACTAAATGAATATAATTAATTTTTGCAGTAACTGAATCCAGGCTAGCCTCTCTTTCGATACTTATATCATGCGGTCGAACGTAACCGACTGCCTCGGTATTCTCTGTTGCGGAGAATTCGGGTGCATCGACTTCAAAATTACCGTGTCGTAATTTCCCTTTATGAAGGCGCCCTTTAAATAAATTAACATTTCCTAAAAAGTGATAAACAAAAGGACTGTTTGGATTTTCATATACTTCCTCTGGCGTACCGATTTGCTCAATCTTCCCTTCATTCATCACGACAACTCGGTCGGCAACATCTAGCGCTTCCTCTTGGTCGTGCGTCACAAAAATGCTCGTAATCTGGTAATCATCATGGAGCTTTCTTAGCCATCTGCGAAGATCTTTCCGGACCTTGGCATCTAACGCACCAAATGGTTCATCTAACAAGAGAACCTTAGGCTCAACCGCTAATGCTCTGGCTAGTGCAACCCGCTGCCGCTGACCGCCTGACAAATGGGAAGGATACCGTTCGGCAAAGGCTTCTAATTTTACTAGCTTTAGTAATTCCATGACCTTTTCTTTTATTTCGGTTTTGGAAGGACGCGTTTTCCTTGGCCGGACTTTTAATCCATAGGCCACATTTTCAAAAACAGTCATATGACGAAACAAGGCATAATGCTGGAAGACAAATCCTACTTTCCGTTCCTTTGTACTGATATGGGTCATGTCTTCTTCCCCGAACAAAATGGCTCCCTGATTCGCACCTTCTAAGCCTGCGATGATTCTTAAAAGCGATGTTTTCCCAGAACCAGAAGGACCAAGAAGAGCGACGAGCTCTCCTGTTTGAATATCAAGATTAATTTGATCAAGGGCTTGAAAGTTTCCAAATGATTTTGAGATATTTTGAATTTGAATGCTCATCTTAGTGAACTCCTTCTCCAGGTTCAAATGATTTTTTTGCTTTCCATTCAATGACATTTTTTACAACCAAGGTGATGATGGCGAAAAATGACATTAAGGAAGCAACCGCAAATGCCGCGGAAAATTGATATTCATTGTATAAAATTTCAATATGGAGCGGCATCGTATTTGTCATTCCTCGGATATGTCCTGAAACGACTGAAACAGCTCCAAACTCGCCAATTGCTCGAGCACTACAGAGAATAATCCCATATAATAATCCCCATTTAATATTCGGCAGAGTTACCAAAAGGAATGTCTTCCAGCCGCTCGCCCCCAGTGTCAAGGATGCCTCCTCATCGGCCGTTCCCTGCGTTTGCATTAATGGAATGAGTTCCCGGGCGACAAAGGGCAGCGTCACTAAAAGTGTGGCCACTGCGATTCCGGGTACTGCGAAAATAATTTTGATATTATGGTCGATTAACCATTGTCCAAATAAGCCATGCGCACTAAATAATAGAACAAACACCAATCCGGCGATGACTGGTGAGATGGCAAATGGCAGATCAATAATCGTAATCAAAAGACTTTTTCCCTTAAAATTGAACTTGGTTACGGCCCAGGCGGCAGCCACGCCAAAGATGGCATTAAGTGGCACGGTAATCAAGGTAATGATCAACGTTAACTTGATTGCAGATAACGCATCTGGATTGCTAACAGCCTCTAGGAAAACGGCTATACCCTTATCAAAGGCTTTTATAAAAATGGCAACCAACGGTAATACCAAAAACAAACCTAAAAATGCTAATGCAAGTGTGATTAGTAACCAGCGTACGAGTCGCGGTTCTGAATTGCGGGTTGTAGTTTGAAGCGGTGTACTGGAATATTGGATTGGAACATTTCCTGCCATAGGTACCTCCTCCTGGGTCAAAAAATCGATCCTTTTTTGTTTGCTAAAATTGATTCGCTGATATATGACTTGTTTTCGCTGATAAAATCTCATTTTCGCTGATATATGACTTAGTTTCGCTGATAAAAGGTCATTTTCCGCTGATAAATTTTATAAGCTACCTGATAAGGTGTAATTTTACACTAGTAAGAACAACAATCTTGATGGAAACAGCCAATTTTTCAAATATTTCGCTTTGTTATAGATGTTTGTTTGCGGAAATACTAAGTTTGTTTGCTAAACCAGGTGGTTTGTTTGCGAAACAGATAAAACCTCCTCTAAAACTAGTAATCTCTAAATAAATTTCCTATTCGTCCACCACTGCAATACGTTAATAATAAGTAGAATCGTGAAGGAAAAAATCAACATAACAGCTGCTATCGCCGTAGCACCGGCGTAATCATATTGTTCTAACTTGGTCATGATTAGCAGCGGAGTAATTTCTGTCTTCATCGGCATATTCCCTGCAATAAAAACGACCGAGCCATATTCCCCAAGCGCCCGGGCAAAGGCAAGCGCGAACCCCGTTAGAGCAGCTGGCAGGATTTCTGGAAAAATAACTTTAACAAATGTTTGCAAACGGTTTGCACCTAAACTAGCTGATGCTTCTTCGATTTCTTTTTCCAAGCTTTGCAGGACGGGCTGAACGGTGCGCACCACAAAGGGCAGCCCGATAAATGTTAATGCTAATGTAATACCGAGCGGAGTAAATGCCACTTTAAAACTTAAAAACTGCCCAACCCAGCCATTTTCCGTATACAAAGTCGTTAAGGCAATCCCGGCAATCGCTGTTGGTAAGGCAAAAGGCAAATCAACTAGCCCATCAATGATTCTTCTACCAAGAAACTGATAACGTACCAGCACCCATGCGATTAGTACGCCAAAAATAACATTAATAAAAGCTGCGAAAAAGGCGGCACCAAAACTCAGTTTATAGGAGGCAACCACCCTCGGATCAGAAATCGTCCCCCAAATTTTCGACCACTCGACTGTCATCGAATTAATAAATATCATGGATAATGGCAGAATGACAAGGATGCTTATATAAAACATCGTAAATCCGAGTGAAAGGCCGAATCCCGGCAGTACACTATTTCTTTTCATTTTTAAACTTGCTAATCGTGCCATGAGGTTGACCCCTTCCGGATAAGATACATGTAGGGCATCCCAAATCGTAACGATTTAGGACACCCATCTAACTGAACTACTTACTATGGCTGATAAATCTGATCAAACGTCCCGCCATCATTAAAGTGCGTCTCCTGTGCTTTTTTCCATCCTCCAAAATCTTTGTCAATTGTGACTAAATTAATTTTTGGAAAGACATCTGCATACTTGTCAAGAATCTCTTGATTACGCGGGCGATAATAATTCTTAGCGATAATTTCCTGTCCTACATCACTGTATAAATAATTCAAATAGGCCTCAGCTACCTCTTTAGTTCCCTTTTTCTCGACGTTCTTATCGACCACGGCAACCGGTGGTTCGGCAAGAATACTTATGGATGGGACGACAATTTCAAACTTGTCTTTTCCTAATTCATTAAGTGTTAAGAAGGCTTCATTCTCCCATGCTATTAAAACATCACCAATGCCTCGTTCAACGAAAGTGGTGGTTGCTCCGCGGGCACCAGAATCTAAAACTTCGACATTTTTATATAATTGGCTCATAAACTTCTTAATTTTCGTTTCATCCCCATTAAATTTATCTTTTGCGTATGCCCATGCCGCTAAGTAATTCCATCTGGCTCCGCCTGAAGTCTTCGGATTCGGGGTAATGACGGAAGTGCCCTTTTTCGTTAGATCGTCCCAATCCTTAATCCCTTTTGGGTTGCCCTTTTTAACTAGAAACACAATCGTTGACGTATACGGGGTCGAGTTATCCTTCAGGTTCTTTTGCCAATCCTTCGAAAGTAAGCCGCCTAAGTTTGCAATCTCATCAATGTCATAGGCCAATGCCAGCGTAACAACATCTGCCTCAAGTCCATCGATGACAGCACGTCCTTGCTTTCCAGAGCCACCATGTGACTGTTGAATGGTTACCTTCTGACCTTTTTCCTTCTCCCAATACTTCGCGAATTCTCCGTTAAATTCTTCATAGAGCTCCCGGGTAGGGTCATATGAAACATTTAATAATTGAACAGGTTCTTTTGTTTTCACGGCCTCTTGTTTGGTTCCCTCATCTTTTTTCTCAGTGCTTTGATTACTAGACTGACTGCTGCATCCTGCTAGAATAAGGGCGATAAGAATAAGTACGGTTGTAAATTTGTAAACTAGTTTCATTTGTGATTTCCTCCTTTTTTTTAACAAAAAAGGCTACCTATTTTTATGACTATCGTATAAAGGTCGGTTGTCTGCTTTTCGGAGTTAAGATAAGTCCGGTGAGCAACAATCATCTTTCGCATCGTCTAGAAAATAAGTAGCCTTCAGTAGACTGATCGGCTATTTTATTAAAAATAAATCCAATAATAAGTTTGGTCACTTTTTTGCAAATCATCTTTGTTATTTAGATGTTTTCTTATTTTGTGCAAATCGTGTTTTCTCTGTCTTATCAATTTGAGTGATCGTACCGTCATGAACGGTTATGACCACAGAACCATACTCCATCCCCTTTAGTGTCGATAAAATATAGTTTGCTTTTGCTTGATCCACAATTGCCATATTTTCATCCTCCCTAAACTCCTAATATCACATAAGAATACTTGGTTTTATGGTCTAAAAAAAGAACCTTTGATTCTATTCATCTACATAAACCTGAATAAATACAAAATGACTGACAACAATGTGGACTCCACTTACTAATCGGATAGATCATAATTAGTCCCCCTTTGAATAAAAAAAGACTTATACCCCTAAATAAGAGTATAAGCCTTTGGTTTTCCAATCAGCTTAATATTAAATTAATTGTTCTCTGAATCTATTTGAATTATTTACATTTTATTCTGACTTTTCCTACCTGTCAAGTGGGTTTTACAAAATAATTTCTAGTACCAGCTTTTCAAAACGATAAAGTACTATTCAAAAGTAAGTCGATACGCTTTCACAATGATGCCGTCATCCGCAGGTTCAAAATCGAATTGCGGTAACCTTTCAAAACCAAGGCTCCCGTATAGTCCCATCGCACTTTTCATAAAATCTGCGGTATGCAGGCCGATTGAATGAAAGCCTTGCACTTTCGCTCGTCGAATACATTCTGAAATCAGTGCTTTTGCCACCCCATTGCCTCGAACTTGCGGTTTCACTGCGAGCATTCGTATTTCAGGATAATCCAACTCATCTACCAATCCTTCGTAGGCATCGGTTTTTGCAGGAAACAAGGCAACACTGCCTACTATTTTCCCATCAATTTCAGCAACAATTCGTTCTACATCCTCCTGCACATCAGCATCCGACGAGATTGCATGTTTAAGAGCCTTCCAATGATCCTCAGGAATGTTTTGGGCATGTTCTTCATATGAGTTTACTCTTTGTTCTCGAATGAATGATAATTCATCCGCTGCAGCATTACGAATAATCATTTAACCACCTGCTTCTAGTCAGTTTTTCTCAGTGTATTAATTGAGTATTTCTTTCGGTTTTATCCATTTTAGTATGTAAAACTTTTATAAGTCAATAATATTACCTGACTTTATTTAAAAGTCAGAATCATTAACCCAATGAAAAGGACATCTCCCATTTTAGAAGATGTCCTGTATTCCCTATTTTACGCAGCCTTACGTTCTTGATAATTTTTAAGCTCATGGCCTTCCCATTTTGTAATAACAATCGCAGCCAAAGAGTTTCCGACAATGTTTACACAAGTACGTGCCATGTCAAGAATACGGTCAATTCCGGCAATAAACGCTAGTCCTTCTACAGGAATACCTACGCTTCCCAAAGTGGCAAGAAGAACAACAAACGATACACCTGGTACCCCGGCAATTCCTTTAGAAGTTAACATCAATACAAGAACTAATGTAATTTGATGTCCAATACTCATATGAATTCCATACATTTGCGCAATAAACAGTGCGGCAATCGCTTGGTAAAGCGTGGAGCCATCTAGATTAAAGGAATATCCTGTTGGAATCACGAAAGATGTAATCGATTTAGGACAGCCTAATTTCTCCATTTTTTCCATAATTTTTGGAAGAACGGTTTCTGAACTTGCTGTCGTGTAACCTAAAATTAATTCGTCTTTTAAATATTTAATGAGGTGGATAATATTGAATCCTGCAATTTTTGCAACTAATCCAAGGATGACAAGAATGAAGAAAAACATGGATCCGTATACAACCAGGACCAGTTTTCCCAGTGGAATTAATGAGGTAATTCCAAATTTCGAAACAGTAACACCAATTAATGCAAACACACCGAATGGTGCGAGCTTCATGATTTGGTTTGTGACATAGAACATCGCATCGGCCGTTCCTCGGAAGAAATTAATAATTGGTATCCCTTTCTCTCCAATCGCAGCCACTCCAAGTCCAAACATAACAGAGAAGAAAATAATCGGTAACATTTCTCCGTTAGCTAATGATTGAATGATGTTTGTCGGAACAATATTTACAACGGTGTCAATCATAGAATGGGACTCAGTTTTTTCGGCTGTACTTACATAGCTGTTAATGTCCGTTTTAGTAAGTTTCGATTTATCAACGCCATCTCCAGGCTGAAACACGTTCGCAGCAAGAAGTCCAACAATGATCGCAATCGTGGTAATGATTTCAAAATAAAGCAGGGTTTTCCCGCCCAGTTTTCCTAAAGACTTCATATCACCAACGCCAGCAACACCAACAATAAGGCTGGAGATAACAATTGGGACAACAATCATCTTAATTAAGCGAATAAATATATCTCCAATTGGCTGAAGGTAGCTTGCCACATGTGGATTTCCGTAAAAAACCGCACCGACAATAATACCAAGTGTCAGACCAATGAAAATCTGCCATGCTAAACTAATCTTCTTCATTTGCATTTCCCCTTTTTTATAATATTAAAAAATTGATTACATAGAGGTTTCAACTAAGAAGTACAATCTTTCAAATTTTTTTATAAAATGAAAATTTCTATCTACTAAACAACCTATCTCTATTTATTTTAATGATAATTCTTCTATTAAACAATATATATTTAAGTGGAAATTACTCTCATTTATGATATTGATATAGTAAAAACCATAGATACCAAGGTTTCACGCCTATTATTTGATTAGTTATTACATTCAGAAAATCCGCTATCAAATTGACTTATTTACCATTTTTACATTCGAATCAGTTAAAAAGTTGGTAACAATGCTTACACAAGAAGTCATTAGAAGTTATTCTAAAAATAAAGAAGAGAGCGGTATGCTTCCCTCTCCTATGGCATTTTATTAGAAAATTCCCTATTAATAGATATTGATTCCAGTCAAAAAAAATAGAGCAGGAATCTCAAATCCCTACTCCATCTTATTGACTATCTCAAAAACTCGAGTACCTTTTTAATTGCCGCCTCTCCCTGGTCGATACAGTCTGGAATACCAACACCTTCATAGGAACCTCCAGCTAGAAATACTCCGGGTAATTCCTTAGTCAGTGATTCCTTCACACTCTTCATTCGTTCAATATGACCAACATTGTATTGCGGCATCGCCTTTTTCCATCTTGTGATGATATGGAACAATGGTTTATCGGTTATGTTCATGGTCTTATTTAAATCCCGTAATGCAATATTAATAATCTCTTCATCTGATAAATCAACTGCCGCTTGATCATTTGGTTTTCCAACATAACAGCGTAATAAGGCCATATCCTTTGGTGTCGTACCAGGCCACTTTTTATGCGTCCATGTGCAGGCAGTTATTCTAAAGTCACTGTTTCTTGAAACTAAAAAGCCTGTCCCCTCGATGTCCTGTTTAATTGCCGACTTTGGAAATGCCATGGCAACGTTGGCCACAGAATAGGATGGCATATCATCAAACGTGTGCATGAACGGATAATCAGAAAGCATTTTTTGTGCATGGAAATGTTCTGTCGCAATGACTACGCTGTCCGCCTGTTCAACCGTTCCATTGGCGAAGGTAATCGAATAGTGGTTCTGATTTCTTACAATTTTTTCAACAGGGACTCCTTTGCTAACAGCCCCCTCATCCATCCGCTTGACGACTTCGTCAATTAACGATTCCAGACCGGTTGATAAGGAGATAAACATTCCTTTTTTGGAAGGTTCTTTTTTCGCTGTTTTAGGTGGGGCTGGCATTGTCTTTTTCAAGCCAAGCACAAGGCTTCGATGTTTTTGCTCCATATGATAGAACATCGGAAACAATGACATTAAGCTTAAGCGGTCGATATCGCCTGCGTAAATCCCTGACAGTAGAGGGTCGATTAAGTTATCCACTATTTCATCCCCAAACCTTCTTCTGAAAAACTCACCGAGGGATTGATCTGCCTTTTCCAATCCCTTTGGTAAAATAAAATCACCTGCTGCCCGTAGTTTTCCTAGTGGGGAAAAGAGTCCTGAAAGCGCAAATGGTGTAACCTGGGTTGGGATCCCCATGAATGCTCCCTCAGGCATCGAATGGATCCTTCCTCTAGCGTATATAAAAGATTTCCCGGCTGTATTCGCGACCACTTTGTCTTCTAAGCCGACTTCTTTAATTAATTTAAGCGCACTGGCTTTTCGAGCCAGAATGGAATCGGGACCTTTTTCAATCATAAAGCCATCCCTCTTCACCGTGTGAATCACACCGCCAAAACGGTCACTAGCTTCATATAGCTTGACTTCAAGCGGCAGTGCTCTCTCCTTGATCTCCTTTTGCAAGTAGAATGCTGTTGCTAAACCTGTGATTCCTCCACCTATTATGATGACCTTCTTTTTCTCCATATCAAAAACCAGCTCCAGATAATTATTTTTAGAAAAAAATTCTATGTTGTATGAAAGTTAGTTTGCTCACATTTTCACATATATATATTTTTATAAAGGAGAGTGCGATCCATTCTCCTACATTTATCATTTTAAACTATTAAATAAAATAAAAAGTAGAAATTTACAACTTGTACCCAAATGTTCACGAATGTATTAGCCTAGCTATCCATGAATAGCTTATTGATAAAAGGACTTTTCCATACCTTTTTCAAAGGAGGGATAAAAAATGGGTTATTACGTTAAAGTGGCGCCTGAAGTTAATATATATGTTGAAGATGTAAATCGCAAAAGTAGTAAAACCATCCTCTTTGTCCATGGCTGGCCAGCCAATCATAAATTATTTGAGTATCAGTTTAATGTCCTTCCTGCGATGGGATATCGGTGTATTGGGATTGATCTAAGAGGATTTGGCAAGTCAGATAAACCTTGGGAAGGGTACTCGTACAATAGACTTGCTGATGATATTCGCCAAATTGTTAAAGCACTTCGTTTACAGAGTTTCACGCTTGCAGGTCATTCTGTCGGTGGAGCGATTGTTATCAGGTATATGGAACGCCATAAGGGCTTTGGGGTATCGAAATTAGCCCTTTTTGGTGCGGCTGCCCCTAGTTTTATAAAGCGGCCAGGCTTTCCTTTTGGATTAGAGGCGAAGGATGTCAATTTACTACTGGGGCAGATTTATAACGATCGGCCGAAAATGGTAGCGGATTTCACAAACATGTTCTTCCATCAGGCGCTCACTAAACCTTTCTCAGACTGGTTCTTTCAATTAGGACTTGAAGCAGCAGGGCATTCCACTGCAGGCTTACTAAACTCCTTAAGAGATGAAACCTTATTTACAGATATCAAGAGAATTCAGGTGCCTACATTGATTCTTCATGGTCAACATGATCAAATTTGTTTGCCACCGCTGGCCTCCATCCTTCATCAAGGAATAACTAACTCTAAACTAGTCTGGTTTGAACATAGTGGTCATGGATTGTTCTGGGAAGAGCAGAAAAAGTTTACACAGGAATTGGCTAATTTCATTGGGTAAAGTGAAATTCTCTTTGCTAGAGAATGACCTCATCATAAAGACAGCGCTTCCCACTACTAATAGCGGGAAGCGCGCTTATTATTTCTGCTGATAGTAATCGATTAAAAGAGTTAATAATTGATATTCGGATATTTTTTTTGAAAAAATTGAACCGATTGGGTTATTAGCTCTTTTAATACATCAATATCAATATCAGCGACCTTATTGATGTATACACACCCTTTTCCTGTTGTGTGTTTCCCAAAGTCCTTTAGCAATTCCTCACGCTTTGTTTCTCCCGGTGCAAAATACAAACTAATTTTTGCTTTTCGAGGTGAAAAGCCAACTAAAGGGGCATCCCCTTCATGACCTGATTCATATTTATAATGATAGGAACCGAAACCAATAATACTCGGCCCCCACATCTTTGCCTCAAAACCTGTTGTTTCAGTAAATATATCTATTAATTTGTACGCATCCTCACGTTTTTTTGGATTCTCAACATTTTCAATAAACTCAATCACACTGTTATCCGTTTCTTTTGTTTTTTGCTGATAGCTCATTTTTCTACTCCTATTCTTCATATCAAATACATTATTGGTAAAAAGTAATAATTACAGACACCTGTAGCTATACATAAAGCGCAAATTGAAGGATTTATTAATTGTGTCCTTCACCTTCGAAAATTGGCATCGACGGTAACAATTAATCGTTAATTATGCCCTTCACCTTCGAAAATTGGCATCGACGGTAACAATTAATCGTTAATTATGCCCTTCCCCCTCGAAAATTGGCATCGACGGTAACAATTAATGTACTAATTAAACAGTTAGACTTTTTCAAAAAGTAATAAAAAAAGAGAGTATCACTACTCTCCTTCGTTTACAACAACCTTATAACCGTTTTGCTGCAACCCATCCTCAAATACATCCCTTGTGACTATGTAATAATTTTCTCCAGTTTGGTCTGTGATGACCATTTCACTCGGACTCTTGTCCACTGCTGCTGCTTCTAAACTAAAGTATGGTAACCCCAGTTTTGAGTTATCAAACGACATTGTTATCCCCCATTTCTATCTTTTAACATGTACATTACCCATGAAAAGTATAACAAATTTCAGACATCAATGTGACCTGATCGTTTCTTTTTTATTTAATCTTATGGTACTCTCTTTAAAGGTAAAATCAAAATGTTTCTGAAAAGAGGGATATTTATTAACATACTATGGGATTTCGACGGCACTCTTTTTGATACCTATCCAGCACTTGTCTCTGGATTCATCAACTTAAGCCAGCAAGACCTTGATCGCGATGAGGTGCTAAAATGGCTAAAAATCGATTCCAAAACAGCCTTTAAACATTATGGAATTGATGAGAAGCAGAGACTTGAGTATCAAACCTTACATAACTATTATTCAAAGACGGAAAGCAAGCCATTTGAATACTTAGCGGAAGCCTTATCTTCTGTTGATAACAATATTATTGTTACGCATCGCGATAAGGAATCGACCATCTTTCTGCTTAAAAAATATCATTTAGACAAATACTTTAAAGAGATTGTTTCTGTTGAGGAACAAGGTTTTACAAGAAAACCTCACAGCTCCTCCTACGAATATGTACTAAAAAGTCACCATATTGATTTGGTCGTCGGTGACCGTGACTTAGATTTAATTCCCGCTCGAGAATTAAATATTAAAACGTGTGCCTTTCAAAATCGGAACATTGAAGCAGATTTTCATATCGACAGCTATGCCGATTTTATCGCAGTAGTTCTTAACCCTCTTCAACAGAAATAGGTTGGAAGTTCCTTATTAATATTTTGAAACTTTATTGAACCTCAATCGTATATGTATACATAAGTATAAGGTTTGTACGATTAAAAAATCATTATAGAATGGAAGATCTATATTGGGCTCTAATATTTTACTGATTGGACAGTATGCTTTTGAGATTTATTATTGGTTAATTTTAATATCTATTTTCAGTTCCTGGTTTCCTAAGTTTCAAGCAACAAAGATTGGTATCTGGATTGCCAAGCTTGTCGAACCATATTTAGGTTTGTTCAGAAGGTTTATCCCACCTCTTGGTCCGATTGACTTTTCACCGATCATCGCATTATTTGCCTTTAGATTTATCAGGCAATTTGCTTTAGAAGGTCTCCGCCAATCATTGAATGTCATCGGGGCATAAAAGCATTAAAAAAAGGAGTTGCGCTGCAGCTCCTTTTTTCTATATCATCAATATCTCCCTGATATCCTCTTCAGTAAGAGTTGACATGACTTTCTCATCAGAATCGATTATTTCTTCGATGAGATGTCTCTTTTTATCTTGCAATTCATTCATTTTTTCCTCGATCGTCCCTCGGGCAACCAGCTTAATGACCTGGACGATATTTTTCTGGCCCATCCGGTGGGCACGATCGGCAGCTTGTTCCTCAACAGCCGGGTTCCACCACGTGTCATATAAAATGACGGTATCCGCACTCATCAAATTAAGACCTGTTCCTCCTGCTTTCAAAGAAATGAGGAACAAATCCCGTTCACCGCGATTAAAGCGCTCGCAGATTTCAACTCGTTCTTCAGATGGAGTCTGTCCATCCAGGTAAAAATAAGGCATTCCTTTCGCAGTTAACGCTCGACCGATAAGATCAAGCATTTTCGTAAACTGTGAAAAAATTAATACTCTTCTTCCAGAAAGCTTTGATTCGTCAACAATCTGCAAGAGTTGTTCGAATTTCGCTGAATTCCCTTGATACCCATCGACAAACAAGCCTGGATGACAGCAAATCTGCCGCAAACGAGTCAAACCCGCTAGGATTTTGATTCGATTTTTTCGAATCGTATCCTTGTCCAAATGCTTTAATGTGTCATGCCTAAGTTTTGCCAAATAGGCTGCATACAGCTTCTTTTGCTCAGGAAACAGTTCAACAGATTCCATCGATTCCATTTTTCCAGGAAGTTCGGCAAGGACATCCTCCTTCAACCTGCGCAGTAAAAAAGGACGGATTCTTCGTGCAATGTTTTTCCTAGAAAGCTTGCTATATTCCTTTAGCCCAAGGAACAGTTCAGGAAAGACGACGTGAAAAATCGACCACAACTCTTCTAATGAATTTTCTACGGGTGTCCCCGTAAGTGCAAAGCGATGATTGGCCTGCAATATCTTTGCTGCACGGGCTGTTTGCGTTAACGGATTTTTAAAGGCTTGCGCTTCATCAAAAAACACCGTATGAAAGGATTGCTTCTCAAACCAGCTGATCTCGCGGCGCAGTAAAGGGTAGGAGATGATCATTACATCGACATCCTTCCCTTTCTTCAGAAGCTTGGTTCGCTCTGCTTTTGTTCCATCAATGACAGCAGCCTTTACCTGGGGAGCAAATTTCCTGATTTCACTTAGCCAGTTATACGTCAAGGATGACGGACAAACAACAAGGGCTGGCTGGTTATTTTTACGGATATCGGACTGAACTGACATAATAAAAGTGATGCTTTGAATCGTTTTTCCAAGTCCCATATCATCGGCCAGTATCCCGCCGAAGCCGTAGTATGCCAGAGTCTTCATCCATTTAAACCCATGCTTTTGATAATCTTTAAGGATGGGCTCTAAACTTCTTGGCACCTCGAACTCCAACCGGCCTGGATTGTGAAGGTGATCCAGGAACTGCCGAAAGGATTCCTCTAACTTAAACGCATCACTAACCTCAACCGTATCAAGAAGTTGAAGACTCTGCTCAATTGGTAAATCCAAACCACTGGCGAGATCCTTATTCTTGGCAAGTGGTGAGTAAAGAAAACGCTGGATTTCATCGAATTCTCTCGTCTGAAGTGAGAGCAGCGACCCATTAGGCATACGATAATATTTCCGTTTTTCCTCTAGTGCCGACAAAACCTCACGTATTTGTCTTTCAGGAATGCCATCCATTTCAAATTTAAATTCAAGCCAATTGGTTCGTTCCTTTTTGATCCTTACCCTAACCTGCGGGCGAAATTCCCCTCTGGAAATCCGATTTCTTACAGCCGTCGTTGCATAAATTCGGACGAGCTTTTGGAGCTTTGGGACGACATAGGTCAGAAAGTCATACTCTAGCTCTTCATTATGAAGAAAATATCCTCCATCTGTCTTGGCAAACGAGCTATCCTCAAAGAGCTGGAGGATTTCATCTTCCTTTTCTACATCACGGATTACTAAAGAGCCAGATGGGAGATCTCTACTTTCCAATGGATTAATGATCCAATTTTCGTAATGAAATTCGAGTCCAGCTAGCAAGCGGTTTTTGACACGATCCAAGTAGAGTTTGGCCACGAGTGGTGTGTTCATCAATTGCTTCGTGATCGTTTCTGCAATCGAAACCTGCCCTAATTTTTTTAACCCTGGCGCCACTTTTTCCAGAAAAAAGCGGATTTGCTCTTGCGGAATGGGAATTTGATTGGTTCCTGAGGCATCCAACATCTTTTTCAGATCCGAAAGACGTTTATAGTCCTGATCTTCTAGTTGTTTTACTTTCCCTTCGTATAAAACGGAATGATAGGCACTTAAGAAAATCATCCGATGCAAGTTTTTGACCTTCAGTTGATAACCGTTTCCTTCCGCTTTTGTAAAATCAAACTGTAATGGCAGCGATTCGGCTGATAAGTGTAGACCCTGAAAGGTATGTCCCTCAGATACCACCTTCACATAGGGAATTTTTATGAGCAACGGAAGCAGCCGTTCCCAAGAGGATGATGGAATGAACAGCATCTGATGTTGATTGGTGTCAGGCACCACATCCACATAAACCTTTTCATCCCGTAGTACTTGGATGAGCTGCTCAAGAATGGCATTGGTTTCTTTTTGAAAGCAATGGAGATTTGGATCGTATTTGAATGAGCTCGAAAGTGAGTAAGTCTTTCCCGTACTTACCCGCTCCAAAAACATTCGGATATTTTCCACCTTAGTTGATGCGACGGTCATTTCGATAGCGAATAGGTATCTTCCCTTGCCAACCTCCATGGGTTTACAAGTAAACTCGATATCAAGTACATTTCTTTTCTCAAAATGGAGTTGATGACCGCTTGAGCGGACAGGCTGATCCGTAAAAAGTGTCAGTACCCCCTTAGTAAGATCCTGATTATTTGAACTGGAAACCATCGGGATGGTTCCTTTCTGTTGATGCTCGTAAACCGCCAATAAAACGGCCGCAATATGCTGACAATCCTTTGTAAACGAGGCAAGCTTTGGGCAGCTGCATTCCGTTAAAATATCATCGTTGCCACCCGCTTCGATTGTCACATGGAAGTCTTCCTCACCTGTTACCGTAGCTTGACAACGGTCAGGTCGATATTGTTCAAATGTCACTTTATTCGTTTGATAAAAATAATCTCCTCGTTTGAAGGAGACAGTGCCACACATTTCTTTGATGAGTTTTTGATTTAATGGGATGTTCACGTGTCCTGCTCCTTCCTGAGTTTATGCCCAATTAAGATATAGAACATTATAGCATACGTACTATTTTTTATAATTCACTTCAACATAGTAAAAGGAATGAATGATAAGATAGTAGGAGTAAAAAAAACGTCTGCCATTCATTTCTGAATGGCAGACGCTTGAAATATTAAAAGCCTACGCTCATCGTATCCGGATGGGAGCCAGCACGGCTATCTTGATTCAACCCATCAATTTTATCCATATCCTCAGTGGTTAATTCAAAATCAAAAATATCCGCATTTTCAATAATGCGATGATCTTTGATTGATTTTGGAATCGTAACCACTCCATGCTGTATATCCCAGCGCAAGATCACTTGAGCAACAGATTTATTATATTTATGCGCAAGATCTTCAAGAACCGGTTCACTTAGAAGCTTCCCTTGTTTTAAAGGTGACCATGCTTCCAGTTGTATACCTTCATTTTTACAAAAGGCAAGAAGCTCTTTTTGGGTTAAGTGCGGATGGAACTCCACCTGATTTACCATCGGTTTAATCTCTGCAGAACTGATTAAATCTTCTAAATGGTGAACTTGGAAGTTACTTACGCCAATCGCACGCACACGCCCCTCTTTGTAAAGCTTTTCAAACGCCTTCCATGTCTCTTTATATTTATCTTTTCCTGGCCAGTGAATTAAATAAAGATCTAAGTAATCAAGTCCAAGCTTAGTAAGACTTGTTTCAAACGCCTTTAACGTTGATTCATATCCCTGTTCGGAATTCCAAAGCTTTGTTGTAATAAACAAATCCTCACGGGGAACGCCTGAATCCTTAATGGCTTGGCCTACACCTTCTTCATTACCATAAATAGCGGCTGTATCAATGCTTATGTATCCGTTTTTGATAGCAGCTTTTACAGACTGAATAACCTCTTCCCCTTCGGTTACTTTAAAAACGCCTAATCCCACCCATGGCATCTTTACTCCATTGCTTAATGTAGTCGTGTCTTTCAAATTTGTTGGCATCATTTATTCCTCCTTTATATAATTCATTGTATCAAAAAACTGGTATTATTTTCATTTTTTAAAATATGGCTCTGTTATACTTGGCTGTTGATTTCCGCTCCAATCAACATGTACAAAAATCAACAATAAGCTTTAACATAGCCTAAAATATAGAAAAACAAAGTTATAATCCTCTTGCCGCTTGAACTTTTTCGATATACTGTTTTGCATAGTCGGTGATCTTGTCAAATTCCCCTGTTTTAGCAGGTGAAACTAGATTACCGCCTACTCCAACAGCCACACAGCCATTTTTAATCCATTGATCCACATTATCTAAATCGACACCGCCAGTTGGCATAATATTTACTTGTGGAAGTGGAGCTTTTACTGCTTTGACAAACTCTGGACCAAATGCACTTCCAGGGAATAGTTTCACGATATCTACGCCAGCTTCTAATGCACGTTTCATTTCAGTGATCGTCATACAGCCAGGCATATAAGGTACTTGATAGAGATTACAAAGGGTTGCTGTTTCCTGATCAAATGCAGGACTCACAACAAACTGCGCCCCCGCCAAAATCGCAATCCGTGCTGTTGCCGCATCAAGGACTGTTCCTGCACCAATCACTACATCTTTATTATGTTGATAAAGGGTTGCTAATTCTTTAATTACTTCATCTGCGCCTTGTACGGTAAAAGTAACCTCAATCCCTTGAATACCGCCTTCTACACAAGCTTCGGAAATGTTAACTGCCTCTTCCTTTGAATCTGCCCTTACCACGGCTACTACGCCACATTCTGCAATTTTCGTTAAAATATTTATTTTTTTCATCATTTCAATCACATCTCTCTATTATTTTTCTTTTTGAATCGTTATTTTTCAATAGTTCTAATTGATTTTACAAAAGATTCTCTATACCGTATCATATAATAGAACAGTGTTTTAAAATCGTGAAATGAATATCACTGAAAAAGAGGTAGAAAGAGATGTCTAATGTTCAATCACTTGAAAGAGCTCTAACTATATTAAACAAGCTATCTGAATATCCAGATGGTATCCAGATTACACGGCTATCGGAGCAGGTTGGACTAACAAAAAGCACCATTCATAGACTGTTAGCTACGTTATCGAGTATGAATTATGTCGTGAAAGATGAAGAAACAGACAAATATAAACTTGGATTACAAGTCCTCTTTCTTTCTAGAAATCTTTTAAATAACTCAGATATTGTAACTGTTTCGAAACCGTTTCTAGAAAAATTATCACAAGAAGTCAACGAAACCGTTCATTTATGCATCGAAGACCGCGGTGAAGTTGTCTATATTGATAAAATTGAAAGTACACAAACGATTCGCATGTATTCCCGGATTGGAAGCCGTGCTCCCATGTATTGTACCGGTGTTGGAAAAATATTACTTTCAGACAAAAACCAGGACGAATTTAACGAACTCATTTCAAATATAAATTTCATTCCCAAGACACCTTCCACAATAACCTCTAAGGTAGAATTTATTGAAGAAATCGAAAAGGTTAAGAGCCAAGGCTATGCATTAGATAATGCCGAGAATGAAGTAGTCTTAAGATGTATTGCTGCTCCAATCTTTGATCATAAAGGAAAGATTATTGCGAGTTTTAGTATTTCTGGTCCAAGTAATCGAGTAACGATGGATCTGATCAACGATACATTAATTGAAAAAATGAAACAGTATAGTATCGCTATCTCAAGAAATCTTGGTTATACAGGGAAGCACTAAAATACAAAAGTAAAGGAAACCATAAAATCGGTTTTCTTTACTTTTTTTTGTACAATTAATGTTAACCCTTGACCAGCGAGTCTCCAATAAAAGCTTCCAATTTGTCTCTATCAGGTAAGCCATCGTTATCTCCTGGTGACATAACTGCAAGTGCACCGATGGCTGCCCCGCGTTTTACGGATTCCATGATGGGAAGACCTTCCAATATCCCGCTGACCACCCCGACAGCAAAGCCGTCACCAGCACCTACCGTGTCAACGACTCTTTCTACTTGGAAACCATCAGTGTAGAATTGCTCACCGTCTGAGCTTGTGAATGCACCTTTTGCCCCGAGCTTAATAACAACTGTTTTTACACCGGCTGCGTGATAATACTCAGCAATTTCTTGGACGTCTTGTTTACCCGTTAACAGCTTTCCCTCTTCGATGCCTGGAAGAACAATGTCTGCTCGACACGCCAGGTCGTTAATCACTTGAGCCATTTCTTGCTTGTCAGGCCAAAGACCTGGGCGCAAGTTAGGATCATAGGAGATTTGGACGCTTCTTGCTCGCGCCTCTTTCATTAGTTCATAAACCATCTCTCTGCAACCGGCGGACAATGCAGGGGGAATCCCTGTCAAATGAATATGGTCAAAGCCATCCCAGTTCAAATGAGCGATCGTTTCCAGATCCATATGTGAAGCAGCGGAATTCTTTCTAGCTGAAAACACTTCTGGATCACCGCTTACTACCTTTTCCTTCCACTGCATACCTGTTAAATAGTTCGCATCATAAGTAACATACGTGGTATCAATCGCATTCTGCTGAAGAAAATTTTCTATATTTTTCCCAAACGGGTCCATTCCCAATTGGGTGATATATGTAACCGGATGCCCTAAACGTGACATACCAATGGAGAAGTTGACCTCAGCACCTGCAACAAAACGGTCAAAACGCTCTGTGTTCTCCAATGAACCTTCTTTCTCCGCTACAAAGAGTGCCATAGGTTCTCCTACAGTAATAATTCTACTCATACGGATCAATCCTCCTATTAATTGAAAGAGAGACATACAAAGAATATGTCTCCCTTGATTTGATTATCAAGCAGTGGCTTTGTTTCCTTCATGTACACCTGGTCCATTGTTTTTCTTTTTCATATGTTGGGACCAATAGGCCGTAAGGATAGGTACTAATATGGATGTTACAATTACCGAAGCTGCACACAAAGCAGTAGCCGATTGCGCAATAGGAAGAAACTCTGGTTTCATTGTGGCAATGATCATCGGATTGGCAACTGCAGCTCCAGCTGTACTAGAAGCAGCAAGTCCTGCTGTACCGTTTCCGCCACCGATAAATTTATCAGCCAGCATTAATGGAACACCAGTGATAACGATTACAAGAAGACCTAATAAAATTCCAGCAAGACCTGTTTTTGCAATTACTGTTAGGTCAATCGAGTTACCGAGGGCAAAACCAAAGAATGGAATCATTGTGTGTGTTGCTTTACTGAAAAATTCACGGAAATCTTTATCCAAGTTACCAAGTAGAAACCCTACTAAGAAAGGTAAGACAGCGCCTACAAATGCTTGCGGTTGAAATGCCGCTAAACCAGTTGAGCCAAGGATCAACATCGTTACTAGTGGACCCGACTCAAGTGACATTAGTACAAACGCACCTGCTTCTTCTTTGGAACCGTACTGCTGCATAATTGAAGCATATAGACCGCCATTAGTCATATCCATACATGCAATTAAAGCAAGAACTGAGAATCCAGCAAAAAAGCCTGTTTGAATTCCACCATCCGGGATAAACATAGATGCAACGATCGCAACTACCCATGCAACCGCTATCTTTGTTACGACAAGTGTTCCTGATTTTCTTAAAACCGTACCTGTCGCTTTAATATTAATACCTGCACCCATACAGAAGAACCATACGGCTAAAATTGGTACCGTACCGGTCATTAAACCATTCGTAAATGAACCGAAATATTCACCAGATTTTGGTGCGAGAGTGTGAATTATCGCCCCTAAAAACAATGGAACCAGCATTAGACCACCAGGAATCTTTTCAATCGTCTTCATAATTTTCATAATTTGCATACCTTACCTTTCGGTTTATAATGGGTAATTTTTAAGCAAAAAAATTGAGACATGCTGTGGTATGTTCCTGAATCAAATAAAGCAAAGGCGGCTTTGATTTACAATATATCTTGAACCGCCTTTAGCTTATGTAATAACCCTGATTAACGGGCTAACCAACCACCATCGACTGCTAGAATATGTCCATTCATATAATCGGAGGCTCGACTAGATAAGAAGACAACTACCCCCATAAGGTCTGATGGATCTGCCCATCTTCCTGCAGGAATACGAGAAAGAATTTCCGCGTTCCGTTCTTCATCCTCACGAATCGGTGCAGTATTAGCGGTAGCAATATACCCTGGTGCAATCGCATTAATTTGGATATTGTAATGTCCTAATTCGTTTGCAAATGCTTTTGTAAGACCCGCCACCCCATGCTTACTTGCTGTGTATGGCGGAATAAATTTACCACCTTGGAAGGACAGCATCGATCCGATATTGATGATTTTTCCGCTTTCTTGCTTAGCCATTACTCTAGCAACCTCTTGACTTAGAAAATAGACTGCGTTCAGGTTAATATCCATGACCGCATCCCAATCTTCTTGTTTGTATTCTAGTAATGGCGTGCGACGGATCGTTCCCGCATTATTCACGAGGATATCTATTTTCCCATAAACATTCAGACACTCAGAGACAATATTCTTAATATTTTCCCTTACCGTTAAGTCGGCCTGATGAAAGTGGACTTTGCTTCCTGTCTCTTCAATAAGAGCTCTGGTTTCTTCCCAATTGGTATCGTGGGAAACAATAAATAAATCTGCTCCGGCTTTAGCTAATGCGATCGCATATCCCTGGCCAAGACCCGTATTTCCTCCTGTTACAATCGCAACCTTATCTGTTAACTTAAAAAAATCTAGTGAAAAATCTCTTAAACTCATTTATTAAGCACCTCTTCTTTTATGTGTTTTAATCTAGCAGTTTATAAGTTATCTCAATTGGTCCATGGTTACTTGATCCATGTCATTATAGGTTTTATTCTCTCCGGCCATCGCCCAGATAAAAGTATAATTGCTGGTTGCTCCGCCACAATGAATCGACCACGGCGGTGAAATAACCGCTTGTTCGTTCTTCATCACAAGATGACGCGTTTCGGTTGGCTCCCCCATCATATGGAACATTCTTGCATTTTCATCTAAATCTATGTAGAGGTAGACTTCCATTCTACGGTCATGTGTATGAGTTGGCATTGAATTCCAGACGCTTCCAGTATTTAATTGCGTCATTCCCATAACCACTTGGCAGCTTTGGATTCCCTCGTTATGGATCATGCGGCGAATCACTCGGTCATTTGCATTCTCAAGGGATCCTAAGCGATCACCTTCAATATCCTTAAATGCTACGTGTTGAACGGGATACTCTTTATGAGCTGGTGCAGAGAATAAATAAAACTTGGCTGGACTTACGGTTGATTCACTAGTGAAGAGTAACTCTTTTTTCCCTAAACCAACATACAAGCAATCTTTGTTGTCCATTTCATAAGTCTCACCATCAACGGTGATTTTCCCGCTTCCACCAATATTGAAAATCCCAACTTCTCTTCGTTCTAAGAAGTAATCAGCCTTAATTTCATCATAGCCCTTTAATGAAACTACCTCTCCCATAGGTGTAATGCCACCTACAATGGCACGGTCTTCCATTGTATAAACTAGCTTAATTTCACCTGGGACGAATAACTCTTCTATCAGATAGTGTTTGCGAAGTTCTTCTGTTGTAAATGTTTTTGCATGATCTGGGTGTGTTGAGTATCTAGTTTCCACAATCTACATCTCCTAATATTTAACTTCTTTTTATTTTGTTCCATATCGTGGTACGTTGTTTCATAATTTAATTATAGCGTTTTCATTTCCAAATGGCTAGAGTTAATTTGACAAAAAGATGAATTTTAATTTATTGTAAAATTTTTTCCAAGAAATCCGAAAACGTGTTGTAATTATATTTGAGTCATAGATTAATATGTAGCCCCCCTTCTCACATTTTGGTAAAATCATCTAAAAGTGTTAGGGGATATCGATGATTACCTTTCCGCATTTAAAAACCGAAGCAACCATAGGAGTCACTGCACCCTCTTCAGGGGTGCCGCCACGTTAGGATACATGGTCGATTACTCGGCGGATGTATAGACATTATCAGACATCTTATTGGGACGCCCTTCGGTGATGTGGAAAAGTTTAGAAAACAACATATCAACGGTGAGCCCGTCATTTGGTATCTTGAGAATTGTGAAATGAATACTGCTGATTTGCGGAGATCCTTGGTTCAAATGAGGTTAGCTGGGTGGTTTGAAAACTGTTCAGGCTTGCTGTTTGGCCGGAGTAAGTCGAATAGGCCCGTGGAAAACTTTACGGCTCAGGATGTTTATCAAGACCTTGCGGATGAGCTTGATATCCCAATTATTTATGATATTGATTGCGGGCACCTCCCGCCACAGATCACCTTCATCAATGGTGCTTATAGTGAGGTGGAAGTCTCAGAAGGTAAAGGAACGGTTTTTCAATTTTTTCGTTCATGATTATTTGGACGGAAACAACCAGGACTTATTAAATCAAGTTTGATTAATAATGGGTTTTATTCATATTATAAGTACAAACACAAATTAGGAGGATCACATGTTTTTATCCTATCCCATTTTAGCCGCCCTTTTAGGAATGTTTATTGCCCAATTTGTAAAAATTCCGATACACTATTTTGCTTCAGGAGAATTAAGATGGAACTTGATGTTTAGCACTGGCGGAATGCCTAGTTCTCATACAGCTACAATTATTTCATTAACTACTGCTATCGGTTTAACTTCAGGACTTCAATCAAATGAGTTTGCTATTTCTGTGATCGTGTCACTAATTGTCATGCATGATGCGACTGGAGTTCGAAGACATGCAGGCTATCATGCAGAGGTATTAAATACATTGTTAGCTGATTTCAATCTTTTAATTGACACCTTAAAAAACCCGAAGTTAAAGAAAACAGAGTCTAGAGAAAAGCTGAAAGAATTATTAGGGCATCAACCTGCAGAAGTATTTTTTGGATTGATCACAGGAATCATTGTTGGTGTTCTAACTTATCAGTTCTATCCGTTTTAGTAGTGGGTTTGGATCGTGTTCTTAGTAAACATTGGCTGCCGCAAATGCAGCCAATGTTTACTAAAGCGAGTTAGTTTCCCGCTACTCTATCCACCTAAAATCATGGATATTATATAATCACTGCCGGTTACAATCAGGACGCTTTGCCCAAATCCACTCATTATACCAGTCGTAACTCTCAAGATATTATTACTCATCCGATATTTCCTTTTCTGTGTCCAACCATCAAGAACCATCGGGACATTTAAAAGGAGCCCGAGCCATAATGAGAAATGTAAACCAGCTATCAACAAAAACGGGAAAAAGAGATAACCTAGCAAGATACCCGTACATCTTGCACATAAGGGGAGAGTATACCCCTTTATGGTTATACTCCGAGACTTCATCCGATGACAAGGAACAATATCAAGAAATCTTATTAGATTAATCATTAATTACAATCCGGCCCACAGTCACAATCTGGCCCGCAATCCCCATCAAAATCAGGGATACAATCACAGTCTGGAGTCCAATCGTATTTCTTTTTTCGATGTTTCTTTTTTCCATAATAAATCAAAATAAACAGCAACAGTAGTATTCCGGCACCAATAGCAATGGCCCCGACTGTTACTGTACCTTTTACCAATAAAGTGGTACCCACGACAAAACAAATAATCATCGCCGTTAAAAATAGAAAAAACATCCCCATCACCTTTGTCATTTAGACTTAACTTTTATCATCGTTGCTACTGGACCTTACTTTTTAACATTTTATGAACAAAAATTTTTCGCTTCTTACAGTCTATCTCTAAATTTTTTTCTGACTCTGGACCTTCCCTTACTACTTTATAGAATACTATCATTCTATTTCGTCTTTGAAGAGGATCTTTCCTCCTTCCAGTTGACTTCGCATTGCTAACGAGAAAAACCGCCAAAGCCCTGTTTTGAGCTTGCCGGTTTTTTGATGTTAAGCTTCTATGGGTTTTAATGTTCCTGTTTCAACTTTTCTAAAAATGGTTCATTTTTCTTTATTAATTCATAGTAAAGGGCTGTGCTTGTCTGAACCACTAAAAAAACAATCAATGAATACTTTATACTATAACCATGCTGATAATGTGTTAGTCCCATATAGCCGGAGACTTTTTCCATTATTAAGCCTACAAAGCACCAACCAAGTATATAAAATATAAATGCCTTTTTGCCGATTTTAAATCGTTCGTAAAAGTAGACAAAAAAATAGCTGAACGGTGCAAACAAAAAATAAGAGAGTAAATCAAACAGCTCATATTTGTTAGAATCATTGACCTTATAAAAATCAAGCAATCCACCGCCGATGGTGAAATCAAACAAAGTAGAGCTTGCGAATCCCCAAACTAAAAATAAAATCGTAATCGATGTAGGTAATCTTTTAGGAAATAGAAAAAATGCTGTATAAGAAACAATCAGCATAATTATGATATAAATCTCATTTTTATCATAATTTTCCCATAATATCATTAATAACTCACCACATTCCGAGAGACCCTCGCAAATAATTTATAAGAAAAAATCGCAATACCATTTAGAATCAAAAAATATATTCCATCATACCAATAATTCCAATTTTTATATTCTATAATGCCATAAAAGTTAGAGAGACTACTTACACCAGTGAAAAATACCAAAAACCATTAGTGTTATTTTCATCATCATCGTTTTACACCGTAGATGTAGATTTACCTGAATAAGGATTAGAAATGGTGTAATTACACTACGATTGAGTAGATAGGCTGTATATTCCAAACTTTCTTGAGTACGTTTTATTAGCTTTAGTTCCTCAATGACAATCCAAGAAATGTTTATACTAACAATTAAAATAACTAAAAAAATCAATGAATTCTCGGCAAACGTTAGTTTCTTCTTTATAACTGCAAAAAGGGATACAACTAACCATGCTAGGAAGAAAAAAACTACTAAGCCCATAAAATGCCTCCCAAAGATTTTAATATTAGTTTAGCTATTTTATTAATATTCATACTAAAAAAAGACAGGCCTCATTTCTTGATATAAATTATTGAATTCATTGATTTCTTTCCTTTAAAATATCCTGAATGATTTCCATATGAAATGCAGCCCATGCCTTTTCTCGAAAATGAAGGATGACACTTAAAGTTAAAATCATCAAATATGTAACCCCAAATATTGCCCAAAGTTTGCTTCCATCCCTGAAAAGGAAGTCCATCAATGGTTTGGAAAATAGAAACAAAAGCCAAGGGACAGAAGAAACAAAAATCGGTATAATCCCAGATCCATTCTTTTCCTTGATCAATCGATACTTAATTAATTGCAACATGCTGCTATCAAGTGATTGATACAGTCTTTGAACCTCTTCAATTTCTATGTATTCCTTCATATGTTTGGTGGATTCACCGTTGTTTATGGCCTTGTTAAGCCGAAGGTAAACTTTATGCGCATCGCCTCGAAATGAAAACATATCTTCTTCTTACCTTCCCTGCAATTTTTTTTATTATTTTTCGCGACTGACAGGATAGTATGTAAAATATAGAGAAATAGAAAAAGGAATTATTTTTGCTTGTAACAAATTGGTTATTAAAAAGACTTATAATTACAAATAGATGTAAGGAGGATGAATTATATGAATTACAAAATTATTGAAAGAGACAGTTTCCAAGTTATCGGAATCAAGCGAGAGTTCTCATGTGCAAATGGTGAAAACTTAATTGAGATCCCAAAAATGTGGGCTGATGTTCATGCAGATGGAACCAACGATTTATTACTCCAGTTGAATAATGGGGAAATTAATGGGGTGCTTGGGATATGTGTCGATAAACGAGACACGCAGCAGCAATTAATGGATTACTGGATTGCAACGGAACATAACGGTGACACTCCGGAAGGTTTATTGAATCTCGAGATTCCACCTTCAAAGTGGGGCGTATTTGAAGTTCACGGCCCAATGCCCGAGGCAATCCAGAAAGTATGGAAACAAATATACTCTGAATGGTTTCCGTCAAGCAATTACAAGCATGCAGGCACACCTGATTTAGAAGTCTATTTCGCCGGTGATCCTTGGGGTCCTGATTACTACTCAGAAATCTGGATTCCATTAAAATAACAAATTTTTATTGTTAATCTTTTAATCAAACGTTTGAATAGTTTTTTCAGACCATATAAACCTATATAAAAATTAACTATTGATTAACACCTAGTTCATATTTTATTAATAATTTAGCGTTATAGTACATTTTAGAGGGGATAGCACGCGTGGCTATCATGGTATTTGGCGTAGGTGGAGCCGGTACCTTAGGAAGAGCACCAGCTAAACAGATGCTCCCTTAAATATGTATTTTTAGTCTTATCATGAATATGAAAACAAGATGTAAAAAAGGAAGTGCACCTCTTCAAAAATGAGAGGTGTTCTTTTGTAACTGTAAGAAGGACAATAACAGGCATTTGTTGAATAACATGATATGTAAAAGTATAACTAACCTTGAGTGAATCGACTTAATAAATACTACATTACAATTTTTTGAACATCGAGGGATGGATAATGAGCACTGAACTACTTATTAGACAAGCTACAATTGAAGATTTACCTAAAATAGTTCCTATATTTGATTCCTATCGTGAGTTTTTTAAGCACCCAAAGGACCCATCAAAAGTAGAAAGTTTTCTTTATGAAAAATTTGAACACTTAGAATCTGTCATATTTATCGCAGCGCAAGAAAATGAGGTTATTGGCTTTGCACAGCTTTATCCTATTTTTTCTTCTTTAAGTTTACAGCGTGTCTGGTTATTAAATGACTTTTATATAGCTGAAGCGAGTCGTAATAGGGGAATTGGGAGAATGCTTTTTGCCAAAGTAAAGGAATTTACATTATTAACGAAATCTAAAGGTATTGAACTTTCAGTGGAGCATGCCAATAAAAAGGCATGGAACTTTTGGGAAAAACAAGGATTTAAAATAGATGACGAGTTTCGATATTATTTTTATAAGTTGTGAATGACACAAAAAGCTCGGGGACAAATTGTCCCCGAGCTCTCATTATTTACCGATAAATTCCTGTGTCCAGTAATTACCTTGTGATACATAACCAACACCGATATAGTTGTAGTTCGGGCTAAGGATATTCTTACGGTGACCTTCACTATTCATCCAAGCCTTGACTACTTCTTCAGGAGTTCGCTGTCCCATCGCAATGTTTTCACCTGCATATCGGTAGGTGATGCCGTATTTTTTCATCATATCAAACTGTGAACCGTATGTCGGGCTTGTATGGCTGAAGTAGCCATTTGCAGACATATCACGGGATTTTTCATGGGCCATTTTGCTAAGTGTTACATCCACTTTAAGTGCGGATAAACCATTTTTTGCCCGTTCTTGATTGGTCAGATCAACTACTTTTTGCTCATAAGCACTTAACGAACTTGTAGTTGGTGTTGAACTTGGTGGTGTCGCAGTTACCGGTTGTTGCTGCACAGGTTGTGGTGTCGCAGTTTGAGCAGGCTCCTGTGTTGGTACGGTTTGATTTGGTTGAGCCTGAACAGGCTGCTTTACTGTATTTTGTGTAAATGAAAATCCTAAACTAGCAAGATATTTTTCGATTACACTATTAATCTCATCCATATTTGTCCCTTGGTATACATTTACCTTTTCTTGCACGGAAGGGCTAGTAGTGGCAGCATGGGCTTTATTTAATACCGGATTTGACATCATTAACGCTGCCGTAGCTGCTACAGTTAGAATTGCTTTTTTCTTCATCATCGTTTCTTCCTCCTGTTTTGACAATTTGCCGATCTTTCGCAAATTCATCGTAACATATGATTTTTGTCATATTTGAGGAAGAAATTTACAGAAATAAAATACAATTGGTTCTTTCGATAGCTTCAAATCTATTAATCTACTGATACTCCGAGTTTCTCGAGTCCATTATAAAAATTGAATTTTCTTCTCATTATTAACTAGATATCGGAAAAATTACCAATAATTATATGATGAAATAGAGTTGACAACTCTTTAAACAACCACCTTTTTTAACAAATATTTCAGACAAGTATCGTAATTTACATTTATTATTTATGGCTAATCACTGGGGTAATTGCTTCATTACCAGTTAATACACTCACCATATTATCGGCAGCTAAATGCGCCATCCTCATTCTTGTTTTCACACTGGCACTTCCAATGTGAGGCAGTGTAACCACATTCGGCAGGGATACTAATGGGTGATCAATTGGAACTGGCTCCTGTTCGAACACGTCCAGTCCAGCAGCCCAAATCTCCCCATTCTTCAATGATTGAAATAAAGCATCCTCATCGACAAGACCACCTCTAGCCGTATTGATCAAGATGGCATTTCTTTTCATTAGGGACAATTCTTCTTTTCCAATAAGGTGGTGTACCTCGGCGCTATAAGGTAACAGAAGGCAGACAAAATCAGATTGCTGCAACAAATCCTTCATTTCCCTGTAGTGAATCCCCAGCTTTTCTTCTGTTTCCGGTTTCCGTGTCCGGTTATAATAGAGAACATTCATATCAAAGCCCTTTGCCCGCTTGACGAGTGCTTCTCCAATTCTTCCTAATCCAATAATCCCTAAGGTTGCACCATAAATATCTTGTCCAGTCATCTGCATAAGGGACCATGCTCCCCATTCACCACTGCGCAGGAAATCAGATGACTCCACGACTCTACGTGCTGTCGTCATTAATAGCGCAAACGTTAAATCAGCTGTCGTTTCGGTTAACACGCCAGGAGTGTTGGTTACGACGATTCCCTTCTTAGCAGCAAAGTCAATATCGATATTATTATAGCCTACCGCTATGTTACTAATGACCTTTAACTGTTTGGCTTTACTTAGGACCTCTTCATCTATCTTTTCTGTTAGAAGACAAATAAGCCCATCCACATCTTCTATTTCTTTTAGTAAAACATCCCTTGGAACAGGGACATGTTCCTCGTGCCACATTCTCACATGAAAATGATTTGAAAGTTTATCGATCATATCATCGGTGAGCTTTCTTGTAATATATACTGTTCTTTTCAAATCGTCCTCCACCTTTCCACGTAGCGAAATAGCCATACAATTTTACGATGTAAACTTTTCTAAGAAATGTTCAATAGCAATCGAAGATGTCCCTAATGCAGGAGCATTTTTTCCTAAGGAAGACAATAATAACTCATGACTATTATTAAGTTTGTCATTACTTCTTGATAAAATAGAATTTCGAATCGAATTTAACACCATAGGGAGAGCTTCAACAATGTCGTTTCGGATAATGACCGCTTGCGGGTTAAATGTATTTAAGATACTTGTTAATCCAATCCCAAGGTAGAAGCCGAAATTTTGTAATGCCATTAATATATCCGGATCATTTTGGTTTGCTAGATTAATTAGTTCCTGATAGGAAGTGATGGTATCGTTATTCTGAAAAGTATGTAGTAATGCTTTTTCAGAGGCGTATAATTCCCAGCACCCTCGGTTTCCACAACTGCATTTGAGCCCATTAAAATCGATAGTCAGATGACCCATTTCTCCGGCAAACCCATTAACCCCTCGATATAAATCATTATTAATAACAATTCCGATCCCAATTCCAGTACCCACGCTAACGTAGATTATGTTTTCATAATTTTTAGCTGCCCCAAATACTTTTTCTCCATATGCGCCTGCATTTGCTTCATTTTCAATAAAAACTGGTACCTGAAATTCCTGTTCAATGAGCGATTTTAAGTCAAGTTCATAATTCCAGACGATATTTGGAGTGAAAATAACCTTTTGCTCGGTATTGACAAGGCCTGGTACACATAAACCAATGCCGATTAACCCGTAAGGAGAATCTGGGATTTGATTAGTAAGGTCTTTAATCATCGAAAATAAAACATCCTTGTTCTTATCAAGCGAAGGTTTCTCTAGATGATGATATTGATTTAGAACAATATTTCCTTTTAAATCCGTTAATATCCCATTTATAGAATCAACACCTATATCAATTCCGATAGAATATCCGGCATTTTTATTAAAAACTAACATGACAGGCTTTCTTCCGCCGCTGGACTGCCCTTGTCCGATTTCAAAAATAAGGTTCTTTTCAATTAACGTATTGACTTGAGAAGAAACAGTGGATTTATTTAATCCGGTTATTTCAGATAACCTTGCCCTTGAAACAGGGGAATTGGAAACAATTTCATTTAACAGTACCTTTTGATTCATTTTTTTCACTAACATTTGATCGGCAATAATCACAAATTCGCACCCCGTTTGTATAATGCGTAAATTAAGTCAAGTTGTTTTATAGTTATATAATCCTATTATAAATCAACATTTATCGGAAATATACATAAAATATTCAAAAAAAACTATTGATTAATGCGCTTTAATTTTATAAGATGTAATCAGATTAAAGTTAGTTTATCCAAACAACAAACTAACAAGACTTTACATCCACTAGAGCTACATAGTTTTAAATAACAATTTATTTCAGGAGGGAAAAAACATGGTTCAAACAAAAATGAATACCTATTTTGGAAGCGTAAACAAGGTGGCTTATGAAGGTAAGGATTCTAAAAATCCATTAGCGTTTAAATATTACAATCCTGAGGAAGTTATTGGCGGGAAAACAATGAAAGACATTTTACGTTTTTCAGTGGCATACTGGCATACCTTTACTGCAGATGGATCCGATCCATTTGGCGCCGCTACAATGGAAAGACCTTGGAACCAATTCACTGGAATGGATTTGGCTAAAGCTAGAGTAGAAGCTTCATTTGAACTTTTTGAAAAGCTTGGTGTACCATTCTTTGCTTTCCATGATCGTGATGTTGCGCCTGAAGGCAGAACATTAAGCGAAACAAATAAAAATTTAGATATCATTGTCGAAATGATTAAAGATTACATGAAAACAAGTAACACGAAACTATTATGGAACACAGCTAATATGTTTACAAATCCTCGCTTCGTCCATGGTGCAGCTACTTCTTGCAATGCTGACGTATTTGCCTATGCAGCAGCACAAGTGAAAAAAGGTTTAGAAACAGCCAAACTGCTTGAAGCAGAAAACTATGTATTCTGGGGCGGCCGTGAAGGTTATGAAACATTATTAAATACGGATTTAAAACTTGAACTGGATAACTTAGCAAGATTTATGCATATGGCCGTTGATTATGCGAAGGAAATCGGCTATACAGGTCAATTCCTAATAGAGCCAAAACCAAAAGAGCCTACCACCCACCAATATGATACAGATGCAGCAACAACGATTGCCTTCTTAAGACAATACGGGTTAGAGGATTACTTTAAATTAAACCTTGAAGCAAACCACGCTACACTTGCTGGACATACATTCGAGCATGAATTGCGTGTCGCAAGAACAAGCGGCCTTCTTGGTTCCGTTGATGCAAACCAAGGAAATCCTTTACTTGGCTGGGATACCGATGAATTCCCAACCGATTTATATTCTACAACTCTGGCAATGTATGAAATTCTACAAAACGGTGGTCTTGGCCGCGGCGGCTTAAACTTTGATGCCAAGGTAAGAAGAACTTCCTTTGAAGCAGAGGATCTAGTACATGCGCATGTAGCTGGAATGGATGCCTTTGCAAGAGGTTTGAAAGTAGCACATAAATTAATCGAAGACCGCGCTTTTGAAAATGTGATTGCCGAGCGTTACAGCAGCTTTACGGAAGGAATTGGACTTGATATTGTTCAAGGAAGAGCCAACTTCCACACACTTGAGACCTATGCACTCAACAATGACACAATTAAAAATGTATCTGGGAAAACCGAACGCTTGAAAGCATTGTTAAACCAATACCTATTAGAAGTTTAAACAATTTTTCTACCTAACGGACCTTCTAACTGAAGAAGGCCAATTCATTGGATGAAATGGAATAACTTCGGACGAAAACAGCTTAAATGATTAAAACGCTATCCTTTGAAACAAACATGAAGGATAGCGTTTATTTATTACCGAATTAAAAAAGTTAGTTTAGAATCTGACTTGTGGTTGAAGACAGCTTTAATGCCAAGTTAAGAAGCTTTGTCCATCCTCAGGGTTATTGGCGACATAAAAGTAAGTTACATAAATAACAAAAGTTCTATACAACTCTATGAAAAGTGAGGAGATCCATATGAAATATGTAATTGGTGTAGATTTAGGGACTAGCTCTGTGAAAGTGCTTCTCGTTGACCAAGAAGGCACCGTCAATTATTCGGTTTCAAAAGACTATCCATTAATCCAGCAGCAGCCAGGATATAGTGAACAAAATCCAGAAGATTGGGTAGAACAAACAATTGCAGCATTACAGCAGTTAGTTACTGAATCAAACATTCACCCCGTCGATATTGAGGGTCTTAGTTTTTCCGGACAAATGCATGGGTTAGTCTTGCTCGACGAAAAGCATCAAGTAATCAGAAACGCCATTTTATGGAACGACACTCGAACCACCCCGCAATGCAAGAAAATTGATCAGCAGCTAGGAGGTAAACTGCTTGAAATAACAAAAAACCCTGCTTTAGAGGGCTTTACCTTTCCAAAGATTCTTTGGGTAAAAGAAAATGAACCCGAAAACCTAGAAAAAACAAACGTATTTTTACTTCCAAAAGATTACCTCCGCTATCGTTTAACAGGAAAAATACATATGGATTACTCAGATGCTGCAGGTACGCTGATGTTAGACGTTGTCAACAAATCATGGAGTGCCGATATTCTTCGTACATTTGAAATCTCTGCTGCCATTTGTCCTACATTAGTGGAAACTGAAGACTTCGTCGGAACGATTTTGCCAGAGATTGCGGAGCTCACTGGTTTATCTTCATCGACTAAGGTGTTCGCAGGTGGAGCAGACAATGCTTGTGGAGCAATCGGAGCAGGGATTTTATCCGAAGGAACGGCCCTTTGCAGTATCGGAACATCAGGTGTGTTCCTTTCATATGAGAACGATAAAAACAAAAATTATGGCGGTAAAGTTCATCTTTTCAATCACGGACAAAAAGATTCCTACTATACCATGGGTGTCACGCTTGCAGCTGGCTATAGTTTGACATGGTTTAAGGAAACCTTTGCCAAAGATCAATCATTCGACACTCTATTAGATGAAGCTGCCGGTTCGACCATCGGTGCAAATGGTCTTGTCTTTACTCCATTCCTAGTAGGTGAACGCACACCCTATGCGGATGCAAAAATAAGAGGAACATTTACTGGAATTGACGGCTCCCACAACAAAGGTGACTTTACTAGAGCGGTCATCGAAGGGATTGTTTTCTCGATTAATGAGAGTGTCGAAATCTTCCGCAATTATGGCAAGACCATTGATACCGTTATTTCTATAGGCGGCGGTGCGAAGAGTGAATTATGGCTGCAAATACAAGCTGATATCTTTAACGCAAGAGTCGTGAAGCAACAAAATGAACAAGGCCCAGGTATGGGGGCCGCGATGATTGCTGCAGCTGGATTGAATTGGTTCTCCTCTCTTCAAGAATGTGCAGAAGTCTTCATTAAAGCCGATAAGGTATATGAACCAAAACCAGAAAACGTTCAGCGCTATAAGGAATTCTATCAAGTGTACAAAGATATATATCCGCATACTGTTGCGATTAACCATCAATTATTTGATCTTCGAAAAGGGAATTAAAGAGGGATTATGATGAAGCTAACTGAAACTGTTTTTGGTACCTTGCATGGAAGAAAGGTAAAATCTTATACCATTACAAATGCGAATGGGATGGAATTAACCTGTATTGACTATGGATGTATTATTTCGGAAATTAATGTTCCAGATAGTCAAGGAAATTTAGAGAATGTTGTGTTAGGTTTTGACACTTTGCAAGAGTATATCGATCACTCCCCTTATTTCGGTTGTGTGATTGGCAGGATTGCCGGCCGGATGAAAAATGCGTCCTTCGAAATAGATGGAGAGTGCTATAACTTGTCCAAAAATGATGGAGAAAACAATCTTCATGGCGGACCGACTGGTTTTCATAACGTTATTTGGGATTCTACTGTTGAGAACAAAGAAAATGAAGTGAATATCATCTTTTCCTATACAAGCCCTGATATGGAAGAAGGCTTTCCAGGCAATCTTCATGTTACCGTCATCTATACGTTCAACGAGGATAATGAGTTATTTATTACCTACAAAGCTGTTTCTGATAAGAAAACAATCGTCAATTTAACTAATCATTCTTATTTTAATTTAAGCGGTAATTTAAAAAGAACTATTCTTGATCATGAGTTAAAGTTAAAAAGCGATGCATTCTTAGAACTAGATGCCTCTCTTCTTCCAACTGGCAAGGTTATCCCTGTGGATGGGACAGTATTTGATTTTAGAGAAGGTCAAAAGGTAGCTCGAGGAATTGAATCTGACCATCCGCAAACGGAAATAGTTGGTGGCGGGTTTGACCACCCCTTCCTCCTTAGTGCTCAGAATCATAAGCAAATCAGTTTATATGATCGGGAAAGCGGACGGAAACTAGAAATGGAGACAGAAGAGCCCGCTGTTGTCTTTTATACTGGCAATATGTTAGGGAATGATTTTTCGATCAGAGGAAAACAAGCGGAAAAGCATTTAGGCTTATGTCTTGAAACACAGAAACCACCTGGTGACCATAATTTCCTATCATTATTAGTAGAAAAAGATCAAGTTTACACATCCAAGACAAAATACATTTTTCATTAGGCGGTGCCAGCCCCAACCGCCAATTAAAATGCGGACAGTGCCTGACAACTGTCCGCATTTTATAATATCGAGAAGTAAGGCAGGATGATTATACAAAGGGTGAGGAAAAAGACGGCCACTGCACCCATCTTTTGTTTTCCCTTCCATAAGGAGACAGCAAACCCAAAAGTGTATATAGTAATACTAAAAAGACTAATGTAAATAAATAGGCCCATCCTTATTCCCTACCTTTTGGTTGGTTTTGCTTGTTTTCCAAAATCAATAATTTCAATACTCGGGTGTACCCTTATGTCCGCATTTAGGTACGATTTTCGCCAATTGAATTTCTTAAATTCTTGAATAGTTCCAAAATACCTTCGTGCATACATGGATAAGGGAAATGGTGCACCTTTTAATTTAGTTTGGGTTTTTTTAAATAACTTTTCATTTACTTTTTTTATATGATTAGCAATTTGTCTTTTTACTATTTGTTGGTTCCTTTTCTTCGCAAAGTTGACCATTGATGGGTTTGACATAATTTCAATCTTTAATGGTATCGTGATATCAATCTTTAGCCTAGCACCCTTCACGTTCATTTTTACTTTATTACTCTTTGTTTTTAAGACCCTCGCTGCAAACTGTTTCTGATTATTCGAAAATGAATCAGGTATATCCAACAATAAATCTTTAATATTCGTGGTATCATCAAGAATATTAACCGTGCGTGTTTCTTGACCGTTTAGTTTTCCTATCATCACGCCATTCCTGAAAGCCGCTGAGCCAATAAATTGTGTATCGTCAAGCTCACCTGTGGCATTCACTTGACCCGCCATGTATTCATCTTCCCTATGAACTTTAGGATTCTTATCCTTTTCGGCTGATGTGTACATCGCCATAAAGAGGTCAGTCCCTCTTTCGGTTGTGGTAAAAAAACGGAATAAGGTCGAATCTGGAATCAACCCATTTTCAATCCCATGATTGACCATATATTGAAAGTACTTATGTGGTCTTGTTTCCATTTTTGGACGATTTTTCAGAAAATACTCGCTTGCATTTTCTTTCGATATCGCTAAATAACTATCCATACGAATTTCTTTGTCCATTACGACTTCGGAAAAAATCGTCATAAAATTTTTGTCTTTTGCAAATTCTTCCGAAACAATAAAGATTTTTAATAATTCATAACTAATAGTGCGTGAGATAATCGCATTGGCCGTCCCTTTCGCTGCAATGAAATCATTGGCATCAAAGGTGATGATTTCTCTCGGCTTTTCTGTAGAACCACCGCCACCTTGCATACTCCCTACTTCAGGATTAGCAAGTAACATCGTCACTTTTATTTTCCCTTTATGATTTGAACGATCAATTCCCAGCCCAATCACATAGGCTTTATCTTCCAGTTCTTCTTTATCCCAACAGCCTGTTAATAAGCAAACAATGAATAGAAACATCAATAATTTACATACTGTTCCTGTTTTTTTCATGTTTAAATTCTCCTTTTAACAGTGCCGCTAACCACAAAATTAGTGAAATGGCAGCAAACGTAGGACCAGCTATATTTAAGGTAACAGCTTTAAATTCTAGGCTCACATTAACTGGTGCTTCCGGTATGCTTCCAATCAATAAATAAATTGTCGCTAGTGATGGAATTAAGTATTCAAAGTCTTTAATTTTAAAAAGATGACCGAACATAAGGGTATTTAGATATAAAAATGCAGTAAAACGAATAAAAGCAGACACTAACCATGTGACGAAAAAGATGATTTCAACATTTGGAAGAAAGTTTCCGATTGATATAAAACGAATGGCCGTATGGAATGGGTAACCTATTCCACCAAGAGATGCATCAAACATGCATATAAAAATTAAAATCGCTCCACTAAGTTGGATACTGACATATACAAAGGCAAACCATGTACCTTTTTTAAATTCTTTAATGGATGTTAGAAACGGGATGAACATAGTAAACAGAAAAAAGTCAGCAAAAAGAGTCAGCTTTTGAGAACTTTGCTTCAAAATTTCTAATTTACCAGGACCCCAGATTGGAAATATAGCTCGTATCGTACTTTCTTGAGTACTTAACATTAAAGCAAACCACAAAGAGACCACGGTAAGGTAAACAACAAGGTAAGCAACCGAGCCGATATGCTGAATCCCTTTTTTAGCACCATATGTACAAATGACCATTAAGAGGGCATAAATAATGAGATTAGGTGTGGTTGTAAAATAGAACGTCCGTATTATATTTGTATAGGTCCTGGTATCAAACGAAATGGCATATGAACTAATCAAAAATATAAGAAGGCACACTATAAAACCTAGATATTTTCCAAGTAATTTTTGAATAACGGAAAATAAATCTTTGTCTTGGAACAGCGTCAAAGTCTTTAGTAATAAAAAGAGCGGAATAAAAAATAACCCTGCTGATAGGATAGGAATCATCCATGATGCGTTCTGTACTTTACTATAAAGATGGGTTGGTGTATCTTCCATTGCCTTTGCACCCACCATTAAAATAGCAATCGATACATATTCACGAACGCCAAGTTTTCCAAGCTGCTTCTTCATATATTTTTTATTCCTTTCTTTGTTTAACCATATCCTTTGGTTTTAAATAACCAGGGCGAAACCTTTCTTTAATTGGAAGATGACGAACAATAAGGTCCTTTGACGAGAAGAAATGCGGCGTCATCGGAGCAAAGTAAGGTGTGCCAAATGATTTTAATGAAACTAAATAAAAGAGAATGACCATAAAGAAGGCGGTCAACCCATAAACGCCCAGAAAACCTGCCGAGAAAATAAACAAAAGTCGTGTGATTCGAATGGCAAAATTCATGCTTAAGTCACTAATAATAAATGAACTTAAACCGCTTAAGGCAATAACAATAATGACAATTGGGCTAATGATATTAGCTTGAACGGCAGCTTGACCTAGAATTAATGCACCTACAATCCCAATGGTTGGCCCAATAGGGGATGGCACACGTAATCCAGCTTCCCGAATAAGTTCAAAAGCTATTTCCATCATAAAGATTTCAATGATGGATGGAAAAGGAACTCGTTCCCTTGTTCCTGCGAACGCCATTAATAAATCCGGTGGAATCATTCCTACATGATAGTTTGTAATCGCAATATAAAAAGCAGAGGCAAAAACAGCGATAAGAAAAGCAAGTAGTCGTAAAAACCTAATAAAATTGCCATACGGTGTACGCAAGTAATGATCTTCCGGTGAATGCATTAAGGACCAAAAGGTTGCCGGCAGGATCAGGCTGCTTGGGGAATTGGACATTAGTATCACAATGTGACCCTCTTCAATAAATGAGGCTGCCCTGTCAGGACGTTCTGTATATAGTATCGTTGGGAATATGGACCTTGGTCTTTCTTCTAAATATTGCTCCAGGATACTTAAATCGAGAATTCTATCGGTATCAAGCGAAGTTAACTTATCCTTTATTGTTTGAAGTAGTTCATCATTTGCCAGATCCTGTTGGTAGACAAGAAATACGTCGTTTCTTGACCTTTTTGAAATAACCTGAGACTCCACGATAAGATTTTCGTTTTTTATTTTTTTACGGAGTAAGGCGATATTATCAATAACTCTTTCGTTAAAAGCTTCTTTTGCTCCTTTTACAATCACTTCATTATCTGACTTCTCTATGGAACGGCCAGGAATATCGGTTGTTTCAAATAAATGGCATTGGGTATCTCCATCTATA
Source organism: Neobacillus sp. BF23-41 (assembly GCF_041106275.1). Classification (NCBI taxonomy): domain Bacteria; kingdom Bacillati; phylum Bacillota; class Bacilli; order Caryophanales; family Bacillaceae; genus Neobacillus; species Neobacillus sp. BF23-41. The sequence continues at coordinate 287,000 of NZ_JBGBPR010000002.1, forward strand.
AAGAGTGCTGTGATCCCACCAGTAATAAATTCCGTAATCTCCCCAATATTGGTGGCCGTTTTTTCGACTGGGTATGAAACGATATCTGCAATTTCCCCTGAAGTCTGCTCATTTTCAAGCAGCGGTTCCATAATACCTTCCTGAATTCTTTGTATGTCAACCATTGTACTTATGAAAATAATAAAGGCACGGCAATTTAGGGCACGGATGGTAAACTCGCGAACTTTGATATCCGTATTTTTAGGAACACTGAAAATGGACTTAAATGTCTCTAAATTTTGATCATAATTGCTATTAATATCTTGTTTTTTTAATTCAATATCCTGTGCATTGGACTGTTCCTGAAATTGTGGTTCCGTATTGAGCTTCTTAAAAAGTGGCTTTAAGATCCTTTTCTTCAACATGAACCACCCCCAATTTTTATATAGTTTTCCAGTTCTAGGGGTCTTTATGTACGAAAGATAAGAAAGAACAACCTTACTTTATTCTCACAGTTGTTCAGAAGGTAAAATAGGAGGGTCTAGTTTGATTTTTCGATTTAGAGATATTTTTGAAATGACAGAAGAGAATTCTGCCAACCTTTTAATTTCATTTGCGGGTAATTCCATAGAAACACCGTTTAAGACAGTTGTATATTTGTGTCTTACGGTATAGGGGACTTGGTTCTTATCTAATAACTCGTGAAGTTCCTTTTGAAACGTTTGATGACTTTCTTCTACCTGCTCCTTCGCTTCCTCTATTGTTAATGGAATCCCCTTTGCTTCCGCTTCAATAACAGCTACTTTCGCTGGTTTTGTTTTAAATTCAATGATAATCGAGGTCGTTTGTTTGCTTGAGAGGTCAATGGCAGGATCTACATGAACTGAAGGGGTCATCGTTTCTTCCACCACCTTTCCTTTATCTATAGTATGATTGTTCTCAAAACTACTTTCCTGACATCCACTCATAATAGTAAGGATGATTCCTGCTGTCAAAATGGCTCCACTATAACACTTCTTCATCATCAATGCCTCTCCTTTTACTTGAAGGGAAGTTTTTTACATTTTATCAGTTTTATATGCTTTAGTATTCACCTTTTAGGTCGAAAAAGATAACTGCCTGTCTCTAAAAAATAAGAAACAGGCAACAGTCGTTTAATAATATTTATGTTTACTGAATCCCTAAGGTCAGCCTCCTGGAAAATCAGTATAGATACGTAACTGTTGAAAACTTACGTAGTTTTCTGCCGACTATCATCTATCTGGTGATTTACAGAAAGTTTGATTTTTTTTCTCATTGGATAATTGTAAAGGACGAAAAGAGCGACTAAGCCCATAATCCAAGCAATATCTGTCCCACAAACAATCCGGGGTAATCGTTTAAATTTTCATAATATTTATTGAATATTTCACATGGTTATTCTATTAATGTCTGAATTTGTTTGTAATTTACCAGCGACTTTCCTCTTACTTCTCCCTATAAACAAGAATAGGCACCGGCAACTTCATCATGAAGCGTAACCGGTACCTATTTTTTCGAAGTAATAGAGCTATTCTTCCTCTTTTTACTTACCTTCTAATTCTTTTTTAATACTTTCTAATGTATAGCCTTTATACTTATCTATCGGTGTTGGAGCATTAGGAGCTGTTGGATTTTGTATTCCAAAGTTACCTTCTACGAGTGCAAGATCCTCCATATCAACTGTGCCATCAAAGTTGATATCTGCATTACGTTCATTCGTTCCCCATTGTTTCTGAATTGCTAATGCATCCAGAACATCAATCACTTCGTCACCATTCACATCACCAGCTGTCATAGTAACCATAGGTACTGTATCATTCTCTGCACGGATTACATCTCCATCTTTTCTAAATACTGTGAATGGTCTGCTGTATGCAAAGTGACCTGGTGCATGGATGTTATACATAAGTTGTTCAGTTGTTACTGGTAAATTATTATAATCTTCTCTTACATAACCATTATCATTCGTTGTAATTCCTGGATATTCTTTGTTGTTCTTATCTGTGACACTTGTAATGATTCCAGCTTTTGCATAGTCCGTTGCTGTAGGAATTGCTTCTGCTAAAGTATTCACTTGTAATTTTGAAGAAGTTGGATTCACATATGATTCGATCGATAGACCTTCAATAGGAGTTGTTACTCCACCTGTGTTAGTTACTGATGATGCAATGTTTTTCAGGTCTAACTCGTAATCATAATACACACCACTCTTCACTCTAATTGTTACATCAACTGCTGCGACATCTCCATTTATGCTTTGACCAGGAGCTAAAGCAACAGTAATTGTTTTCTTAGTAGTTTCATAATCTTTTGCAGTGCTTCCTGCTTCATCTGAATCTGTCATTGTGACAGTTCCTTTGCTAGCAAGAGCTGGATTCACTTTAATACTTTCGATATCAAAATACTTCTTCAGATATTCGAAATTAAACGTTTGTTTATTTAGGTTAGTTGCATTGTGCATTGTTAATGTGTAAGTAACCTTGTTATCTGATGGAGCAGTATTCGTAGCATCTACTGTATAGTTGCCTGTATTTAACGTTTTCTTATTCGGAATAGCTGTCACGTATGGCTTTCCTTTTTGGACAAAGAAGAATGTAGGCATTTGCCCCCAATTTCCAACTCCTGATGGATTAATTCCAAAGAATCGTACGCTATTAATCGCTTTAGTTACATTCAAACCTAACTTACCTGAGAATGTACCATCTGGATTAGTAGGAATTTGACCGAATGAACCAGCTGTATTCGGATTTGGTTTAGCTCTATTGCCATAAAATCTAACTGTATTTGCTGATTGAGTTAATGTACTGAAACCAGCATCCTTCATTACATTAATACTGTCATCGTAGATAGAACCTGAAAACGGCATTCCTGTTATTGTTGCTGGATCGTATTCCATAACTCCGTTACTGTCTGCACCTGGGAAAGATACATAAATTTTGGTCTTGAATTGTTTACAAAGAATAGCTCATCTTTTTGCGCTGTAAATGTTCTTCCTAGACTATCTGTTCCAACAGCCCTCATTTTATACGATCCTGGTTTTAACCACTCTGAATTATCAGATAATGAAGAGTTAACGTATTCTTTTTCGGTAGAAAACGGTTTGCTTTGATCACCAATAAACGGAGTATACAATCCAAAGAATGGAATTGTTACATTATCTTTATTTGGCGTAACTGAATAACCTGGGTTAATTCCAGCATCTCCAATTAGTTTGTCTGTTTTCGCATCGTATATTAACCAATCAATTCGATCTACACGTGACTTAACATCGCAACAAAAAAATTAACAGCCTGAATACTCCTGCTAGTTTTTTGTCTTTATTTTATGAATTTAATCATTCACTATCATTTAGTTGTTCTTACCGCATAGTTAAATATAGGATCGACAAGCTCAAATTCATAGGTTATTCCATCAACTTTTCCTACTACTTTATTACTATCATATAGATCAAGCATAAATCCTGCCATTTGCTTTGAGGTATGAAACTTTGGTACAGCACCTTCATATTGAAATTCGTCTATATCTAAAGATCGTTGTGCGAACTCTGTTTCAGTTGCGGCAGGAGCCAAAACTTTCACCTGCATCTTCTCACCTCTTAACTTAAGTTCGTGTGCAAGACCTTCTGTAAATGCACTTACGTAAAATTTAGTAGCACAGTAGGTAATAGAATTTGCAATAATTGTATAACCGCCGCCTGATGAAACATTAATAAGCTGAGTCCCTTCGACATTTGCATAATCACGAACATAAAGAGATGTGAGTATGGTTAATGACTCTATATTCAAGTGTAGCATAGCCTCAATTTTGTTTAGATTTTGTTCAGCAACTGAAGCAAAATTGCCAAATCCTGCATTGTTAATCCACGTTTCAATTTGGTAATCACGAAGACTTTCGTAAAGATTATAAGCATTCTCAGTAACTGATAAATCAGTTGTTCGAATAACAACATCTAAGTTTGGATTAATCGTAGAGATCTCTGACTTTAATTTTTCAAGATTATCTTTCCTGCGTGCTACAACGATTAAATTTTTTCCTCGAGATGCAAAAGCTAATGCAGCTTCATAACCAATACCTGAGCTTGCACCAGTTATCACAGTATATTTCATATAAATTCCTCCTGAAATTTTTATTAGAAATTTGTAATCTTTGCTTGATTTGTTCATTATATTCGTTAGAGTTTACCCTAAGGCAAGCTTTTTATCCTCTTCATTTACATGGATGAAATTTGTAATGTTTAGTTTATAAAGACTACATTAAAAATCAAACCCGACCAACAGTCCTTATTGTTTAATAAAAGTGCCCTCTTAGTTTTTTGTATATCAATAAAGAAGGTGTCCCATTTATTTAGGGGCACCTATGGATAGGATTAAGTTGTAATTTTATTGTGCTCTTTTACAATACGTTTCCAAGTTGCTGGACCAATAATCCCATCAGCGGACAAACCAAATTGTTTTTGAAAGGCTATCACAGCACTATTGGTTCTTTTACCAAAAATACCATCAGCTGCAAGCTTTGGAATTGATGGATAAACCTTTGAAACGACATTTAGATATTGTTGCATTAACAAAACACTCTCACCCCTAGAGCCTACACGGAGAAGCATTCCAGGATAAGGTGGACCCGTTTCAGGTGGTGGTTCAGTTGGTGGAACAGTCCCGGGAAGGGGCTTAGGAATTACCACATTATTTTCAATCCCCTTATAAACCTTATAAAGCATATCCCAATTGGCACGACCAACAACTCCATCAGCTGGCAAATTAAATGTTTTTTGAAACTCGATAACTGCTTTTTTTGTTGTAGCTCGAAACATTGCATCTCGTATGACAGAAGGTACAGTAGGGTAAAACCATGAAATCGTATTTAGAATAAATTGCAGTTGAGCGACAGGCGCACCTTTTGAGGATTCTATTAAAACGACAGTTGGCGGAACCTCGCCTATATCGATCCATTCGCCTTCACTTTCAAGTTCTCCAAGTTTCTTAACCGCTACATACAAATAAGATATTTTATACCATGTTTCTTTACCGATTACCCCATCGGGCGTTAGTCCAAAAATACTTTGAAATGTTTTTACTGCTTCAGTCGTATCGCTTCCGAACATTCCATTCGGATTTGCGATTTGTGGAATAAGTGGATAGTTGACTCGTATTCTGTTCAAATACCTTTGCATGATCTTAACACTAGGACTCTGACTTCCCTCCCTTAAAGCTACACCGGGATAGGACTCAACTACGCTAATCGTATTGTTCGTTTCTACTATCTCAATGTCATCAGGGTAGTAATGGTCAAGTATTTGAAAAGGATTCATCCCTTGTTCTGCAAGGTCAACTGTACCCCACTGTGAAAGTCCCCCTGGGCATGTTGATGTTGTTCCATTGCAGAACATGGTAAAGAACGGTTCTTTATGCCCCTGTCTTCGAACGTACTGGTTAAATATTTTGTCAACAATCACACTTATGTTTTCAAATATTTCTCCACCATCTACAAAAGCTTGGTCAACACTTGTGGAATTTGATATATCAAATTCGTAACCTCTCGACCTATACCATTCTGTGTACACTCTGTTTAAGGCAAAAGTGATTTGAGCATAGATGTTGGCTTCAAGAGAAGCATGTGGCCAAGTTGGATAGATCTCGCTTGATGCTACGTTTTTGATATAATCAATAAATTTGACGCGAACATTTCTTGCCCATGAGTCAGGGTGAGCAAGATGTACTGTAATGTATTCAGGAATAGCTACATCATGAAGTACTTGAGGTTGTACTTTAGGCCCTTGTTGTTTCCGACCTACTTGAGTTAGAAGTCCGTGTGACGGAATATTTACTTCCCTTACCAAATTGCTTTGTTCAAACGTTCTCGGTACAGGCGCCATCCTCACAGGTAATGTGGATGTTACAGTGTCAAATAACTGCACGCCACGAATTATATTCGAGATAAATCTATCGTGACGAATCTCCACATCATATGTTGAATAATATGGACCTGGATTGTTAGATCTTAACGTACTAGCTTTATCTGGAGCGTTCAGTGGTACCGCTTCAGTATTTCCGCTCTCATCTGATTTCAGTTGGTTAAGAATTTTTCCACTGGAGTCTCTAATAATAATATTTGCACCACTTACCGGTAAAGCGACACCACCGGTACGCGCTTCTATTTTTAAATATCCTACCCCCATTATTAGCCTCCCAGATATTTGATTTATTTAATTTTCGCCCTCATTATTCATTATATTTTACGAATCAGATTATATTATTTGAAAAATACAATTTCGAACTTTCTGACACTACCACTTTAAATTTGATGTTCCAAACTCTTAATACTGAAGGTTTACCCAATAAAAAACCTGAGTTCATATGAATATCGAACTCAGGCTGCTGCTTTATATTACTTTTTTACTGTCTACTTGACAGGGTTCACTACATTATCAATGTTACTCAACCACTGCTTTGGTTTTTGGTTGTGTTAAAGTGATATTTTTTGTCATCAAACTCACAACTACCAGAACTAGTGTATTAACAAATAGTGCAATGATTCCTACATTCAGATCTTTAATAACTTGAGGAATGAAAGGAAATAGCTGTCCAATCGTAATATTTCCTAAAGACATGGTAGAAACTAACAATCCTCCGGCAATGATTCCAGCAAAAGCGCCATATTTTGTAACAAAATTCCTCTTAAGCAAACTAAAGAAAAACGCTGGAGCAAGTTGTGTAATGAAGTTATATGCGATTAAAGCGATTCCAAAAAGTGTATTTCCACCTTTAAATGTAAAATAAAGTCCTACAAGAGAAAGAACCGGAACTAAGTATTTTACTAATTTTGCAATCTGACCTTCTGTTGTCGAAGGGACGAATACTTGAAAGATATTTTTAACTAGTAACGTTGATATAACCATTAATTGCATAGCACGCATTTTTCCATTTTTCAAGTAATGGATTTACAACCTTTTCACTGATGGTATCGCTGTCAGAAATGCCCTGTATATGAATAAGCGCTGCTTTTTTAACACCACCTAGCTCAAGCTCCCGGATCACTAGATCAGCGCAAGATTGCAGCTCATCTTTTACTTGTTGTAGGTTTGTATGAATATTGTAAGATAGCGTGATGGGTTTTCTGTTATTGTTTGCTTTCTGTTTGGGTTGATACAGCCATTTCATGTGTAGCACCTGCCGACACTATTTTAATATTTATCGTTTGCATTCATACGATACTTATACTTACCTAAAATACCTTTGATCACTTCAACAGTTCCTATAAAGCTGCAATCATCCCAAGGAATGATTAGTCATCCAGATCAAAATCTTCCTCCTATCCTCTTTCCGCTCCTTGGTTGTAAGATTAGATTCAAACTTCGACCCAAACAATCTCTGGCCGAAAAATGTAGTACAAAAAAAAGGATAGATAAGGCAAATATTTTCTGCTTTATCTATCCTTTTCTTTTGTCCCATATAATGTGCCACATTTTATAAATCTTAGCTTTTCTCTAATATCCAGCAAATTATATAACATTCGTTCTCTTCTTTTTTCTAATTACTGAGTCCTTAATGCATCTACATGTACTTCTGCATTTTCTCTTACATAATAAAACCAAATTATACCGGCACATATAATATAGTACACAATAAATAGATATAATGCTGGACTAATATCTCCTGTATTTTGAATGGACCAGCCAAACATTTTAGGAATGAAGAAGCCGCCAAATGCTCCTATCGCTGCTGCCAATCCAATTGCCGCGGGTGTTTCGACGGGCCCAAAAATAATCGGAAACATCGTGAAAATGGAGCCATTGACAATCCCGCCAGTAGCAAATAATAAATAATAAAAGAAAGGATAGAAAAAAACCAAGAAAGCTTCGTGAATTATCGCTGATAAAAATCAGTACGCCAGTCACTCCAAGAATCATAATTCCGATCACAAGTAGAGAGACCTTTGCACCTCCAAATTTATCGGCAAGATAACCCCCAACAGGCCGTCCTAATGCCCCTAATAACGGGCCGATAAATACTAACTGAAGGAAATTAATTTCCGGAAATTCACCCTTTAATAATAAAGGGAAAGCTGCTGAATAACCGATAAATGAGCCAAAAGACATGATGTAAAGAACCGTGATGAGATACATATGCTTTCGTTTAAATACTTTTAACTGGTTAGATAATTTCGGCTTCTCTAGTGGCAGATTGTTCATGCCAAGCAGTGCGAAGAGGGCAAAAAGAATGATCGGAATGATCCAAATTAAAGCCCCATTTTGAACCCAAACCTGAGTGGTCCCGCCGCCTCCATTAGGAAGGGCTTGCGGCCTTCCGCCTAATGCACCAAACAGCGGGAAGGTAATCACGAGTGGTATTAAAAACTGGGCAACGCTTACTCCAAGGTTCCCTAAACCGCCATTAATCCCAAGAGCTGACCCCTGTTTTGCCTTTGGAAAAAAAGGGCCCATCGCCGCCATTGAGGATGCGAAATTCCCACCACCAAGACCACAAAGAGCAGCGAGGGTTGCCATCGTCATGTAGGGCGTATTAGGATTTTGCAAGGCAATCCCCAAACCGATTACTGGAACAAGAAGAATTAAGGTCGATAAGATCGTCCATGTCTTCCCTCCAGTATAAGTTACTCCTATCGAATATAAAATTCGAACGACCGCTCCTGTTAAGGCTGGAATAGCAGTAAGAGTAAACACTTGGTCTGTCGTATAATTAAATCCTACATCAATTAACTTTAGTGATAGAATCGACCAAATTTGCCAGACACTGAAGGCAATTAATAAATTGGGGATGGAAATCCACAATTTGCGACTGGCCACTCTTTTCCCTTTAGTCTCCCAAAATTTTGGATCCTCTGGATTCCAATAGTTCAAATCCTTCATTTCAATTCCTCATTTCTGTCACTCCAATAGGAAGATCGACCACATAACCTTACTTGGGTGGGTGATTTTGATCATAAGGAAGGTGTGGCACTTTTTTAGGAGTATAGTTAATGACATCTGAAGAATATATCTCGATGGTTAACTTGTTTCCTACCGTTTTTGATTGTATTAGAATTGGTTGATTGTATTTATTTTTAAAAACAAAATCTGGTCCATTCCAACTAACGGTGGCATCCCGCCCAGGTGGAATGTATGTTACCTTTCTGCTGTGTGAGGAACGCTGAGTAACTTCTAATCCGGCATTATCTACTGCATTAAAAAGGGTAGATGATACCTGACAGATTCCACCGCCAATATCTTTTGCTAATTCTCCTCTTAAGATCACTGGTGCAGGCAAGTATCCTTTTCCTGCTGTTCTTTTTCCAACAACTTTATTAAAGGAAAATATTTCACCTGGGAAAAGAACAAAATTATTAATAGCCTCGGTTGCAAGATAAATATTATTGGTTCGTCCTTTGTTAGATATATTGAAGGATGTTACATATCTTCCGATTTTTTCATTTTGGATATTTCCAAGTAATTCACTGTCAACTTTAGGATAAATTTCAAGTAAGGGGACCTCTATTTTAGATGAACCATTGTTAAAATAATAAGAATAAACTTTTTCTGTGAACCTCTGACGATATAAGCGATAACCAACATGTTCGGGTATAATTTTTCCGGACTCATCTTTCATTGCATTTTTAGGCATTTTAGAAACATGTTTGTCAATTTGATCCATACATTTTGTTAACTTTTCTGTATTAATAATAGGTAATCCAGGTAACTTCATCGATAAATCAATACAATTAACAACCGATAAAGGGTGCCCGTTGTTAGTGATTAATAAACTGTCTGGCATATTCACTTGTTGAGATAAAAATAATAGCCCAAATAACCATGTAAAATTCATTTTCAGGACGCCTCCTTTCAGTTAATATGAATTGAAATCATCCATTTCATACAATTCTACTTGTACTTTAAAACAGTCTTTTCTGGAATAATATTTTGATGAATAAAATCCAGCACAAAGGCTGGATTTCTCCTTTCTTTATCTTTAACTTTTGAATCACTGATTAAGATATTTTTTAAATCCTTCATCTTTAAACCACTAAACCCCATTGTTGGGATAAAACAGAAAATATTAATGGTATTTAATGGTTGATTTTTACGTTATTCAAGTTTATAACAAAGTAAGGTATGGTTTTAAGGTGCCCTGCTGCAACAGCAGTTGAACGATCAGTCATTTGGTATTTAGATAAAGAACTAGGGGGGATCAACATGAAAGGGAAAATGAGACTCATCCTAACGATGCTCATTTTTGGAAGCATCGGGGTTTTTGTAAAAAAGATTGAGCTGTCTTCAAGTGAAATAGCGTTTTTGAGAGGGGTCATCGGAAGTCTATTCCTTCTTATTGCTAGTTTCCTTGTCAAACATAAGCCATCTTATCAAGCGTTAAAAGAAAATGCGCTTCTTCTTCTATTATCAGGGGCTGCGATTGGCCTTAATTGGATTTTTTTATTTGAGTCTTATCGGTATACGACGATATCTAATGCCACCATTAGCTATTACTTTGCACCGATATTTGTGATGATCCTAGCACCATGGTTACTGAAAGAAAAACTAACAAGTGTGAAGGTTATTTGCATCGTAATGGCAATGATTGGTCTATTTTTAATCGTTAATCCTGGAGCTGGTGGTACAAGCGATTCACAGAACAACACCCTCGGTATTTTCTATGGCCTTTTAGCGGCCGCATTTTATGCAAGTGTAGTCTTAATGAACAAATTCATCAAAAATTTATCTGGTTTCGAAATCACGTTAGTGCAATTAATGGCAGGCGCCTTGGTTCTGTTTCCCTATGTACTGTGGCAGGGTAATCTAGACTTGGGTCGTTTAAACTCAACTTCGATTATTTTTATCTTGGTCCTTGGTATTGTGCATACGGGTTTTGCTTATTTTTTATACTTTACTTCTCTTCAAGAACTCAAGGGGCAAACGATTGCTGTTCTTAGCTACATTGATCCGATATCAGCTGTGATCATTGCCTCAATTTTCTTAAGCGAAGGTATGACATGGATTCAAATGCTTGGCGGCGGCCTGGTTCTGGGCTCCACTTTCTTAAGTGAAAAACTCGAATTAAACGTTGCCAAAAAAGGGCAAACTCCCACAACTACACCGTAATGGACGTCTGATCCCAACTCCATTACAAATGGTTTTTTTGGTTATTTCACTTCATTTAGAAACAACCAAATAGAGGGTTCAATAAGGACCCTCTATTTGGGGAGAAATTTTCATTGACATTCATTTTCATTTGTTTTAAAGTAACAAGTCAAATTAAATAACAAAATTCATTTAGTCTATTTATGTTATTCCTGCTCCACCCTCTTGAAGTCCCCATACCTGATATACTTCGTCGCACATTAATGGCATTAACTTTTATGCTTGAATCACCATGCAACTTTGCCTCCCTTTTTTACACAAGAAGCTGTACCCGCTGCTTGCAAGAACTACCCTATTTTTATGGGTAGTTAAGGCCATTTTTCATCATGAATATTTGGAAGGCAAAAATATCAGAAAGTAAGAGACAACAGGACAGTAACTCATGTGCAGATCTTTTTGTGCCTGACTCCCTTAGCAATCTAAAGGGGGTCAGGCACTAGTTTTTAAAAGATTCTTAAAAAATTGCCTCCTATTATTTTTTGCAGCTCTTCTTCCTTATAGCCTCTATTAATCAAGCCTTCTATTAATTTCGGTAAGCTTTGATGGCCGTCTATTACATCAAAGGGTTTTCGCGGCATTCTGGCTAAATCGTCTGCGTCCATATATTTGAAGAAATCATCGCACAAATCGAACCCGATCCCAACATGATCAATCCCGATTAACTGCACTATATGGTCAATGTGCTTAATAAATTGTTCCAACGTACTATTTTCGTCTTCCACTGCAACAATGATGCTTACCGCATTGACTCCAATCACACCGCCTTTGGATGCAATAGCTTTCATCTGCTCATCGGTTAAATTACGCATCGTATTCGAAAGAACCCGTGAGTTCGAGTGTGATGCAATGATCGGCTTTTTTGACATTTCGATCACATCCCAAAATCCTTCATCATTCAAATGGGAAACATCAATCATCATTCCAAGCTTTTCGGCCTCTTCAATTACCTTCACTCCAAAGTGGGTTATTCCACCCTTTGTCCCTTCGTCTATCGGACTGAAATGGCTGCCATCTCCCACCGCGTTTCTTCTGCTCCAAACCAAGCCAATGTTTCGGACACCCAATTCATAGAACACTCTTAATAAGCTTAAATCAGTTCCAATTGGTTCCGCTCCTTCAAGGGATAATAAGAAACCAATTTTCCCTGATTGCTGTGCCAGAATCATATCGTCTCTATTTTTGCAAATCATCAATTTATCCGGGGACTCCTGTACTTCTTCGTACAATGCACTAACCTGATTGAGCGCTTTTCGCAGACCCATCTCGGGTAAAAATCCGCTGTCGATATAAATGGCCGCGATAATGATATTGACCCCGCCTTCATTAAAACGCGGCCAGTAATCTGTTTCAATCACCTTCCTTCTGCCTTTTTCCCTTTGGATAGCCACATCCATTAAAAGATCAAAGTGGGCATCAATGATCAATGTTTTATTTTTGATTTCCTCTATGTATGTTTCTATACTCATATTCTTTTCCTCCAATATTTGATAATAATCAGTATTAGAAAAAGCTCTAGATTGGACTAGAGCTTTTTTATATTATCGATAACTGTCTAGCTCCAGTTCCCAGCCCCTCGAGGTCAAATAACCTCCTCCCAAAAAGTCAAAGAGCGACTTTCCGGGTAGAGATGATTTGTCTGGGCTTAACAGGGCGCTTGCGCTTTTCTTATCCAGTTTGTACTACACCAGTTCATTCATTTCAACTTGTGCTAAATCACCTGCTGCTTTAACACGGATACGGGTCGCGTTTCCTGGCATGTAGGCAAGCGGAACATCCTCTATATCGACAATGACCAGGCTATCGGGATCTGCACCAGCATTAATCGCTTCTGACATCGCTTTTTCCTTGGCATGCTCCAGCGCCTTTTCCCGGCTGATTTCTGCTAGGGCATACACCTTTTCAATTTGTCCGCTAACCTGGGCGATCGCCGCCCCGATGGCATTTGCCACTCCTGAATGGTGAGGGCGAATGACCTCTGAAGCTCCTTTTAATTCTTCTGGCAGCAAAATGCTGCCGCCGCCAACGAGAATGACCGGTACAGGTGTTGAGCTGGTTTTCATTTTATCAATCGCTTCTTCGACGAGTTCTACCATTTTATCATAGACTCGATTTAATAATTCCTTATCAAGATGGGCCACTTTTAAAGGATCACCAAGATCGACTTTTCCAAGGGCTACTGCAACATCCGTTGTAGTTAAAGTGTCTCCTCCAAAAATCAGGCTTTTTTCCGGCAGGCGGTACCCGACACTGTCTGGTCCAACCGTGAATTCGCCATTGTCCTGGATGCGAATGATTGTTCCTCCCCCAAGGCCGATGGAAATAAGGTCGGGCATCCGGAAGTTGGTCCGCGCTCCGCCTATCTCTACTGCCAATGAGGATTCCCTTGGGAACGATTGAACGAGTACGCCAATATCAGAAGTTGTTCCGCCAACGTCCACCACAATCGCATCGGAGAAATCAGTTAAATAAGATGCTCCTCGCAAAGAATTCGTTGGTCCGCAGGCAATCGTAAAAATGGGGTATTTAACCGCATATTCTACCGACATTAATGTTCCATCGTTTTGTCCGAAGAAGACTCTCGCCTCAATCCCTTCGTTCTTCAGTGCATTGATGAATCCGTCCGCTGCAGTTTTAGCGACCTTGACAACAGCAGCATTGAGGATCGTCGCATTTTCTCTTTCCAGCAATCCTACCGAGCCGATCTCTGATGATAAAGAAACAGATACGTCGTCCCCAAGTACTTCTTTCAGTATTTCACTTGCCCTCTGTTCATGTTTTTGCGATACAGGAGAAAAGACTGAAGTGATGGCGATAGAATCCACTTCCCCTTTGATTTCTTCGGCGATTTGATATAAATGCTCTTCATCTAAAGAGACAATCTCCCGCCCATCGAATTCATGCCCTCCCCGAATAAGATATACATACTTTCCAAGTGCCACGCGGAGGTCGTCCGGTACACCAATCAGTGGTTTGACGGCCAATGTAGCCGGGGCACCAATGCGAATCGCTGCAATTTTATTCAATCTTTTCCTCTCAACGATGGCGTTTGTGCAATGGGTGGTCCCTAGCATTGCATATTTGATTTGTTCACGAGGAACATTCGCATCGTTGATTATTTTTTTCATGGCTGTATAAATGCCTGTTGCTACATCTTCAGTGGTCGGTGATTTTGTTTCCGAAATCACCTTATTGTTCTGATCCAATAGGACCGCGTCTGTATGGGTTCCACCTACGTCAATTCCAATACGATATACGCCCATTATTTTGTCACTCCTTTTTTCGCAAGTTCTTCTACAGGAATATAATCAACATCGTAGCCAAAGTATTTAGGACCAACTACTTCAATGCCCTTTTCCGTTCTCCACTTTGGATGGCAAGGCATTCCAATTACGACGCATCTAGCGCCATATCTGATGCCTTCTGTCGTGATTGGAAGGCCAGTTTCCGCGTCAAGCACAGCAATTAAATCCGGTGTGACGCAAAGGAGGCGCTGCTCGGTCTGAGCAAGCAAATGCTCATTCTGGAAACGGACCTCGAGCGTTTCACCCTTATATTCATTGATTCCCTCGAATGTCGCGACTCCTCTTGCAAAACCGGTTTCAGTTTTCCGGTTAATATCACTGACTTTGCCCCGGAACAATTCAAACCCTTCTGCCTTTTTGAGAACTTCTTTGATCGGGTCTGCATTGTTTTGCTTTGCAAGCCTGATGGCTTTGCCGATTTCTTCTTCCAGCTTTAAGATATTGCTGATTCCGCTTTCCTTTACAATCTTGCCTGTCATCGGATAGATGGCAATCATGGCTGAACCGCCCATTTCAATTGTAGCTGCGCGGGCAATCCTCTCTGTCCAAACATTATTGATCGTTGACAGCAATGAAGTGTTCCCTTTTTCATCAGCAAGGACCATAGGTGTAGCGGCGACACCATCCAAATAGAAAGTGACCATTTGCAATTCCGGGAACGCTCTGCCCATTCCATCTACATCGACAACAGGTAAACCTAATTTTGCTGCAAGGGCCAATGGAAGCATTGAATTGAGTCCACCCGCCTCAATTGGCATCGTTGCGAAGATCTTTTTTCCTAAATAGGCTTCAAGGTTTTTGAAAGCAGCAGCTGCTTCCTCACCGCTTGGGGCTTTTTCAAGCATGACAGTCGGTGCTCCCATCATCGCAGAAGGCACAACTAAAGCGTCATCTGGCACTTCATCCACATCCAATAAGGTGATCTCCCCGTATTCTTCAATCGCCTGCAATGCCATTAACTTGCCGATGTATGGGTCTCCTCCTCCGCCAGTACCAAGTAAGGCTGCGCCAACCGCGATATCTTCGATTTCCTGTTTGCCCAATTTTCTCATTATTTAAAAACCTCCAATAATACGTAAGTTTATTATGCAACTTTTCCCTTTAGCTCTTTTTTACCCTGAAATGCTTTCACCGTTAACACACCAACGTAATAGACGATACCGCTTATTAAAAGTGAATTGATGGATGGGATGCCAACTGTAATAAAATAACCGCCTCCAAAACCTGCCGCCCAAGCCACTAATGTAATTGGATTTATTTTTTCAGGCTCTGCTGGCAAGGTTCCTTTCTCCCTGCTTTCATCAAGTGCTTTACGATACGTTTTTAACACGAAGTAATCAACCACCATGATCCCTGCAATTGGTGGAATCATAATTCCCAGTAAAACAAGGAAGTCGACAAACCGATCAAGAATCCCCATGATGGATAGAACTGTTCCGATTACCCCGATCACAAGTGTCACAATTGCACGATTAACTTTGACCTTAAATAACGAATCGATGATATTCGTAAAACCTAAAGAAGAAGAGTATAAATTCAAGTTATTGATTTTAACTGTTGAAAAAACAACTACAGCGGCTCCAAGCCAACCGGATGTTTGCAGCATGATACTGACAACATCACTCGTTTTTGCAGCATGGGCCATCAACACAGCAACCATGCCGACACCCATCTCACCAACTATGGTACCAATCGTGGTCATCCAAAAAACATCTTTCCCGTTTCGTGCAAACCGACTGAAATCAGGAGTGATGACTGCACCAATCATGAACCCTCCGGCCACCATTGTTGCACCTACTCCAAGTGAAAGCGCCTCTCCTGGAGGTGGAGTTCCTATTAAACTCATAACCGAATAATCACTTAGAACTTGATAGATTCCGAATCCTACTACCAATAGAAAGGCAGGAACGGCAATTTTCGCTGTCATGCTTAACAGCTTGAATCCAAAGATAACCAATACCGTTACGCCCATGCCAGTTATCGCAGCGGCAACGGGAAGAATCAATTTACCATCGGTTGCCTGGACTAATCCATTGGCAAAGACTGAATTTTGCACCCCAAACCAGCCTATCGTACAAATGGCAATAACTATGCCGATAATAGTGGAGCCATATCGGCCGAATCCAGTCCACCGCGATAATAAACTCGTAGAAAGACCTTCACGTGCTCCCGCATAACCGATAAGAAAACTGATAACCTGTAAAATAACACTTCCAAAGAACATGGCCCAAAACGCCTGCCAGAAAGTCATACCGTATCCTAATGCAGCACCCAGCATAAATTGAGACAAGGTGGCAAGAGCTCCTACCCGGACAAGCATGATGTCCCACATTGGCAATCGCGCTGATTTCGGAACCCTGGACAGCGAGTAATCGTCTCCTAATTTCTTTGTATCTTCCATAAATCCAACCCCTTTAATTTATTATTTACTCCCCTGACTGTGGTTTTCACAAAAAAGGATTTTGCCCTATTCATGGAAAGCCATAATCCCCGCTCAATATTCGGAACGTTCTGTTAATTTATTTTACAGGAGTGTACTTATTGTGTATTTTCAATCCCAATTATGCTTTTATTCTCTGTTTTGAGGGTGGCGTCATGTATGTCAGACGGCTTTGTTTTACTCCCATTGTGATCAAGCTTTCCAACAGTCGTGTTGCCGCGAATACTGGGTCAATGACCGGAACATCAAACCCGTTTTGTTTTAGGCGTTTCTGAAGTTCTGCTGCAACACCCATGAATCCTGTACAGCCTAATACTAAGGCGTGGGCGCCATCTTGCTCGATTGCTTTGATCATTTCCTCGTACAATTCTCTTTTTAACCGATCCTTATCGTGAACTTCTAATACAGGAATATTTACATATCGGACGGATGCTAAATTACCGTTGACCCCTAATGTTTTGCTAATGTTTTCAATCATAGGGACTACATTCGGCAGCACTGTCACGACAGAAAATGATTTAGCCAATGAGCTTGCGAACAGCATCGAGGATTCACAAGCACCAACAACCGGAATGTCCAGAATTTCTCTTGCCGGCTTTACTCCAGGGTCACCGAAGCAGTCACTGATGACACCGTCGTATCCGTCTTCCTCAGCCTCCTTAGCTTTTTCCAGAAAATTAGGTACACACAGCGCTTCATCATATTCGCTTTCAACAGATGCAGGCCCATAATCAAGGCTGGTCACTCCAACTTCAGTTGTTTCAGATGCATAATATTTAACTTCTTCCAGAATTTCCTCATTAAAAATATCTGATGTGATTGGCATGATTACTTTGATTTTCATTTACTTTCACTCCTTTTAATTTGTGGAATTTTCCGAATATTTATCTCATAAAAAAATTAAACGACCCCATCACCTCCATCAGAAATAAACTCCAATTCTCCTAAAGCCTTCAAACGGATTCTCAAAACCTCTCCTTTCATATAATCAAAGGGGAACTCTTCTATAGATACCAGCTCAATGCTCTCTCTTTTTGCTCCTTTCAGAAAAAGTTGTTGAACCAGTTGTTCCCTTTCCTCATCGATTATTTCCTGTTTCGTCTTGTCTCTCAGCCAGAACACTTTATCCACCTGGGCACTAAGAGGTGCGAAACAGGCGCCAACTGCATTGCAAATATGAAAGCCAGCGGGATGGAAAACTTTTTGGTATTTTCCAAATAACCTATTCACAAGTAATGAACTTCCTCCGCCAACTAAAACAACCGGAAGGGCTTCATTACTCAGCTGGAGTCTGGATATCTTTTTCTTGATTTCACCCGTCACTGTTTTAATCACTTTTTGACAGTCATCCTCTGACAGTTTATCTAATCCCTTTAGTGTTATTTTTTCATCTGAAAAGGAATCTGGATAAATTTTAAGGAAAGAATCGGTTAATGTCCAAGTGTCACCGCCCCATGATATCCCCTGCTGTTCAATATCGCTGGCAATCGTTTCTTTTATTTGAACTGATTCTTCTTCGATTGAAATGAGACTGCCTCCTCCATAAGGAAGGGAATACATTTTCGGAACCCGCATATTTACATCTATATCCAAAATAGATGTCGAACCTATAGAAACTTCCGGCTGCCCGTTCTGGATCTTTCCAATATCAATCGTACTTCCACCGACATCGACGACGATACAGCGGTCCAAGCCGCTCAAGATACTGGCCCCTCTGATACTGTTGGTGACCCCGGACCCAATTGTTAAAATGGGGTAATCAATCGCTTCCTGGATTTCCATAAGTGAGCCATCATTTTGAGTTAACCAACATGGACATTCTAATGATAGTTTCTTAAATAATGTCGATAAATCAATCATTGCCTGGCGGATCACCTTGGATATTATTGCATTTAAAAGTGTGGCATTTTCTCTTTCTATGAATCCGGTACTTCCGATTTCATGAGACATTGTGATAGGTATCTCAGGAAAAGAATCTTTAATGCGGTCGCGAATTTCCCGTTCTTCACTTTCATATAACGGGGAATAGGCTCCCACAAGACAGATTGACTCAATACCGTATTTTTTTATATCATGGTATAACTGCTCGATTTCATCTGGATTTGGCGTTGATTGTCCTTTTATTTTGCCTGTGTAATCATAAGAACTTTTAAAGTGATAAACCTTTGAAATATATTTCTTTAAATTTTCGGGCCAATGTAAAGCTGGTTCAATTAACGAAGGCTTTTTCGTGATACGGATAAGCGCCGTTTTAGAAAGATTGACAGGGTGATATAGTGCGTTAAGCACATGAGTTGTACCTAAGAAAATACCTTTTATTTGGTCTGGCGGGATGTTTGCTTCTTTTAACACTTCTTTCGCAGCCAACTCAATTCCAGAAATAATATCATTCGTTGTTAAGTGCTTCGACCAGGAAAGAAGCTTGCCATCATTCCTGACAATCACTGCATCTGTATTTGTTCCTCCCACATCAATTCCCAGTTTCATGATCTAATTCTCCTGGCAGAGGTTTATAGGATATGGTTAAATCAAAGTTTTCTGGACCCACGAGCTCAAGCATTTCTTTTGTTCGAAGAATGGTTGGAGCTGGTAGCGCGAAAATAATGACGGAATGACCCGCCTGGATCTCGGAAACATTGTATGGGAATAAATTTTCCTCATTCAAAACAAGGATGAGATCAGGCGTTGTACAAATATACTGATCCTCTTTTATAGAAATAAACTCATTCTTGAATTCTATTTCAATTCTTTTATTTGAAAAAACGGACCGCCCATCTATTACGAGCTTTCCAATTAATGATCCTTTTTCAAACCACCGATTAACCTCAGAAACCACACCACTGATGATTTCTAGAGGTTTTCCATAAATTGAGTTTTCGAACACCCTGTGCATCTCTTCAATTTTTCGGCTTATTTGTGTATCTTTTTTGACGGCAGTTCCTAACCGATGAATTAAATTTAATGATCCTGGAACCATAGATGTTTTCATTTTTCTTCCATTAGCAGCGTAACAAAGGAAATGGGCATACCCTCCATTTCTCACAATAAAATCTTTTGCCAATTCTGCTATGTTATCAATATCCTCCAAACCATCAATTAAAGTGCTTTCATCATGTGTTTGCAGGACGAATGGTGATAAAGGAATATCCGAGAGATGAAAGGTTGTCATAGATATCTCAGGAAAAGCCCTTCCCATTCCATCTCCGTCCACAACAGGCAACTTTTTCATGACCGCAGTTACTAAAGGAGTCAGGGCATTCACGCCGCCAATTTCTATAGGGATAAGTGCGTCGACTTTTGTTTGACTGGTCGATTCATAAACATCAAGGACTTGGACTCCCTCTTGGCCGCTGGGGATGTTTTCATCATATAAAATGGTAGAACCCATAATGCCGACCGCAACAATCCATTCGTCCTCTATATCAGTAATGGACTTTACAGTTATTGAGTCCTCATTCGTCATGATCGACATTAATAAACTCTGTATCGTCTTGGTATCACCGCCTCCGCCACAAGATAAGATTTTTGCTCCTAATGCCAATAGTGGTATATCCTGCTTTTTAATTTGCCAAGACATAGGTTGTTGCTCCTTTCTTTTTATAATGCAAGAAGTGTGCCAAAATGAAATCCCCATAAAGCCCGGGGTGAATGGGAATGACAAGATTTAATTTACGTGAATTACGAGAATTTTAAAATAATGAGAAAGCCAAAAATGACCGGTAAGCACCGGTAATCATACATTTTCTCATTTTTTCTCATATTTTCTCAGTTTTATCATTTTTCTCAGCTACTGTTCATTATTTAATATTGAATTTGCTAATTCTTCTATATAAAGTAGGCAAGCTGATATTCATGTGTTTCGCAACCTTCTTTTTACTGGGAGTATCCCTGCCATACTGATTCAATAATTCAATGATCAAATCTTTTTCTTCCACATGGGTATTCCTTTTACCTGAAACAGCAAGGCTATCAACCTGTTCAATTTTTGTGCCATTAACATATAAATCCCTTAAATATTTGGGCAGGCTTTCCATGGTTACCAGGTCACCAATCTCTAATTGGACAAAATGATGGACTACATTCTGCAGTTCTCTGATATTCCCCGGCCATTGATAACTAAGGAGGATTTCATAAACATCGTTAGAAAGTCTCTTCAGTGAGCGAAATAGCTCCCTGGAGAATTTTTTCAAAAAGTGTTCAACGAGGAGCGGAATATCCTCTCTTCTTTCTCTTAATGGTGGAATCGTAATGGGAATGACATTTAGCCTGTAGTATAAATCCTCTCTGAATTCGCCCTTTGCTACAAGCTCTTCAAGATTGCGATGAGTGGCAGTTATAATTCGGACATCAACGGGAGTGCTTTTCGTATCTCCAACCCGCTCAATTTTCCTCTCCTGGACAACCCTCAGCAGTTTTGCCTGTAAATGGAGGGACAGGTCTCCAATTTCATCAAGAAAGATCGTCCCGCCATTGGCCATTTCGAATCTGCCTGGTTTGTCTCCACTTGAACCAGTAAAAGCTCCTTTAACATGTCCAAATAGCTCGCTTTCCAACAAAGATTCAGGAATGGCAGCACAATTCAATGCAATGAACGAACCATCTCTTCGATTGCTTGCCTGATGGATCGCTTGTGCGAAAACTTCCTTCCCAGTCCCGCTCTCGCCTCTCAGTAAAATGGAGGTATCGCTGGGTGCCACACGTCTAGCTATGTCAACAACCGTTTGAATGGAGTCGCTCGTTCCTTTCACATCTTTAAACGTGTAGAGGACTCTTTGTTCAGTCATGTTCTTTTTTGAATCATGGATAGATGTCAACTTGATAAGAAATGAAACGATTTCTCCATTTGCTAGAAGCGGTTTAACTTTCGCTATATGTTCTGCTTGTTCGCTTTTTAAAGAAGGAATAGATATTTTAAAATCCTGTTGGTTTTTGACATTCTTTATTTTCAGCCAATCGGAAGCAGACATTATTTCGTTGATGTTTTCGCCCAGTAAAACCGTCTTGCTTTTGTTAAACTCCTTGCTGACATTATTGCTCAAGCTATGAATCGTTCCATCAAGGCCAACGATTAAAATGGGTTCTTGTATAAAAGAAAACAGTCCAATCATTTCTTCCAAGACCAAGGTGTTTTCCTTTTTCAAATCATCATTTTCAATTTTATTGCTGATCCATTCACAGCAAAAGTCAAGCTGGATTTCAATATTATAGAAGTTCTTATTCAGCCAGCCTGCCTGTCCATCCAGGGGAGTAACCAGCAAAACCCCTATTACTTTTTTGTTCTTGGTTATGGGCTTAATAATGGTGGTTTCAGCCACGCAATCATTTTTCAGAGAACATAATTCACACGTACTGTGCTTTGCTTTATTACGAATGAATACATCTATACCAGTTTTTTTGATTTTACTAATGATCGGACACTTTAGCGGCAGTGACTTTTGGTCATCATCCTGCAACACTACTTCAACCCTAACAGGAAAGGATTGAAACAACTTGGTGATAGTCGAACTTATTTCTTGAATATTTACTTCAGCAAACATTAGCGCCGCCACCTAATTTTAAAAAATTTATTTTTTATTATATCAGACTTTTTTAGTAGGCTATATTATTACTGGATAATCCTACATTTCCTCTGATGCATATAAAAAGCAGCTTGCTAGAAAGAGGGATTAGCGGAACCGCACATGTCCTATTAAGACATACGGCTTACCAATATGTTTTGATTAATCAAGTCCTGGCTAATCTTTGGGCAGCAACCTCCTACGGATGTAGCTATCAATTGCTAATAATTCTTTCTTGAAAACATTAAAGTAGCATCTACTTTTCAAGCCATACTCTTCATAAGATTTCTCACTAAAAATACTCATCATGAAAAAGCCTTCAAAAAAAACGAACTCCTTTTAAAAAGAAGTTCGTCTTAGTTTAAGAAATTTTCTCCATTTTAATGACTTTCCTAACCAACAATTTAAGGTACTATATTCTCAGCGACTTCATTAGGTACACCCCTGGAACTATTTGGTAATAAAATAGTTAAAGCGTAGTATAAAATCGCCCCAACAAGCGCTGATGAAGTAAAACTTAAATCAATGCCTCCAACGGCAGGTACGAGTGGACCGGTGAAAATGCTAGTGCTTGTGAACAACAATCCCACAATCAAACCAATAGTCCATGAAATAACAGCAGGAATGTTATACCCGCTAGAGTACCAGTAGCTGCTTGACGGGGAACTGTTGTGTAAATCTAAAGGTTTATAGCGCCCCTTCACTAAGTAATGTCCGACTAGATTGATTGCTAACCAAGGTGACACACCCACTATGATGATAATTACAAACCCGTCTATAAGATGGATCATATTGGATACATCCTGGACGCCTACAAATACTAAGAGAAATCCGATAATTGCCATTATTATCGTGGTAGTTACCCGTTTATGCTTCCATCCCAGGCTCTCGAGAGAAAGTCCGGCACTGTATAAACACAAACCACCGTTCGGCAGACTCCCAAATATTCCAGCAATCATAATTGGTGCTATCCACCAAGAGGGGGCCCCCCCAATAATTCCTGTCACGAATGGAGTAGATAAATCCTTCACCGTTGACATCAAATATGATGCCGGTACCATAGCTAACCAACAGCCTACAAACATTCCCAGGGATGTAGCCACAGCTAATTTCGTCGAACTATGACTATTGGGAATATATCGGCTATAATCCCCAACAAATGGTGCATACGAAATAGGTACCGAAGCGGCTACTAGCATGGCGAGTGCCCAAGTCGGCCAAAAACCTCCCAATAAATACTGTCCGCCTTCGTAACTAACGTTGAACTGTGAAGCAAATGTAAACACAGACAGAATGACAATACTTCCAACCAACCAAGTGCCTATCTTTTCAAACAGAACTACTATTTTATGACCCATTATTGCTACTACAGCGGTGATAATACTAATGATGATGCACCCTATCAGCAATGTACCGGTTCCTTCTGACCATCCAAACAACCGGTGACCTCCCGCGACAAAGGCTTGAGCTCCAGTCCAAACCATTAGAGCATAAAAACCAATGGCTATTACAATATTAAGAAGCGAACCAATAACACGGCCTTTTACACCAAAATGTGCACCGCTAGCAAGTGCTCCATTAGTTCCTGTTCTCTGTGACAAAATAGCTATTGCTCCAATTGCAATTGAGCCAATTGCAAGCCCTACCGTCAATGCCCAGAATGCTGCCCACCATCCAAGTCCAAACACAATTGGTAAAGAACCGATGGCCATAATCCCAAAAGCAAACTGCGAACCACACAAGACGTAGAATACATTTGATGCCTTCGAATTCCGTTCATTCTCCGGAATCATATCGACACCTCGTATTTCAATTGAAGAATGCTCTTTCACCTTAACCGTTTGGTTGCTCAATATACATACCTCCGTATAATGGTCATAATTTTCTAAAACGTACCATCTCTCGCAAAGAAGTTGTATTAAATCGCTGTAGAGTAATTCGTTCCATAACCTATTTATTTTTTTAAAATTCAAAGATTCAAAGATACAAATCATAAATTTACCGACAGGAAAAGAATGAGTTTATTTAATCATGCTAGCTGTGGTTTTACAGGTTTCATTTCATCGATAACAATATCTCCATCTTTAACTATTAACTCACCATCTAGGTATAACGTACAATTTTTCATTGGTAAATCAAGATGGCATGGGGTATCGTTGTTCCCCCCTAATTCAGAGTTTGGACCTAAGGAGAATAAGACATTTCCATAAAAAGCACGCCCATCCATGCCAAATACTTGATCATCAAACGCGAGACTATGCCATTGTGCCCTTTCGTTAAGCCCCCAGCCAATGTGGGAAATTGCATAAGCTCGCGGGTCATTAAAGCTTTCGATATACTCCCTCATCAGCATGGCGTCAAAACCACCTTCTATATTCGTAACATATCCGGCTTTTATCGTTAATTTTATTTGGTCTTGTAAATATCGGTTAAAAGGGAAAAATATGTCCCCTCTATCCATAACAACTATTCCATCTACGCCGCCATCGTTAGATGTCCCAGCAGAAAAACAACTTGGCAAGTGGTCCCATCTTCCTGGTTCATCAGCAAAACCGTATTCTGTAAGAATTGGATATTGACCTAGCTGATACGTAACATCGGTGCCGGCCTTATTGGTCACTCTTAGTTCTTTTGCATTTCTTAATAATTCAGTTGCATAGAGCACTCTCTCTTTGTCGCTCTCTTTTGGAAACATTCTTTTTATCACATCGAAAGGTTCAACAACTAGCAAAATTCTTACCCCTGCATCCTGCAGTTCCAATTGTTCTTTAGAAAAAAGGAGAAGAACTAAGTCAATGACAAGATCAGCCTTTTTTAAACATTCAACTGCAACTCGGTTATCTGTCAAAGGTGTAATTCCAAACGAACCTGCCGCTCCTTGTTTGACTGGCGGCAGTTTCAATTCAAAGGCATTCGCCCCGAGCTGAGATGCTGCCGTAAGGAACGCTTTTGCATAATCGGCTCTTATCTCTCCTGAGGTTAGTACCGCCATCGTTTCAGACGGCTTTAATTTACATAATTCAAGCTCTCTCTTAAACAGGGAAACCATTTCATCAAATTCAACAGTCATTTATAGACACCTCTTTCATTTTTTTGTAAGTCCTTCAATAAATGAAACAATATAATCAACTGTTTGCTCAGGTGCATCTTTATACACCATGTGGCTTACACCTTTAACCCTTTCCACTTGCATAGAAGAGTTGATAGTTTTCAAAACATGCAGTTCGTTTTCGCGAATTGTATCTCCATGTTCTGCCGCTAAAAGTAATGCCGGTACAGTAAGCATTTTGATAAATACTTGAAAAGACTCCATTAACAGAGATTGATAGGATTCAATGATCGCTTGCAAACTGTTATTTCGATACTCTTCTGCTCTTTCGGATATTTGTTCCTCCGTAAATGAAGGGAAGAAACTACGGAATAATTCCATTTCTCCTTGATCTACTGCCTCCTTTTGTTTTAAAAACATGGACAAAGGATTCGGATAGATATCTCTCTGTCCAGGACCATTAATAGGAGGGTCGATTAATACCATGCCGGAAATTAGAGATGGATACTGGCTCCCAAATGCAGCAGCAATTCGGGCTCCCATGGAGTGACCGACCAATATCGGAGAAACCTGATTATCTATTAATGCGTTGACTACATTCAGCAAGTCTTCTGTATAATCTTTTAATAGATAGCCTTCCTTAGGCCGATCGGACTGCCCTCTGCCTCTAGCATCCATTGATAAGGAATAATATTTTTCAGGCATCAAATTTAGGACTTTTACAAATGAATAGCTGTAACTAGTAATTCCAGGCAAAAAAATGACTGGAGTACCGGCTTTTTCTCCTTTAGTAATGAGGTGAATATTTGCATTTAGACCCTTTACAAATAAATCCTCAAAAGAATGATTTTGCTTCATATTAATGTACTCCTCTCAACGAAGAAACTAAAAAACTAAGCTCTAATCGTTTATCAAGCAACTTACTCTTGCGGTTATTAAAAAGCTTTGATTACAGCCTTAAAGGAAGTCCAATTGATTTACGAATTTGGTTCATAAAAGGTGTTCGGTCATATTCATGGTACAGACGCTCGCGAAGCAATGGTGCTGGCAGTGCATTGACGTTTTCAAAAAGACCAATACGACCCGCATGTGAATCCGTGGTAATATCCCAAATGAAGTTCATCAATAAGTTCTTCTGCTTGGATGTTAAATCGCGTCCAAAGAGAAGTTCCTCTAATTTCCCGCCAATATATGGATGATCATAGTCTTTTTCAGAAAATCTCATGACCAATCCCTGTCCGCATAATTCTTGTAGATGATGGATAATTTGCGGATAGTGGGTAATTCCATAAAGACGTCCTGCTGTAAGCATATTGACATCTGGCCACATCACTTCATCTTGAGTCTGTTTAGCTAATTCCTCTGAGGCCAATACATAAGCTCTCAACGTTTGAGCATACTGAATTACTTCTGATACGATAGAACGTACACCTGGAATCTTCCCAGTGCCTAATGCATCAACAATGAGTTGGGCAGCCCCAGCATACAGTTCCGCTTTAGTTGCTAAACGAGAGAGAATATGCCAGTGCGCCCCTAATACGACACCTCCATATAGTTCATTGAGTTCTGGAACTCCATAGTTAAAAATTCTCCATTTTTCCACAAAGACATTATCAAAAATCAAGAAGGAATCCATTTCTTCTCCGCGTGATTTGACCGGGTGATCATAGGAACTTGCTGCATCAGTAGAGACTGTTTCACGACAGACAATGTGGATACCTGGTGCATTTATCGGTACTGATAACCATAATGACTCTTCAGGTAACAAACCAGGTCGCATCAAATTAGAGAGGATCATTTCATTTCCTTGGGCAGAGATTGAACCTACCGCCTTCGCTCCGCTAATGTAGATTCCTTCTTCCGTTTCCCTCACCACCCGGAGCAAAGCAGGTGTAGAGTCGCCTCCTTTTAGTTGGCTCCCTAGTTCGACATCGAACAGGCGGGCACCAGCGGCGGCGGCTTTGGAACGGTCATTTTGAGGATCCACTAATACTTCAGGTCCCATTAAGTTATTTTTTTGGGCATAGTCAATATAGTGGAGGACATTTTCTGCATATTCAGGCCTTTTACTGCGGAACTTTGAAAGATATGCCGCCATTCCCACAGGCACAAGAGGCGCCAAATCAAACGGGCGGCCAAACACCCCGAAGGTTTCCTGAGCAATATAGTCAGTTAATTCCCGTCGGCTCTTTAAATCTTCCTTCGTTCTAGGAATCATCCAGGCTTTGGTGACGCGATCCCCTAAGTCTGACCTGACGTAAGTAAGCTTATCTTGGATTTCTGGGTTATGCTGGGCATCAAAAATACTAGCCATGATATTAATACCACCGCTAGTGGCTGGGTGAGTTGTTACATCCGAAATCAGTTCGCCCTTATAGTAAACGGTCCGATCATCGCGAAGACTTTCCTTAAACATCTCGCCTGTTTTCAAATACTTTGAAACTACTGAAGTATTTTCCATACTTCTCCCCCTAAGATATAATAGAAAATCTTTTCCCGCTAACGTTTTAAAGTTATCAAAGTTGAACAGCTTATTAATGTTACCTCAAGTTGCTAAACTTACCGAATTTTTCATGATAAATTCTATGATGAGTATTAAAATGTGTCAATATTCTAAACAATATTAAACAATATAATATATTTAAGATAACAATTTAACTTAATATAGAATGACGCTGGTTATCTATTTCTAATTCAATTTCCTCAGGAACTATTGTTGTCACAGACTGCAGAAACTGTACAATAACTTTATCTTTAGAAAAACTATTAATCATAGCATTGTCTAAATCAATTTCAATAGATTTATTGGTATTGAGAATTATAGCTTTAGTAAAGTATTTGTTAGTAGAATTTTTCATATTGACCCAATATTCCCCTACAGGCGGCAGAATAAGGGCAGAATCGGGGACAAATAATCCTTTAAAATCATTCATTGTCCTTACAATCCTGCCACACAATTCATGTTTTTTACCCATAAGGTCATAGGCGAGCTTAAGATCACCATTATTTACCGCATGACGCACTCTAGTGCTAGAGATTCGCTCATTAGCTAAATCGGTAAATTCGACTATTTCTGTCTCAAATCCCAATCTTGAACCTGTTTGTTTTAAAACTTCGGGGTTTCCTGAACCTTTATAGCCAAACCTAAAGTCTTTTCCTACAAAAAATTTTTTAGGGTTTAGACCCAAAAGAACGTTATGAATAAATTCATCGGAGCTAATTGTTGAAAAGTTATTATCAAAAGTATATTCAATGAGGATATCGACTCCCAGAGCAGCAATTCTCTCTGCTCTGGTGTGCGAACTAGTTATACGTGAAGATTGTAAATCATTATGACTAAAAAAAGATTTCGGAAGAGGGTCAAATGTTATGACTATAGTGGGATAGTTACTTTTTTTCCCCTCTATTACAATGTTTGAAATTAATTGTTGATGGCCTTTATGAACGCCATCAAAGGAACCAATCGTAATATATGAGCCATGTTCTAATTCTTTTAAATGTGGGTTGAATAGATTTTTAAAATATTTCAGCATTATCCCTCCTCAATATTCCATGTGTTGCAGTTGTAAGGGAGTCTCACCTGGCCCGTATTTTTCCTTCAAACGATGTGTGATATCAAATCTTTTAAGGCTTAAAGGCACTGATTGGAAAATTTATTCATTTATTAAGGCTGTTAATGAATCCTTACCATATTTAGAAGAAACAGATGTAATGACTTCCTCGGTTTTTAATACGTCGGCATATTTTTGGCGCATATCAAAAAGGCTTTGTTCATGGGATGCTAAAGAACGATCCCCTACAGCATCCTCAACAACAATTGGTCTGTATCCGTATTGCAGCGCATCAACAGCTGTGGCACGAACACAGCCACATGTAGTACAACCAACAATTATTACAGTATCAACATTCTGTGCATTCAGACGTGCAATTAAATCGGTCCCAAAAAAAGCTGATGCATATTTCTTAACAATTAAGCCGTCACCATAACGAAAATCTAAACGGGGATCCACATTTACAGCATCGGTCCCTGCTCTTAAAGTTTTTAACCCCTCCATTTTTTGGTACCAAATTCCTGAATCTGCAAATGTATCATCATCATAAGAAATGGTAGTAAAGAATACTGGCAGATCCGTTCTGTGCATAATATTCAAAAGCTCATTTACTTTTTTAATTTGCGGGGTTAAATCTGAGCCCATAGGCATACTAGAATCAGTAAATCCTTTAATCATATCCACAACTATCAAACCAGGTTTCTTACCAAAACCTAATAATTTTCCAAATCCTCTTTCTTTAAAGAAAGCCTCATCACCTTTAACATGCACCACAACAACTCTCCCTTCATAACCCTCCAAGATTGGTAATATACCAATCTTGGAAAGTCATTCACTTGATTTAGCTCTTTACAGCTGTATTAAATTCTCCAAATTGTCTATTAAAATGAAGCAATGGTGACTTAGCTTCACCCAGTACTACATTTTCAACGAACCCTATAAAAATGGTATGATCACCGGCAGTGACTGTTTGTTCAACTTTACAATGAATATTGGCTAGAGCATTTTTGACATCATAATTAAAATTGCCTTTACTTTCTACAAACTCCTCAAAAAACTTTGGTGCTCCTGCTTTAGCTCCAGATTTCGCTACTTCAATTTGATCTTCGGCTAGAACACTTACACTAAAACGTTCGTTATTAATTATCGCGTGTGTACTAGCTGCTTTAGTTGCCAGGCTTATTAAAATAAGAGGTGGCTCCATTGATAGTGAACAACACGCACTTACCGTTAAGCCCCAAGGCCGGCCATCAATTTCAGTCATGACAATTGTTACTCCAGTAGCGAGTCGGCCCATGGACTCCCGAAATTTATCCTTTATTTCATCCATTATAGTTCCCCTCCTGAATTGGAAATTTAGAGAGAATATCCCCTGATAGCAACTTTCCTGCATTTGGTACATAAGGCTGTAAATTAAGAGTTTTAAGAATGTTATATACTGTTGCCACAGCTGCTGAAAGCACAGGTTTTCCGATTTCATTCTCAACTATTTGAATAGCTTCTAATGAAGGCATTTGAACGCAAGCAGATAATACAACAGCATCAGCTTGGCTAATATCTAAATTTTTAACAATCTCCACCAAACGCATAGGGTCTTGACGTCCAACTTCCAAATTATCAGGGATTTCCAAACTAATAGAATCTGTCACTTGTATTCCACTAGCCTCAATATAGTCAATCACCTGGTTCGTTAATGGCTTCATATAAGGTGTTATTATCGCGACTTTTTGTGCTCCTAATGTTTTAATGCCCTCTACCAATGCACCCGCACTGCTAATAACCGGAGTAGCTGCTCCATTTTCTATTGTTGCATTAAATAAGCGCTGTTCAGATTCCATATGATACCCTGGCCCCTGGCACATAATAGCAACAAGACATGCATACGCAAGAACATCACATCTGGCATCTGAAAGTTCGACAGCACAGCGGTCACTTTCTACATCCATTGCTTTTAATTCCTCTTTTGTAACATTTTTCATTCGCATCCTGCTTGAATGAAAAGTAAACGACAAATTCGGGTCAACTTGTTCTCTCCATCGAAGCATTGCTGGAATTTCTGTTTCCATCGTTGTATTTGAACTAGGAACAACGAGTCCTATTCGATAGTTTTTTTTCAATTTGCACGCCTCCTAAATAGATATAACCTATCAAGCTATTATTCTTATAAACGATACCTACAAAGGAAGTCCAATCGATTTACGAATATGGGTCATAAAAGGTGTTCGGTCATATTCATGATACAGACGCTCACGAAGCAGTGGTGCTGGCAACGCATTGACGTTTTCAAATAGACCGATGCGGCCTGCGTGGGAATCAGTGGTAATATCCCAAATGAAGTTCATCAACAAGTTTTTCTGTTTGGAAGTTAAATCGCGTCCAAAGAGAAGTTCCTCTAATTTTCCTCCAATAAACGGATGATCATAGTCTTTTTCAGAAAATCTCATGACCAATCCTTGTCCGCATAATTCCTGGAGATGATGAATAATTTGCGGATAATGTGTGATTCCATAAAGACGTCCGGCAGTAAGCATATTGACATCCGGCCACATAACACCATCTTCAGTCAGTTTAGCTAATTCCTCAGAGGCTAAAACATAGGCTCTTAACGTTTGAGCATATTGAATGACTTCCGATACGATTGAACGGACGCCTGGAATTTTCCCTGTTCCAAGTGCATCTACGATAAGCTGGGCAGCCCCAGCGTACAATTCAGCTTTAGTAGCTAAACGGGAGAGCACGTGCCAGTGTACTCCTAATACAACGCCTCCGTACAATTCATTGAGTTCTGGGACACCATAGTTGAAAATTCTCCACTTTTCCACAAAAACGTTATCAAAAATCAAGAAAGAATCCATTTCTTCTCCGCGTGATTTAACCGGGTGATCATAAGAACTAATTGAATCGGTTGAGACTGATTCACGGCAGACAATGTGAATGCCCGGTGCATTTATAGGAACAGCTAACCAAAGAGATTCTTCCGGTAAAAGCCCCGGGCGCATAAGGTTGGAGAGAATCATTTCGTTTCCTTGAGAAGAAATAGAACCTACTGCCTTTGCTCCGCTAATGTAGATCCCCTCTTCGGTCTCTTTCACTACCCTGAGCAAAGCCGGTGTGGAGTCGCCTCCTTTAATTTGGCCTCCTAATTCGACATCGAATAGACGGGCACCAGCAGCTGCTGCTTTGGAACGATCATTTTGAGGATCCACTAGTACTTCAGGTCCCATCAAGTTATTCTTTTGGGCATAGTCGATATAGTGAAGTACATTTTCAGCATATTCTGGTCTTTTACTGCGGAATTTGGAAAGATGTGCTGCCATCCCTACAGGAACGAGTGGTGCTAAATCGAACGGTCTGCCAAACACCCCGAAGGTTTCCTGAGCTACAAAGTCAGTTAATTCTCGGCGGCTCTTAAGGTCTTCCTTCGTTCTGGGAATCATCCAAGCTTTACTTACTCTTTCACCTGACTCCTCACTGATATATGTGAGCTTATCTTGGGTTTCTGAGTTATGCTGGGCATCAAAGATCTTGGACATTATATTGATACCGCCACTAGTAGCTGGATGAATGGTCACATCTTGAATTTTTTCACCCTTATAATACACCGTCCGACCATCACGAAGACTTTCCTTGAACATCTCACCTGTTTTCAAAAACTTTGATACTACCTGAGTATTTTCCATCTTTACTCCTCCTTAAAATAATAGAAAATTTGTTACAACCAATAGATTGAAGTTACCAAAGTTGTATACTTTCTCAAAAGTTACCTCAAGCTACTAAACTTATCAAAGCTTCCACAAATTTATTGTAACTTACAGTGCTATTAGTGTCAATATTCAAATTTATTAAATTTTTCTAAAAATAAAAAAAACCATGATTATCAAAAATAATCATGGTTTTAATTCAACTGCCCTACTTATAGTTTCATGCCTTTAAGAACCTTTTCCAGATTCATTACATCGGCATATCTTGCGTTTAAGTCTACTAATGTTGAGTTCTGTAAGGTTTGATTTCGATCTCCTACAGCCTCTTTAGGAATGATAACTCTGTAACCTCTTTGAAGGGCATCGACAGCGGTTGCTCTAATACTTCCACTTGTAGTAGTTCCAGCTAATATTACTGTATCAATTTCTCTTTTTTGCAGGTAATCATCTACTTGATTATCGTACAAAGTAGATATATATACTGTTGCATTAACCATATCATAGGGATAGTCAGCTAAATCTGGATGAATGTTGACCCATGTACTTTCGCGGTCTAAAATTTGAAGAGACGGAAATTTCTCACACCACAGTCTAGAAACCTTATTTTCTGATTCATAAATGGTTTTACTAAAGATAATCGGAATTTTATCGGTAAGTGCTTCTTCAATAAGTTGTTGGGTAGCAGCGATTTGATTATCCATTTTAATAGATAATTGAGAATGGGATTCGGTAAATGCTATAGTTAAATCACGAATTAATAGAGCTGGTTTTATACCAAATCCAGTTTGTCCTGAAAACCCTTGATTAGAGTAAAGCTGTTGAACCTCATCAAGAATATAACGTCTTTGTCCTCCAGGGGTATAAATAACCTTTAAACCATATTCTTCAATATTTCCATTCTTCTCTAACCGCCTTAATGTACTTGGGGACACTCCCAAGAGCTTTGCAGCGTCAGAAATAGTTAAAAGGTTTTCAAACATATGTAATCCTCCCTACTTAAGTCAGCATAACCCAAAAAAACTTACTAAAGTTACACAAAATTATGCATTATATATTAAACTTACCATCATTATATCATAGCAAAATAATTACTGGAACTTATTTCCTTAATAAATGGTAGAAAATTCTCACACTTTACCGACAATATAGGAGTCTTGACTAACATTAACATTCGCTAAAAACATTTCCAATTTTAACTTCCTATTAATTTTTCTGTGAATACAAAAAGCCCCCTTAATTAATATTAAGTGAGCTACGAATCGAACAGTTTCTTGATAAGTCCTAATCAGTTTTTTAACTCAGTCTCAAACAGTCTTTCGTGAAACTGGCAGAAAACTGTGTAGGAAATCCCTATTAAGTTTTAGTGAATACAAAGGTCAAAATTTATCACAAACCCTTGCAGCTGTAGGATTTTTTTGCGGGACTGCGTGGGAATCGAACCCACCAGACCTAGCACGCAGGCCTCAAGCAATTTGAAGTTAGAGGAAAGGTGTTATTTCTAGTTATTTTTAAATATCATTAGTTATTGGAAATCCTTATTTTTAGAAGGTTTTACAGAAATTTAATAAAATTAAGTTATTTATTATTTTCGGTAGTTATTTTTAGTTCGAGACCAAAATGTTTCCATTTCTAATAGGTGCCCGCTCTATTGTTACCGACAAGATCTGCAGATCATATTTTAAAATGTCTGCAGATTTTTTTTGTCCATTAATCACTAGTGTTGCATAAACGATGTCACAATTTTCAGTTTAATTATCTTTCCTGTTTAGAGCCAAAAAGGTAAATACCTAATCAAAGGTGGCTCCATACATTTGGAAATTTATTTACAATTAGACCTGTGTGCCGACGACATTTCGCTTATCAAGGAATGGCTTTTCCTTCAATTTTTCAAAGCCAGATATTCGCTGGTTTCCACAAAGCATCCCTTAGATAATGGCTAATTTGTAAGGTTTTTCGCTTACTTTTCGTCTCTATTTGAACGAGAACATGTAGACAAAAAAACGATTAACGCAATAAACACTTGATTTTGAATCGCCCATTCACTTTGACCGTAGAATTTTTTGATGCTGAGATGTTGTTTTATCCATTTGAAAACAATTCTATTGCCCAGAGTGATTTGTACATTTCTGAAATTTCTTCGGCGCTCAAATCAAAACGATTTGTGATTAAATGGAGTTCATCCTGTTGAATCCAAGACCTTTAATAGGCGAAAATAATTTTTTGCACGGTTCTGTGTCGTACCAATTAAAACCATTTGATCCGATAAAACGTCTGTATTTTCAGGAAGTTTAAAGTTGTAAACTTCCCGTATAACAGCGTTTTTCCGTAGCCTTGAAAGAAAAAAGCACCCCTCATCCGTCATGCGATCAAAGCGCTCGTAATCTAGGTAACCGCGGTCAAACACATACATGCATTCTTTATCATCCACCATGATTTCAAGCTGGCCACGGTCATGTTCTTTTGCAGTTGTCATAACGGCTTTTTCAGGATAGGAAGTACCTTTTTCCATAAAAACAAGACGAAGATCCAACTTGACTCCCGCCTTTGTTTTACGGAATTTTGCCCATTTATGATTTGTCAAATTGAGTGGCAATGTGCTTGAATCGATGATTTTTAACGGCATCACGAGTTTTGTATAGTGGGTTTTGACATGAATTTGTGACACTAAATCTAGAATAAGAGTTTGGAATAGATCTGGATTCAAACCATTTAATCGGCGCGACAGCCGGGAAATACTAATAGAATCAAGATCGATGCCCTTTTGAAGCAGGTCATCGAAAAGACAATCGCCCAGTGCATGAAGACGTTCGATTTCTTGTAGCTGCGCAAAAAGTAGTAATTTCAGAAACGACTCTGTCGTTCGTGTAGGAATCTAATTCCAGCATTTTCACGTTTTCTTCAAATAATTGAAGATTTATTGGTGAAAACCATTGTCCAAACGAAGTTTTTCGTGTAATCTTGTCCATGAGATTGGTCCTTTTTAGTGGATTTGGACGGGTTACCACCTAACTTTTTCATTATAAAGGACTTTTTCTTTGCGTAAAATAACAAAATTGAACATTTTGAATGTTTTTAATAGTTAATTTAAATTAATGCAACACTAGTGAGGAGGGATATCTAAAATTTCTTCCAAAGCCTGTTTCATTCTAAACTCTGCCATTTCCCTAGCTTGTTCTGGAGTGCTCCAGTAACAATTCCAGACTGCTACCTTTCCAGATGATGCCCCATGCTTTGTATGCATTTCCGTATTTATAAACTTGGATTTTCACTTTCCCGTGCCGATAATACCAAAACCAATCCCAAGCCTCTGTAATCCATCACAGCAACAGAATATAAATAAAAATCACTTCTCTCCTCTCTTTAAAGATTCAAGCCCATAACATAGTATCCTATCTAGATATTTGAATATTTTGTGGCAAAATAAAAACCCCTAGAAGAAGGACTAAATTTTAATATGAATTTCAACAAAAGCACCCTATAGTTTAAGTGAGTATTTTCACAAGAACCCCTATCTGTTTTGGAAAAAGCTTCTTTTCATGCAGTTGAAAAAACTAGCTCATGTGATGTTGGAAACGGAAAATGTACCTAATTTCTTTTTTTGACTTAAGGCCCTTAGAGGACCTGACCCCCAACCCAGAATGGATGAGAGCCTTGGACGCAAAAATTAACTCTTTTAGAACTGAGACGTAACACTAGCAACTTTATGACTGCATTTTTCAAGTTCTTTTTGTTTGTTAAGAAAAAATGTCAAGGCCGGTTATAACTTCCTAAAATCACCAAATTAAAATTCCACAGAAGGGATGGTATTTACCCCTCTGTTTTTGCATTTTCTGCTGTTTTACTATAAGTTGGAAACTTTTACCTTTTAAATTATGTGCCGGACGCAGTTACTCCCCCAAAAACTAAAAAGGCTTAATGCAAACAGCGGATTTTGAACAAGCAAAAATCTTTTTTGAAGAGACTAAATTATCAGTATATTATCCAATCTTTTCTAAACGCTCAACTAAATGGACGTAACCATCCCACCGTCTACAAGTATAGAACTACCGGTAATATATGTACTTGCATCTGATACAAGAAAAGTTACAACTTTGGCGAATTCCTCGGGTGTCCCATACCTTCCTAGAGGAATAGTCCTTTTAGACTGATTCTCTGCTGCTTCTAAGGAAATCCCCAGCTTATCAGCATTCAGTTGATCAAGATGAGTAGTTCTGTCTGTTTGGATTCTGCCAGGTGCAACTGTATTTATTAAGATATTGTAAGGTGCAAGTTCTTCAGAAAGCGTTTTAGT
Source organism: Neobacillus sp. BF23-41 (assembly GCF_041106275.1). Taxonomy (NCBI): domain Bacteria; kingdom Bacillati; phylum Bacillota; class Bacilli; order Caryophanales; family Bacillaceae; genus Neobacillus; species Neobacillus sp. BF23-41. Next base: position 324,020 of record NZ_JBGBPR010000002.1, read on the forward strand.
CAGTCCTACAATTCCTAGACGGAATGTATTGGAAAGAATGAGGCCTGGAATTGGCTGTTTAATTGACGTGGAAGCAATATTAATAATTCTTCCTCCCCCCTTCTTCATGTCAGGCAGCACTTCACGAATAATCCTAATGTAGCTAAAGAGATTCAATTCGAATGATTTCTGCCAATCTTCATCAGAAATCTGTTCAAATTTCCCTCCGGGAGGACCACCAGCATTGTTAATTAAAATATCAATTTTCCCAAACGTTTCTCGGGTGAACTGTACCAATGAATGGATATCTTCTATATTCGTAATATCGGCGCGATGATAGGCCACCCTGCCTTTCCCTAGCTGATGTAATTCTTCCTGTACTTTTTGCAGCTTTCTCTCTTCACGGCTCGAAATCACCACGTTTACTCCTTCTTCTACTAACTGTGCGGCGATGGCTTTTCCAAGGCCCTGACTTGAAGCGATTACTATAGCGTTTTTTCCTTGCAAATTTAAATTCATATGTACGCTCTCCTTATTCTTCCTCATTTTTCATTTTATATATGTCCACATACTTGATAAATAGAAGTCCCTCGCAAAAAAACGAGGGACTTCTATTTAACTAATGATTATGCTTTTACAAACACCGTTTTAATAGAAGTAAAGAATTCGATCGCAGCCTGACCCTGTTCCCGCGAATGAGAACTGGATTGCTTCATTCCGCCAAATGGAGCTTGAAGTTCAACACCTGCTGTTTCTGCATTTACTCTTACAAGTCCAGCTTCCATATCGTTAATGAAAGAGAACATGTTGCTGATATTTTTCGTGTAGATAGATGCGCTCAGGCCAAACTCTGTATCGTTTGATAGTTCTAAAGCTTCCTCAAGGGTATCGACTTTAATTAGTGCAAGAACAGGTCCAAATATTTCTTCACGTGCGATAATCATGTCATTTGTGACATTTTCGAACACCGTAGGCTGTACGAAGAAACCGTTTTCCGTTCCGTTTTCTGCTGGTCTTTCGCCGCCATATAGGAGGGTCGCTCCTTCTTCCTTCCCTTTTTGAATGTATGATAGGACCGTATTTAATTGATTCTCACTAGCGCACGGTCCCATCCACGTTTCCCCTTGCATTCCGCATCCAACTTTTAGTGCACTTACCTTTTCCAACAGCTTTTCCTTAAACTCATCATACACGTCAGTCTGTACGAAAACGCGGCTTGTTGCCGTACATTTCTGTCCGGTCGACCTTAGGCCCCCGCTAATCGTGCCTTCCACAGCAAGATCAAGATCCGCATCATTTGCAATAATAACAGGATTCTTACCACCCATTTCGAGTTGGTATTTTGCTCCGCGGGCAAGAGCTCCTTGTCCAACCATTTTACCTACAGTGTTGGACCCTGTAAAAGTGATGCCATTTATATCAGGATGTTCAATTATCCTCTGACCAACAACGCTTCCCTTACCTGTGACTAGATTTACAACCCCTGCCGGGATACCCGCTTCAGCAAAACACTCGATTACTTTAGCAGCAGTAACAGCAGTTTCCTGAGCTGGTTTCAGCACAACCGTGTTTCCGTAGATAAGTGCCGGGGCCATCTTCCAAATCGGAATAGCTACTGGAAAGTTCCAAGGTGAGATAACACCGACCACACCGAGAGGTACACGTGTGGTAAACATGAGCGCTTCACTATCAGTAGATGGAATAACGTCACCGATTTTTCTCATCCCTTCGCCGGCATAATAGCGAAGAATAGCTGCCCCACGGGCCGTTTCCCCTTTTGCCTCTGCGAATGTTTTTCCCATTTCTTTTGTCATTGTTTCTGCAATCTCATCAAGGCGGTCTTCCATAATATTGGCTGCTTTATATAAATAGTCGCCTCTTGCTGTTCCAGAAAGTTCTCGCCATGCTTTTTGCGCCTGTTTAGCCGCTGCTACGGCTGCATCCACATCCTCTTGGGAGGAAGACTGCACGTAGCCGACGATTTCATTTTTGTTTGCCGGGTTTATGCTGCCATTCACTTCGTTTGCCGATGACTCAGTCCATTCTCCTTTAATAAAGTTTTTATAGGTTAATACACTGTTTGCAATAATATTCACCATTTTTAATCTCCTTCTCTTCGTTAATGGATTTGAAAATCAGTTTTGCCAAAAGTTTAAATGATCGACTGATTATATAAGCCTTATGCCAATACTAATGTATCTTCCTTATTGTTTATATCTTTTTGAAACTCTTCTAAATTACCATAATAAGCATTTTCAATGATCAGTTTAATATCAGCAGGTTTTGTCAGTCTAGGGTTAATGAGGACGTTACCGCTCCTCATTGAATCTTCCACTAATTTAGACAAGTATTCTAATGAGACGCCCAAATCCTTAATATTTAAAGGAATTTTCATGGCTTGATTCATTTCAATAACAGATTCTATTGCTTTTCCAGCGCCCTCTAATGTGGATAAACCACGAACATCCTTTCCTAAAGCGATCGCGATATCTTTATATTTATCGGCACATGCTGGTAAGTTAAATTTCATGACAAAAGGCAATAGCGCTGCATTTGCGATACCATGCGGAATGTTAAAGACCCCGCCAAACGTATGAGAGATAGCATGAACATTCCCTAAGCGTGATTGGGAAAACGCTACTCCAGCCATCATAGAGGCTACCAGCATTTTTTCCCTGCTTTCGATATCCGTTCCTACGAAGTAAGATTTGGTTAAATTTTCGCCAATCATTTTAATCGCCTGCATCGCGAATCCCTGACTCACTGGGCTCGCTGCTTTGGATGTATAGGATTCTATTGCATGGGTTAATGCATCCATACCCGTCGCGGCTGTGATTTCTTGTGGTAGGTTCAAAGTAAGAGTTGGATCAAGTATGGCCAAGGTTGGAAATAACATCGGGCTAAGGACTGCTAATTTAAAGTGAGTTTCTCTGTTGGTTACAATAGTGGAATTCGTAGTTTCGCTCCCTGTTCCTGCCGTAGTTGGTATTGCGATAATTGGAAGTGGCGGCCTCTTAATTTTGCCCACCCCTTCATACTCCAATATATGGCCGGGGTTGGTAGCCATCGCGGCTATTCCCTTTGCAGTGTCAATGCTGCTTCCACCACCTATAGCTAACACAGCACCATGATTAAGTTGCTTGATATAATCAGTTCCTCTATGTATTGTTTCAGCTGATGGGTTTGGTTCTACTTCATCATAGATGTCATAGCACAAGTTCGCAGCCAGGAGAGATTTCTCAATTCCTTCTAAAAGATTGGCTGCCCTAACCCCTTTATCCGTTACGATAAGAACGCTAGTAACACCTAATTCCTTTACCATTTCTCCCGTTTTTTCTGATATCCCGTTTCCGCACTCCACTCGGGTTGGCATAAAATACTTATAACTCATTGACATGTCTAGTTAACTTCCTCTCTACTTTTAGATTCATAGCCCATTTCGACGTGATGCAGCAAGGAAAAGACCTTACAAAAGTAAAAATGTTAAAAATATAGATAATCTTCTCGCAATTTAGTGCTTACGCTTACAAACAGCATACAAGAAATGATATAATCGGTCTACACGAATATTCTGATTATTATCATCGTTAAAACCGATTTAGGAGGTAGCCATGGAACTGAAACAGTTGATGATTTTTCAAACTGCAGCCCAAGAACTGAATTTTACACGTACCGCGGAAATTCTTTGTTTTGCCCAATCAAGCATCACTGCACAAATTAAGTCACTTGAAGACGAGCTTGGTGTTCCACTGTTCGAACGATTAGGAAAAAGGGTGATCTTAAGTCAAGCAGGTCACCGTTTTAAGTTATATGCGGATAAGATTCTTGGGGTTGCTGAAGAGGCAAAGATGATTGTCGGAGAAAATGTTGAGCCAAGCGGGACACTGACCATATGTGCTTCGGAAACACAGTGCACATATCGTTTACCCTCATTGTTGAGACAATTTCAAAATAGTTTTCCAAAAGTACAACTTGTTTTTCGTCCTGGAATATCTGAAGCGGACTTCGGTGGACTTCTTGCTAAAGGTGCTTTAGATGCAGTGTTAATATCTATGACTCCTATTGTTTCGGATAACCTAATTGTTGAACCGCTAGTTGCAGAGCCTATTGTGATTGTAAGTCATCCAGATCACTTTTTAGCCCAAAAGCAGAAAGTAACGGCTTTAGACTTAAATGGTCAGCCACTACTTGTGACAGAGGAATGCGATTACCGTCGTTTATTTGAAGAATCACTGACGGAGGCTGGTGTACAACCATTAAGCAAACTTGAACTTGGGGATGTAGAAGCCATTAAAAAATGTGTTATGGCAGGTATTGGAATAGCGGCTCTGCCGAAGATTGCAGTGGAGACAGAAGTGGCTCAGGGTCGACTTGCGGAACTCAAATGGGTTGGATCTGACTTTCCGATCGTCACCCAATTAGTTTGGCACAAAGACAAATGGATGTCCCCTGCTTTAAGCGCATTTTTGGAAGTGACACGGGAGAACATACGAAAAGAGAATATCACCTTCCAATGAAAAAAATTAAATATTGGCTGAAAAAGCCCATGTTGTAGGACAATTTCCCTTTTGGAAGTTGTCCTTTTTTCATAATTTGTATAGGTCATAACCCCTGCAACAATCGCATTTGTACAGTCCTTGCTGTTGAAAACTCCCATCGAGTAGTTATGCAAATAATCACAAATCTCAGAAAATACACTTGATTTTTTATTTTTTTTAATTTACGATTTACCCAGTGGAAAATGGATAACGCCATTCACTAAAATAATTGTTGAGGAGGTGATATATGTGACGGAAAACAAGCGTGCATCCTATGGAAATGTTTCCCATGCATTAGATATCTTATTGTTTTTTAGAAAACACGAGGTTTGTAGTTTGGGAGAAATGGCTGAAAGACTTGACCTCAAAAAAAGTTATTTATCCAAATTGTTAGATGCTTTAAAAGACAAAGGTTTTATTGCTCAGGATAGCGATACAGGAAAGTATAAGCTAGGGTTATCCTGTTTAGAGTTGGCCACTGCATTTGAAAACAGACTGGATATTCGGAAAATAGCCCATCCATATCTTGTTGAATTATCATCTACCACTAAAGAACTGGTTCACCTTGGGGTAATGGATTCGAATGTTGTTGTTCTATTGGAACGAATCATGAATCAAGAGTCTGGCTTGAGATTGCAATTCCATTTATCTTTAACCTCACCTCCTCATTCGACAGGATTAGGTAAAGTGTTATTAGCTTACAGTGACCAAACACTGGTTGAAAACTATCTATCGACTGCAAAATTGGAGCCTTCTTCTCCTCATACGACTGTTGATCCAAACAAAATTCGTGAGGAATTGGAACAGATAAGGCTTAAAGGTTATTATTTGTCGTATGAAACATTTGAAAGTGGTGTATCGTGTGTAGCTGCTCCTGTTTTTTCACGTCAGGGCAAAATTATTGCTGCCATAAGTATATGTGGACCAACAGTTAGGATTTTGTCTAAACAGAAAGAGTTGGTTAAACATCTACTTGCCACAATCTCTACGGTAAACAGTGCATTAGGATACGACCTTCAACTTTCCCAATAGGCTATACATAATAGAATGTTGCTGGGTCAAAAAAGGCAGGAATGCCTTTAATTAGAATGCGAACGCTTACTTTTGTCTGATAAAACCTCTTAATCAAGCGATTCTATGAAATTATTATTTAATATTAGGTAATACGACCATCATGACATTCCTCCAAGAGAATATTAATTACTACTTTTTTTCAGAGGGGAAGTTCTTTTCCTTTCAACACGAAAAAATATACGAAATATTTGTAGCTATCATGTCCTTTAACTATTTAACACTATTTTCATTGTAAAAATGTTAACAACATTTATAGAGGAGGAATGTACATGTCACAAGCTCGTGCGACTGAGGTTGTTCAGAAAGAAATTTCTACAAAAGAAGTTTCTAAGAAAGGAACAAACAGGGCTTTATTAGCCAGTATGGTTGGAAGTTCAATTGAGTGGTTTGACTTTTTTCTTTATGGGTCAATGGCTTCTCTGGTATTTAATAAACTATTTTTTCCGAGTCACGATCCTGTAGTTGGGTTAATGCTTTCCTATCTATCGTTTGGCCTTTCATTTTTCATTCGCCCATTAGGTGGAGTTATTTTTAGTCATATTGGCGATAAAATTGGGAGAAAGAAAACGCTGATACTAACTTTATCCTTGATGGGTGGAGCTACCTTTTTGATTGGTTTATTACCAAATTACAACGCTATTGGGATTTGGGCTCCAATTTTACTTATTACTCTGCGCTTGTGCCAAGGGCTTGGAATTGGCGGGGAGTGGGGCGGTTCTGTACTATTGGCGGTTGAATATTCAAAAAAAGGAAACCGCGGGTTTTATGGCAGTATCCCACAACTCGGAGTACCAGTCGGAATGCTGCTTGGAGTAATGTCCATCTCATTGCTAAATAAGCTGCCAGAAGGACAATTTCTAGCATGGGGATGGCGCCTGCCGTTTCTCCTAAGTACTATATTGATTTTCATTGGCCTTTGGATTCGTAACGGTATTGATGAAACGCCGAGTTTTAAAAAGGCAAAAGAAAGCGGTAACATTTCTAAACTCCCAATCGTGGATACTTTCCGTTATCACTGGAAGGCAGTGTTAATTACTGTAGGAGCTAAATTTGTAGAAACAGGACCATATTACATCTTCGCAACTTTTATTATCGCTTACGCAACTGGATATCTTGGTTATGAAACGTCGACAGTGCTGAATGCAGTTGCAATTGCTAATTTAGTAACGATTATCATGGTCCCTTTGATGGGGAAACTGTCAGACAAAGTGGGCAGAAAAGCTGTATATATGGCCGGAACAATTGGGTTGATTGTATTTGCCTTCCCGTACTATTATCTGTTAACTCTTAAGTCTGCCCTATGGTTAACGGTTGCTACCGTTATTGCAATCGGAATTATTTGGGCTCCGATTGAGGCTGTAATGGGAACAATGTTCTCGGAAGTTTTTAGTACAAATGTACGTATGACAGGTATTTCTGTCGGTAATCAGATTGGTGCAGCGGTGTTTGGAGGTACAGCTCCTTTGGTTGCACTTGCATTGTTAAACGCTTTTAACGACTCTTGGGTCCCTATCGCGTTGTATCTGATGATTGCGGGTGTTATTTCTCTCGTTTCTCTTTTCGCAATGCGCGATGGCAGAAATATAGATTTATAACATAGATTATCGATAAGCACCTATATTTTGGGTAGATAATTATCTTTTTTTGAATCTCTCAAACTACTAGTACAAGAATACTCATTTTAAACCGCACTGAATGCTTGGGGGCAATAGGTCCGATCGGTCCAGCAATGAGACCGATCGAGCCAGTCTACAAAATAAAATGGAGGTAATGAAAGTATGGAGGCATCTACGAAAACGAAGCCATCGAAACCGGGAGTTGATTACGGCATTATTGATTGTGACGTCCATCAAACATTAAACAGCTATGAGGAATTAAAGCCTTATATGCCTAGGGTATGGTGGGATCGACTAAAGGAGCCAGGTGGTACGTTTCCATCACTCGTTTGGAGACCAATCCCATTGACTCGGAGAGATGCATCACCTGGAAATGGACTGACACCAGGGTCAGACCCTGAATATGCAAAAAAAGACTTCCTAGATCGATATAATATAAGCAAAGGTATTCTTACTGGCAGTCTTCTAACAATTTCCACACATAATAACCCGGATTATGCTGCTGCTGTAGCTACAGCATTTAATGATTGGACCATGGATAATTGGATCTCTCATGATGATCGCTGGTTAGCATCGATCGTTATCGCAACTCAAGACCCGATATTGGCAGCAAAAGAAATTGATCGCCTCGGATCGCACCCAAAAGTGTGTCAAGTAGTGATTAGTCCAGCGTCAAGCCAACCTTATGGTCAAAGATGGTTTTACCCTATTTACGAGGCTGCTGTGCGAAATAATTTGGTAATCGCTCTCCATAGTGGAGGAGAGGGTGAAGGAATTAATTCTCCTCCTATCTCAGCTGTAGGACAACCGACAACAAATTTAGAACGACACAACATATTGCCGATTCACCAAATGTCACAATTAAACAGTATTGTTTGTGAAGGTGTTTTTGAAAGATTCCCGACGTTGAAGGTGGTTGCAGTAGAAGGTGGATTAGGATGGTTACCTTCTCTAATGTGGAGGATGGATAAGAACTATATTGCCATGCGAAAAGAAGTTCCTTGGTTGAAGCGTAAACCAAGTGAATACATCATAGATCATTACCGCTTTACGACACAGCCTATTGAAGAACCCGAAAACTTTCAAGAAATGATCCAGATGCTTCAGTTTATGCGAGCAGAAAAAACAGTCATGTTTGCAACAGATTATCCGCATTGGGACAATGATGATCCAAAATTTGTACTTAGTAAACTACCAGAAGTGATGCGTAGACGAGTAGCATACGAAAACGCTGCTGAATTGTATCATATAGATGGCAAATAAAGTGAACAAGGAGGACAATCGACATGGCGGAAGCTCTTCAAAAAGTAAAACCTAAACATGTAGTAGCTGAGGTTGGGGATATTGAAGTTGGCAGTTGTAAAATTGTGAAAGTCAATGGACGTAGTATCGGCATTTATTATGATGGTAGCCAATATCATGCCATTCGGAATGTATGCCCCCATGAACAAGCTGAGTTGTGCAAAGGTACCTTTTCAGGAACGACCATGCCTTCCAAACCACATGAATACATTTACGGCATGGAAGGTGAGGTATTACTCTGCCCTTGGCATGGATGGGAGTTTAACATACATAATGGTGAGTGTCTTGGGGATCCAAAGTACAAGGTGAAAATCTACGAAGTATCAGTAGAAGATAATAGAATTATGGTACAAATGTAGGCTGAGGAAGTAAATATTTCTCCCTAGTCTTAGTGTTATGAAACTTCGCATCAGGGGTTGAAACTGACATCCATTTATTCTTTCAAGCTGTTGGGAAGAATCTCCTTAACAGCTTATTTTTGTGTTTTGCAAAATAATGAAATGAAATATAGAGAATCAATAGAATCTGATAAAATATACACTCAATCCTGCTTGTATTTAACCAGGAAAGGTAAAGGAGAATTCCATGATTTCAAAAGGTAACATCACTAAAAAGCGCGTTTTTGCTCCCATGGGAATTTGGGTACTCCTCTTGGGAATCATATTTGCAGGAGCTAATCTTAGAGCCCCTCTTACAAGTGTAGGACCCATCATTGAAACGATTCGCCAGGATACAGGAATGTCCCATACAATAGCAGGCATGTTGACTACTTTACCATTACTTTCGTTTGCTTTTTTTTCACCACTTGCTCCTAAAATTTCTCGTCGTTTTGGATTAGAATATACACTATTTGGAGCCTTGCTTTTGCTAGTAGCAGGGATAATAATACGCTCTTTACCTTACATATCTACATTGTTTATTGGGACAGCTGTGCTTGGTATAGCGATTGCAGTATGCAATGTGCTTTTACCCAGTTTGATTAAACGAGAATTTTCCAATAAAGTCGGTATTGTGACAGGTATATACGCCGTGTCTATGAATTTGTGGGCAGCTGTTGCTTCGGGGATTACTATTCCAATCACAGAAGGGCTACAACTCGGATGGAGAGGTGCTCTTGCTTGTTGGTTCCTTCTTTCTATCGTTTCCATTGTTTTCTGGATCCCTCAACTACGTGTTCACCACCAGACAACAAGTTCTCTAGATACAGGAGGATCTTTATGGCATTCTCGTCTTGCATGGAACGTCACTTTGTTCATGGGTTTACAATCTACAGCCTTTTATGTTGTGGTAACTTGGCTCCCTTCCATTCTTCATCAACAAGGTATTAGCGCATCTGGAGCAGGATGGCTGCTATCATTAACACAATTTGCAAGCCTTCCAGCCACGTTAATTGTGTCAATTCTGGCTGGACGCTTTTCTAATCAACGTGGGCTAGTAGGGCTCTCTGTAATCTTTTTACTCTTTGGTTACGCCGGACTTCTAAGTGGATTTACTTCTTTAGCACCGTTGTCCGTCACATTAATTGGCGTTGGAATAGGATCAGCATTTGGTCTGGCTACTCTGTTTTTCGTACTGCGTACACATAACGCGCATCAAGCTGCTGAATTATCAGGTATGGCTCAAGCAGTTGGCTATTTATTAGCAGCAATAGGGCCGACACTTTTTGGATTTATACACGATGTCACTCACAATTGGATTATACCTATACTTATTTTGGTTTTAGGAGCCTGTGTTCTCTTTATTGTTGGTATGCAAGCTGGTAGCAATAAATTTGTAACCACGATAGAGAGCGATTACAGATTCAGTTCGTTAAAAAAGAAGGCTTAGCAAGTAAAAATACTGGTTAAATTGTTCTTGACAGAAGGATAAAACCATAGGAAATTAAACACGCAAAATGTATGATACTCACCATTGATCACACCAAACACAAGATACAGGGTTTGAATTCCTTGCTCATTTAAACGAGTACGAGCATCTAACCGCAGTTTGCCGACCAGTTTATTAAACTGCTCTTATTACGAATGGCATACCCAAAACATTAAGACCTATGATCAGGAAATCGAGCGTATTTTTGTTGAGACAGATGGTTTACTTCTCCTACGTTTCCAGGTATCGGACTATTAACGGCTGATGGCTATTATGGCCGTATTTCCAAGCAAGGAAATTCAAATCTACGAAGAGCGATTTACATGGCTGGACGTTCCCTTTCTGCTCACAACAATGCTCTTAAACCCTTTTATTCCGGATTAAAAGATAGAGGAAAAAAAGCAGGTAAAATATACATCGCTATGGGAAATAACTTCTTAAAAATCGCTTTCGCGATGCTAAAAAATCAGTCACCGTTCAAGTGGGACAATCCTACTTTTAATTTCAAAGATGAAGTTACAAAAAAACTAACGTTTCCTCGAGTTGCTTAAAAAAATATAATAGATAGGCGCCATTCTTTTGGTTCGGGTGGAGATCGGATGTTCTTTCCTGAGGCCCTGAACTCGCCTTAATAGCTTTATCCCACTCGGCCTGTAAATGCGAATCAGTACGTTAATTCTAATTTGTACTCAATGCCAGAATGCATCAATGCAGACCAAGAAGCGAGTTAATACCCATTTCTGAATCAAGAAAATGGCGTCTATTTCATTAAAACTTGGTTAATTGTTACTTGTAAAAAAAGGAAATAAAAAAGTGTATTTGAGTTACCTTTAAACTTGAAAAAAGTTTTTGACATTGTACTCTATTAGTTAATTTTGTTTGTCTTGCATTTTAAAATTCATAGTGGGGCATCCTCCTTAAGACTCTGAGTTAGATTGGACTCCAAATCTAAATTCGGTCATAACAATTCTTTAGATTTACTTACCACTTTTATACCCGTATCCATTAGATTATACAAAATTCGTTTTAAAATAATTAGGGAAAACTGTCACCATTAAGAACTCTGTTAAGCGATTGCGGTGTGTAAACAGCATAAGCTTACAAACTTCGGCAACATTTGCTCAGAGCTTTTCTTAATTAAACGTTTGATTAAATATCCTTAACCCCCTGTCGCAAAAAAAAGGGACAATCCGTCGCCCCAAACTAATCCATATCAATATAATTCATTACTAATAATCTGGGAAGTATTTGCTTTACCATCCAGTTTTTTCACAACCTCAGGCCAACTTAATTTTAACCTACGGCATATGGTTGTACTTAAAACTTGCCCTTTTCTCTTCAACAAATTATAATCTCTCTGGTTAGTTGAACCAATCCGAAGTAATTCTCTTTTTAAATCTATAAGGGTTTCTTCCTTTGATTTCAATAAAACCACCCCCCATTTATTCCGACTAATCATTGGACATATTGGAGTTTAGACTAATTAATTAGTTTCTCTTTCGCCAACCATGCTCCTCCAATTACCCCTGCATCATTGCCTAGTGTGGCAGTAACAATCTCTATACCTTGGGCCACTCTTGGAAAAGCAAATGGAAAAAATTCTTCTTTTAAAGGTTTCAACAATGTGTCGCCTGCTTTTGAAACGCCGCCTCCAATGACAATTTTTTCAGGATTTAAGCCATTGGCCAAATTCGCCAGCGCCAATCCTAAATGGTAGGCAACCTGATGAATGACTCGCTTGGCGAATTCATCCCCTTCGTTTGCAGCATCAAAAACTTGCTTGGCAGTTATCGTTTGATGCTTCTCATAATAGTCTCGTAATTGACTTATAGAATTGGAAGAAGCTAATTCCTCTATTGCCAAGCGGACAATTCCTGTTGCGGACGCTACCGTTTCCAAACATCCCGATTTCCCGCAATTACAAGGTGCTCCGTCTTTAGGAACTGATGTTATATGGCCAATTTCACCACCAGCTCCATTTACACCATGCACAATCTCGCCATTGACGATAATTCCGCCTCCTACACCAGTTCCTAATGTGACACAGATTAAGTTTTTAGCTCCTTTGCCGGCGCCATTCCACATTTCACCGATTGCCGCAATATTGGCATCATTGTCAACAACTACTGGCAAGGATGTTTCCCGCTCAAGAATAGCTTGTAAAGGGAAGTGCTCCCAGCCCAAGTTTACAGCCACTTCAATGGAACCGTCCTCCGCATTAACAGGACCTGGCGCTCCGATTCCGATACCGATTAGCTGATTTTTGGTATGATTTAATTCGGTTAACTTTTGATCAATCGATTTTGCAATAGAAGTGGGGATGTGCCGACCGCTATCCATTTTGTCCGTATCGATTTCCCAGCTATAAAGGATATCGCCACTGAGACTGATAAATGCCATTTTAATCGTGGTGCCGCCTATATCGACACCTACTAACCATTTTTCTTCCATAACCATTCACTCTTTTCCGCATTATAATAGTGATTTTCTACTGTAGCTAACTAAAAAGAACCTAAAATCCATTTAGGATTTATTAAGATTCCTTTATTCATTTCTACAAAAGAGGCTCCTCGATTGAGAAGCCTCTTTTCGTTTTTATTTGACAGCTGCTGCTGTTTTTTCAAGATTAACCCATTGTTCTTTTTCAGCAGATTCAAGGATCGCATCTGCAATTAATTCTATTTGGTATCCATCATTGAAGTTTGGTGAAAACTCTGTATCTTCAGCGATTGCTTTAAACAAATCATATGTTTCAATGATTTTTGTTTCGCCGTAACCTATACCTAGAGCAGGGATTGGCCATAATCCTTCACCGTATGGAGTGGCAGGTCCTGTATAAACCGTTCTGAAGCCTTTTGCATCGCTTGGATCATCGGCGAAGCAAACTTGAAGCTCGTCACGGCGCTCATAGTTAAAGTATAGAGAACCTTTTTCACCATGAATTTCAAAGGTTAGGAAGTTGTTGCGGCCCCATGCATTACGTGTTGCTTCAATCGTTCCAATGGCACCATTATCAAACTTGACCATCGTAATAAATTCATCATCTACATCAACGGCAGCTTTCGGTACATCATTTCCGCCATTTTTCACTGTACCTAATTTGTCAATACCGCCAGTTTGAATTGGTCTTTCTGGAATCCATGTTTTTGTCATCGCATTTACATCTGTAATTTCACCAACAAGGTAACGGGCAAAATCAACCACATGTGTTCCGATATCACCTAGAGCACCTGAACCAGCGATTTTCTTTTGGAAGCGCCATGATAATGGTGAATTTGGATCAGCAGACCAGTCTTGTAAATACGTTCCGCGGAAGCTTAGAACTTTTCCAATTCTTCCTTCTTCAATATACTTTTTCGCAAGAGCAACGGCTGGTGTTCTTCTGTAGTTGAAGGCAACCGCATGTTTTACACCTGCTGCTTTTACCGCTTCTAGCATTTCCTTTGCTTGTTCAGCACCTAATGCCAATGGTTTTTCACAGATAATATGTTTTCCAGCTTTTGCTGCTGCAATCGCGATTTCAGCATGCGTATTATTTGGAGTAACAATATCAATAACATCAATTTCTGGATCGTTAACAACAGCTCTCCAATCTGTAGAATAATTGTCAAATCCCAATCTTGCTGCAGCATCTTTAGCTAATTGTTCGTTTACATCTACTACTGTATGGCGATGCGGAATTGCTGGTGCCGGCCAGAAAAACATTGGCATTCCTGCATATGCAAGTGAATGCGCTTTACCCATAAAGCCTCCGCCAATCATACCTACGTTTAATTTTTTCATCTTAGTATCCTCCCATAATTATCTTCTTGGTTTTTAATGAAGTCTTTGCTATTCCTAATGAATGTAACTTATTATGCTTGATTTACTTTTTCAAATTGAGTTAAATAGCTGCGGCTGATTTTTGCCCCTTGCTTCGGATCTGGGTAGCTGTCTAACTCTACCGTAATCCAGCCATCATAGTTTGCCTCTTCTAACGCTTTAACCATTTCATCAAATTTTTGATGACCTTCGCCTAGAGGTAAAAACTCTCCATTTGCATAATCTTTAAAGTGAACATATTTAATGCGGTCTACATATTTTCTAATTACCGCAACAGGATCTCCACCGCCGGCTTCAATATGCGCCGTATCCGGGCAAAGATTAATTGTTGTTAATGGCATTAATTTATCTAACTGTTCAGGAGCCTGAACGTTCGTTCCCAAATGAGGATGATAACTTGCAATAAGATTATATTTTTTAGCAATTTCTACCACTTTATTAAGTGCATTACCAAGAGCGGTATAATCACTTTCAAGGATGCCGTTTGTGCGTACAGCTCCGCCGCCGACAACAAGATGCTCAGCCCCTACTTCTGATGCGAATGCCGCTACACTTTCGATTTTTATTAATTCTTCTTCTAAAATATCAGGGAAAATAAAGTTCCCGCCTGTATAAACACCAACCAAAGTTAAAGAATGCTCGTTCATCAATTTTAAAAACTCATCTTTTTTATCTTTGTATTCCATCAAGTTGCCATCGAAGATTTCAAAGCCATCATAGCCAGCTTCGGAAATATCCTTTAATGCCTCTTCTGTTGATCCATAAGCAAGGTAGTAAGAATCCTTAACAGAAGTAACACCCGCTGGATGACCAACTACGCCGCCCCAAGTATTTGTTTGATAACCTAATTTCATGTGATTACCCCCATATATGTTAGTGTGCCATATTTCATAGTAGATAAATCGAAGCAAACTCACCTCCAGAATAGTAATCGATTACATTTTTATTAAAAGTATCATTTCTAACTTTCAGACAAAACAGTATTTTAAGTATCATTTACGATACCTAATTAATCAAACAAAATGTAATCCATTACATTTTTTCTTACAGATGAACTGCTTGTTTCTAAGATAAAAATGATTCATCTCTCTTTATTTCTAGTAAAAATATCACCTGACAATAATTATAGATTGTGTATCGCTTACATGAATTATTGTAATCGATTACACCCTAAAATGCAACCTCTAAATTTATATTGTCACAGAATGTCACAAATTGTTCACTAAATCTATGTCTGATTGATCATATGGTCAAAAGGAAAAACTTTTCCTTATACTGTCCCCATGAATAGATCCGCCTAATTGATTCAATATGAAGATGATTCATATCTAAGGAAGTTAACTTAGAGGCTCGCAACGGAGCCACCATCAACTCGAAGGTTTACACCATTAATAAAAGAAGCCTTATTAGATGCAAGATAAACGACAGCAGAAGCGACTTCCTCGACCGTCCCTGGCCGTTTCACTTCGACATGCGGACGATTTTCCTTTAAAAATTCCTGAATTGCTTCCTCATAACTTATATTCAGCTTCGCTGCGTTATCTTTTAACAAGAACTCCAGCATTGGTGTCATGATAAACGCTGGCGAAACCGTATTGACAAGGATTCCATCTGCAGCATACGCCTTAGATAGGCTTTTTGTAAAATTAATCAGTGCAGCTTTGGAAGCATTATAATGAGGCATGAACGCGTCCGGTTGAATACCTGATTCAGATGAAATATTAATAATACGGCCTAATCCTGTTTTTTTCATATAGGGAATCACAGCTTTTGTCACACGTACAGCTCCAAAAAGATTGACATCAAATAAATGTTGCCATTGGTCTATATCCAATGATTCAAAGTCATCAAATCCACTGGCGATTCCCGCATTGTTAACGAGAATATCAATGGTCTTATAACGGTCAACGGCAGTAGAAATAAGATGATCCACATCGGCTTGTTTCGTTAAGTCCGCTTGAACAGCAAGCACACTTCCACCCATCTTTTCAATCTCAGCGGATGTTTCTTTCAAAGCCTCTTCACCTCGTCCACAAATAATAACGTTTGCGCCTTCCTCCGCGAACGCCATCGCAATAGCCTTCCCAATACCTTTACTACCGCCGGTCACAAGCACAGTTTTATTTTTTAATTCTAGATTCATGTTTTATCCATTCCTTTCTAGGTAGTAAGACAGTATAATCTACGTTTAAATCGTTGCTTAAAGTTATCAAATAAGGATTAACTCTAACCGATACTCGGTGGAGTTAATCCTTATGTTTGTCCAACTAATTAATTTTTCAATGAAGACTCAAATAATTCTGCATGGATCGGTTCTGAGACAATCGGTTCAACAGCCTTAATGAATCTTTTAAAATGAGGGGTCTCCTCATGCCGCCCGATCGCTTGTTCATCCTTCCATTTCTCTACAAAGATAAAGCTATTCGCATCTTCCGGATCCTCATAGTAATGGTAACTGATATTTCCAGACTCTGCTTGAGAAGGTTTCGTTACAAGTCTGGCCTCTTCTAGAAATATTTCGCGAAATCGCGCTTTTACCTTGATATTCGCATGGATAATAATCATCGTTTCATCCTCCTTGGTTATGTTTCGTTTTAAACTCTGCTTGCTTAACCCGCATGTTTCTCTTGTAGAAATCTTTCATCCTGTTTCTCTTCAGACGGAAGCTTCATAAACTTCATTAAATAAGCACCAAGGAAATACATGCCTGCGAAAATCCACATAACGCCATGAACACCAATAAGTCCGATGAATGCTCCAACAATTGCCGGTGCGATAAAGTAGGACATCCCTGCACCAAAACTTACTATCGCCATCGCAGACCCTTTATTTTCAGGAGCCAGCGATGCTACAAGAGCTGAAAGTGGGACGAAACCACAAAGAGTAATCCCCATTAGAATACCGACAATATTCAAAGCTAAGAAACTGCTGCCAAAAACCTGCGGCGTGTAAAGCATAACTAATAACATGACGCCCATACCGAAGCTGCCAAGCCATTGAATCGTTTTTTGCCAGCCTAACCATTTATCACTGATGTAAGGAATGATTAGGTTAAAGATAATATTTGCAAACCACATGGTTCCCCACATTTGCAGAAACTGTTCAGTGGTGAATCCATAATTCGACTTCAAGTACATCGGGAAAAAGATTGGCAGGGAACCGATCCCAGTAGAATTGATAATCCGGACCACGCCGCCGATCGCCACTTTTGGCTGTTCGATACAAATGGTGAATCCACTCATTAAGCTCTTGAGCTTTTCCTTTGGATCTCCCTTTTGTTCCTTTTTTACATCACCTTTTACTACAATAAGACCAACAATTCCTCCGACCAATACCCATGCTACTGCACTCCACAACAACCCGATATAACCGATTTTTGGAAGCATATAGGCAGGGAAATAACTTCCCACAACATAAAGCCCGCCGCTCCAAGCCGCCCAAAACAAACCTACAGCTGTTGCCAAAATCCGCTCTGGACTGCGATAAGTAACCCACACTAAGAAAGAGTAGCAGAATAAAGGATAACCTAAACCACGAATCCCATAAGTAGGGAGCATAATAGCAAAATTGTTTAACTTTAAACCATATTCAATAAATAGAACCTGACCGATTAACCAAGTAACAAGACCGATAACCATTACTCTCCTTGGTCCCCACATCTCGGTGAGTACACCTGAAAAGTAAGAGGCAATAGCCAATATGGCTCCATAAACAGCAAAAAGTGTAGCAGATTGTTGAACGGTCAGACCCTTTTCGATAAGATACGGAGACAACCATGCGTGTTCAAGACCGTCACCAGCCATAAAAATTAATGTTGCAACAAATCCCCAAACCACTCCCATAGGAAGGCCGCCAAGAGTACGTTCCTGACCTAAAACCGTTTTCATTTTCAACACCTCTATTTTATAATGTTGGGGGATTAAGAGGAAGATTAACTCCTACTTAAGCCCACCACATTTCCGATACTTTCTCTTTAAACAACGTTCCTTTTAACAGTGTGATGGCTTTCATTAAACCTTCATCGGTAGACGCAAGCATATCCTCATGTTCAATGGAAACAACGTAATCATATCCTACAGCCCGAAGTGTACTGATGATGTCCTTCCACATTTTTTCATTATGGCCATATCCGACAGAGCGGAATGTCCAAGAGCGATCCAACACTTTACTGTAATGCTTGGTATCAAGAACACCATTCACCTTAATATTTGCCTGGTCTAAATACGTATCTTTCGCATGGAAATGGAAGATTGCATTTTCCCTGCCTAATTTTTTAATAGCTTCGACTGGGTCGATTCCTTGCCATACCAAATGGCTTGGATCGAAGTTGGCTCCGATGTTCACTCCTGCTTGTTCTCTTAGTTTTAGTAGTGTTTCCGGATTATAGACAACAAATCCCGGATGCATTTCGAAAGCAATTTGATCAATCCCATGCATTTCAGCGAATTTCGCTTCTTCTTTCCAGTACGGAATAACGATATCATTCCATTGCCATTCTAAGACTTCTGCATATTCTGGAGGCCAAGAGCAGGTCACCCAATTTGGAAACTTGGCACCCGGATGATCCCCTGGACATCCAGCAAAACCATTGATAACTGGTACCTCTAACTGTTCAGCCAATAAAACCGTTTTTCTCCATACATCATGCGCCTCTTTGGCAGTCTTTACATTAGGATGTAGAGGGTTGCCATGGCAGCTTAGTCCGCTGATGGTTAGTCCCCTGCTTTCAATCGCCCGTCGGAACGATTTGATTTTATCTGGATTCCCTAACAATTCATCGGGATTACAATGACTATTCCCTGGATAGTTACCGGTTCCTAACTCAACGGCCTCTACTCCTATTTGGGCTAATTTATCTAACATGGCTTCGAAAGGAAGATTTTGATATAGAACTGTAAACACACCTAGTTTCATACTATAGCCTCCTTATCCGCACGAACCTTCACCCATTTTTGCTGTTCATGACTTTCCAGAATGGCATCCGTAATCGCCATTGAAGTATGACCGTCTTCAAATGTGGCGAAATTCGGTTTATCCTGGAGAGGATCTTTGCCTTCACGAATAAACGTATAAACATTGAACATCATATTTTTCAGAGCGTCCGGCCAGCCTTCATTATGTCCGCCAGGATGATGGATGGCTGATTTTGCTTCCGGTGAGAAGAGTGCTGGATCGGCAAGCAGGATTTCATTCGGCTTATCCCTGTGCCCCATCCATAATTTTTCAGGCTCTTCTTGGTTCCAATATGCAGAACTCTTGCTGCCATTAATCTCAAAACTTAGTCGATTTTTTCGGCCTGCACTTACTTGGGAAACGGTAAATACTCCTCGTGAGCCATCCTCGAAACGAACGAGTACGGATGCATAGTCTTCTGTATTGATTGGAACATCTTCATATTCCATATCTTCAGTTGTCTGTGCGCCAAAAGTAGCTACGTTTCCTTTAGGCTTCTTTCTTACTGGAACAACAGTTGCTAAATCAGCAAATACTTCTACAATCTTTTTACCTGTTACAAATTGAACAGTATCACACCAATGGGAACCGATATCTGCTACAGCCCGTGATTTTCCGCCCACTTCCGGTGCTAAACGCCAGTTATAATCCGTCTCATACAATAACCAGTCCTGCAAGTAGCTTCCGTGTACCAAATTCACTTTCCCAAAGTCACCGTTAGCGATCTTCGCTCTTAAGTTTTGTACACTTGCATGCTGTCTGTAATTAAAGTTCACACCATGTACGACACCCTGTTTTTGAGCCAATGCCAACAATTCCGCTGATTCTTCACTATTCATCGCAAGCGGTTTCTCTGAGATCACATGTTTACCTGCTAAAATAATTTCTTTATTGATCGCAAAGTGCACATGGTTTGGGGTACAATTATGAACTACCTGAATTTCGCTGTCACGCAGCATTTCACGGTAATCTCCGTATGCTTTCGGAATTCCAAGTTCAGCTGCCTTTCTTTCCGCTTGTTCTTGACTCGTCTCGGCTAATGCTACGACTTCCACGAATCCAAGTCTTCTGATTGCTTCAATGTGTGTAGGTCCAATAAAACCTGTACCTATGATTCCTACTTTTATTTTTTTCATCTTAACTCATCCTCCAAATATTAATTTTTTTAGAGCCGGGTAACGAGTAGAACGCAATATATAAATGCAATCGATTACACTTAATATCAAAATAGAAATGAAATAGAATGAATAGAGATATTGAAATTAGTGTAATATTCATAATGAAAATTTAGTAATCGAACCTCAAAATGTAATGGATTACATTTTGGTCGAAAAAAATTTCTATTTGTTATTGAGCAAATATGAATTTCTTCTCTTTTTTTCGACACCCTTATTGTAATCGATTACAGAATATAATTCAATATTTTTTTAACTTCCCTGATTCTTTTTTGTAAGTAGGCATCAAAATCTGTTCTGGAATGATTCAAAATCGTTCCCCATACTGTAATAAACCAGCAAAAGGGAGCAATCCCTTTTCAAGAATTACTCCCTTTTGCTTTTCATATAAATCTTTATTTTTTTAGCTTCTAACAAAAAAGAAAGAACTATCCTTCTATGGTAAGTTCTTTGCATGAATCACGGACAATCAGTTTATCAGGAAGAATAAATTGATATTTATTATCTAATTCTTCATTATTAATTATTCTTAGCAGTAAATGCATCGCTTTTTGCCCCATAACGAACGTTGGCTGGGCAATCGTTGTTAGGGCAGGTTCAAAGATAGATGCAAATTTAATATCATCAAAGCCAACAACAGATAAATCTTCAGGAACTCTAACACCTTTAGATTTAGCGGCTTTAACTACTCCCATTGCCATTTCATCATTTCCGGCAAAAATGGCTGTAGGAGGATTCTCTAGTGACAAAAATTTCATCATTAAATTAAATCCACTTTCAAAAGAAAATTCGCCTTCTTGTACCAAACTTGGATCAACGGATAGGCCGTGTTTTGCCATCGCTTGATGAAATCCCTTACATCGGTCTCGGCCAACTACTACATTCAAGGGTCCACAGATATGTCCTATTCTCTTGTGATTTAAGCTAATTAAATATTCTGTTGCCTTTCTTGCACTGCTAACATTATCAATTGAAACCGTAGGCAGCTGGGAGCCCTCATAGTATTCACATGCCAATACCACAGGGTAATCCTGGGATAATTCCTCTAATATCTTTTGATCTGTCCTTGCTGTTAATAAAATCAAACCATCTGCTTTTTTCTGACCTAAAATAGTCAAATAACTGGCTTCACTTTCCACAACGTTTCGAGCATCTCCAAGAAGCACCTGATATCCTTTTTCTATTGCAACCGATTCAATTCCGCGCAGAACCGCAGAAAAAAAAGTATTGGTTATGTCAGGAACAACAACAAGAATAGTTTTTGTTTCAGATCTTCTCAATTGTCTTGCCAGCATATTTGGTTGATAATTTAAATTCTTTATTGCTTCCAAGACCTTTTCAGCTGTTTCTTTTTTTACAGTCCCTGCATTACTTATCACTCGGGATACTGTGGCTGTTGAAACATTTGCCATTCTTGCAACATCTGCAATTCTAACCATGAATTTCTTTCCCTTTCATTGTTTCTTTTACATTATTGTAATCGATTACATAGAGAAATACAATAATTTTACGTAAATCAACAAAATATAATTTCCGCGAAATTCTAATCTTTCTTGAATTACTTTCTTATAAAAAGAGAAAAATATTCGGTAAACGTATGATGTATGAGATAAACAGGAGATGCTTCTTGCATGAAAATATTGGTTCTTTTTTTCTTGGTCTTTTTCTTAAGTACGGCTATTGCAATCATGATGGATTTGATGATGGGAATGAGTCTTATTATGTCTATAACAAATTTGAAGAACCCGTTTTGGGTTATGACCCTTCCGGAATACTTTATCTTGTTCATCATGCCATCAATAATGTTTATTCCATCCATATTAAATTGCTGAATAAGTTCAGCTAATCCCTCTGTTGTTTTTTTAACCCATTCTTCAGGATTTTGTTCGCTGTAACCGGACTTTTCTATTATTAATGGATACGATTTAGATACTTCCTGACATACTTCACCATTTTGATCAACTAGGAGGATCTTGACTGCGCTGGTTCCAAGGTCAACCCCAATTACATACTTCATCCTTACTCATCCTTCCCTATAAAAATGTGCTGGAGTTTAACTTCCAGCACACCTTTTTGTTTATATTTAATAGTAGATTAGACACTCACGCTTGAAAGAGTTTCAAGAATATACTGATTAACCAATGCTTTTAAACGCTCAGTTCTGCCTGATTGATTTTTAATTTCTGTTAATTGAAGAGCATATTCCTCTAATTCACGGAAGTTTGTACTGCCTTCAACAATCTCTAAGCCAATTCCTTTCGTGTAGCTGCTGTAGCGTTCATCAATAAAGCTATCAAGCACTTTATCTTCAATCAGCTTGTTCGCAACTTTTAGACCGATGGCAAATGCATCCATACCTGCAATGTGTGTATGGAAAAGATCTTCTACTTCAAACGATCCTCTTCTCACCTTCGCGTCGAAGTTTAATCCACCTTTGCCTAAGCCGCCATTTTTCAAAATTTAACTTCCATTGATTTTCCATTTGTTTTTTCATGTGGATTATAGTACTTAAACGCTAAAGGATTTTTTGAACTCGCTCCTTCAAACTGGATTTGTTTTACACTATCGAAATAAGCCATGCTGGTATTCCTCCTATTATAATTTGTCTACAGACCAAAGAATGTAAATGCTTTCAAAACTCTCTTTTTAATTAGTTAATTTATCTCCTTGGTTTCGGAATTGTTTACTTTAATATTGAAAAACGAAGTTCTTCTAGTTGTAAGGTTTCTGTCTGAAAAATACCAATCTCAGTATCAGAAGCTACTTTTTCACTACCAATTATTCGATCTACTTCCTTTTCAATACTTCCGAAAACAGAAATTGGAACTACCTTTAGTTGCATGCCAGCTATATCTTCTACAATATTGCGCAATAATTCAGGATTGTTAGCAATAAGAAAAAATTGATCTTTAGTAACAAGGAAAGCAAATTTTTCAAGTAGCAAATTATAAGGAAATTCGTTAAGTACCTCACTAGTTAGCCATGAAATGTTAGCCTCTCTTTGTAAAAGCACGGCATCATATTTCTTTTCGCTCAAATACTCTCTTAATATAGCTAGCTTCAATTGAACATAATCTAACCTTCTTGAAATTGGCACCACCATTTCCAAATGCTCTCCCCCTCTCTAAGGAATTGATTTTTCAAGCCTTTTTGTTAACCTCATTTTTCTCCAACTGACATTAGTTAACAAAGCACTTAATAAGATGAGAAAGATTCCCCATTTTTGCGTTTGTCCTAAGTTTTCTTGAAACAATAAGCAACTCAGCAACACTGTTGTTATTGGTTCAAGAATGCTTAGCAGAGCTGCCTTTGAACTTCCAATACGTTCTATTCCCATCGCAAAAGTAAGGATAGCTAAAAAAGTTGAAAAAAATGAAATACCTAATATAGAAAACCACCCTGAAGAGTGAAAATTCAGTGTGAAATCTTGTCTAATCATGGAAAATATTAATATTGAAATGGCTGCAAAGCTGGTCACAAAAGCCGAACTAATAAATAGATTAATATCACCTTGGATTTTTTCTGTTAGAATGATATAAATGGAATACAAAACGGCACAACCGAAACTAGCTATCAAACCAATTATATTAATTTGATTAAAATCTGCCCCAAGCACGAAGTAAAGCCCAATTAAGGAAAATAGAATAGTCGCTATATGGGATTTTTCAAACAATTGCTTGGCCAATATACTATTTAAGATCATTACAAATAATGGATATAAGTAAAATGTTGTAGAAGCTAAAGAGACTGGCATTAAGGAAAATGATGTGAACAAGAGAATTGCCATCATAGCATAACCTCCAGTCCCCATGATAAATAAAATGGAAATTTGTTTAACCTGCAATTGAAAAGAAATTTTTTTATACAGTATCCAGGACCAAAATAATACTGCTGCAAGGAAAAACCTGAAAAATAAGAGAGTACCTATACTAATATTAGCTGCATAAGCAAATTTTGCGAGAATACCCATTATACCGAAACAAGAGGCCGAAAATAAGACAAGAAATAAGCCATAAATATTATTATACATTGAGTTTCACCTATCTGGATTCTCTCCTTATAATGTTATCCCTATTAATGCAACTAGGTCTGCTTCCTGTAAGTGATTACTTAAAAAAATAGACACAGATTAATCACCATTACCAAAATCAAAATATACAAAATGGTTTAAGTGTACATTTTAAAGGATAATCTGTGTCCACATATTTATTTATAAGGGGGATTTCATTATTTTAAGGGCATGTACCGATTACTCTACATACAAGAAACGATTGAATGTATGAAGCGGCTCCAGCCCGTTCTTACGAACGACTACTTGATCCTCTGTACGAACGCCTCCGATTCCTGGAACAATTAGGGACAATTCATAAGCAAAGGTTTGTCCTTCTTCCAGAACATTAGCGCAGCCTGGTCCGATTTCTGGAATATCCTCTTCAGGGTCCATACCTGTCGCATGGGCACCAGTTCTACCTTCACTCACTTCTACTAAATATTCATCTACTCCATACTTTCTAAACGCTTCACGAATCACCCGGTCAGCCTCAATCCCTGTCATACCAGCATAAATTTTTGGTAAACACTCTTCGTATCCAAGGGAACACGCTTCCATCAAGCGCTTTGCTTCATCCGATACATTGCCATAACAGATTGTACGAGCATTATCGGAAGAGTAATCATTTACACGTACACCATAGTC
>NZ_JBGBPR010000002.1:349140-544797 GCF_041106275.1 Neobacillus sp. BF23-41
GAAGGAATTTCACTGCTTGGAAGGAAGAAAACAGGGTCACGGTCAGGCACCAAGTACATCAACATCGGTTGAGGATACACCCCATCGATTGTCCGATAATTTACCAACCAACGGATATTCGACATTCGGTAACAGTCCCCGAATACGATTAAAGCATCTAAACCTTCATCGACAATCTTCTGTTTCGCTATTTCAACGCGGGCTTTGTACTCTTCATTCGTGATCGTTTCACCAGGTCCCTGGAATTCTCCATAACGGATTAACTTTTCAAACCTGTCAGGCAGCCATTTTAACGCTTTTTCTGAAATCATTTTGTTTATTCCCCTCTCAATATTTTTTTAATTAATCAGTGATTCTTTCGTTATTAAGAGACCACTGTTTTATTTAAATTCTGATTTAAGTGCCCACGTTGTGTAGGCTTCAACGGCATCTACATTTGTTTTATCCACAATAACAGTCGGAACATTCTGAATTTTATCAATGCTATATCCTAATATTTTAGTCATGAAAACCGATTTAATAAACTCACGTCCCATGTCAACAGGACCAACATTAACTGTAGCTGTCAACTTTCCTTCACGGATAGAATCAAAACCTGATTGAAGACCGTCAGCTCCGATTACCATAATACCCTTTTTACCATCCCAGAATTTCAAGCCGCGTGCTTCCACTGCTTGTACAGCTCCAAGCGCCATTTCCTCATTTTCTCCATAAATCAAATCCACATCAGGATGTGCTTGGATCAAATTCTCTGCAGCCTGCATTCCTTTGTCACGAACATAATCACCACGCTGTTCTCCCACAACTTTCATATCAGGATATTTCTTTATAGCCTCGAGAAATCCAGCTTTACGTGAGGTGGACCAGTGACCTGGTAATCCCCAAACCAACAGGACCTTCCCTTTGCCTTTAAGTTTTTTCGCAGCATACTGCCCGACCAAATATCCAGCCTGATAATGATTGTTATAGCTGATAACCGATGTTGCTTTTAGATCCTTTTCATCCCACATCTCAGCTGGCATGTTGAACATAAAGATGGATGTTCCCTGTTTCATTGCTTTCTCATAGACAGCATTCATGGAATCAAAATCGCCTGCGGAGCTAACTAAAATCGCATCAAAACCTTTAGAAGTCCAGTTTTCAATGGTTGCAACTTGAGATTCCACGGATTGATGCTCACTTGGTGCAGACATCTCAAATTCAATTTTCACACCGAATCGATCACTTAATTCATTCATCATGGTGTTGGCCCCATGCTGTATAATATCGTAAAATTCTGAAGCTGCTGGAGGTGTAAATCCAATTTTGAGTGTTTTTCCTTTTGCTTGTTCCCTCACAAACTTCTCAAAATTCCCATCGCCCCATTGATAAGCGGTACCGCTAGAAGCAGTACCCGATGAGGAAGCGGTCTCATTTTTACTTTTACAACCTGACATAATCAGAGATGCAATGAGGACGAAGATGATTAACAGTTTCATTGACATTTTTCTAAATGACATGTGCTTGAACCTCCCCTAAATTTTCTAAAACATTATTTGTAGAGTATTCACTATTATTTCATGACTAAGAATAGACACTATTCACCTCCTTTAAATCAAGCATTTTTATAATTCCCTTTAGGTTTAAGAACTTTTTTCTCCTTTTCCACCCAATGTATTAATTGTTACAGCTACAAGAATAATGGCACCAATAACCATCGTTTCCCAATATGGATCTACATTTAATAGATTCAAAGAATTATTGATTAGAGATAAAATAATAGCCCCGAATACCGTTCCAATTAGACTTCCTTTACCGCCTGTCAAACTTGTACCTCCGATGATTGCAGCAGCAATTGCTGTTAACTCGTAGTTCTTACCCATTTCCGGGTGAACAGTGGCCAGACGGGAAGCAAGGACAATACCTACTATGGCAGCGATGAATCCTGATAAGGCATAGACCTTAATTCGTAATAAATCTACTTTAATACCAGATACCCTCACCGCTTCCTCACTACTTCCAAGTGCCAGGACGTGACGGCCGAACCGCATCTTCCGATAGACAAATAGAAGAACAATGAATAGGATTAACGCTAGTATGATAGGGAACTGCACATTCAAGATTCGCCCTTGTCCAAGGAATTCAAAACCACTTTTCATATAATTTCGGAATGGTATCGCCTCAGTCCAAACATAGAGAATACCTCTGACAATAACCATCATGGATAGTGTGGCAATAAATGGCGAAACTCCTAATTTCGTAATGACGAGTCCATTCACGATACCAATAATTAGGCCGACACACAAACCAACGATAATAGCTAATACAATGTTTACGTCATTGAAAAGTAACCAAGCAGTCATACCACCAGAAACACCGACGATCGATCCAACTGATAAATCAATACCACCTGTAGATAGAACATATGTCATACCAAACGCCAATATCATGACGAATGCGGATTGCTGCAGCACATTCGTTAGATTGATATAGCTTAAAAATCGTTCAGAGGCAAATGACATGACGATAATGATGATCGCTAAGAAAGCAATAAGCCCGATGATTTGTCGATCCATTCTCAATTTCTTTTGAGAAATTGGAGATATGCCTGGCTGAGAATGGATAATCGGTTCTTGACTATTATTTGCCAATTTCGTACCCTCCTTCATTAAGTGCTACTTTATTTATGGGATAACTCGGATTAATTCGTTTTCACCGCTGTAAAACGTTCTGCGCCTACTGCCGTCACGATAATCAAGCCGGTGATGATTAAACGATAGAACTGGTTGACGGCTAAAAGATCCAATCCATTGGATACAAGGGCAAGTATAATGGCACCTCCGGCGACACCAACTACGTTCCCTTTTCCTCCAAACATACTGGTTCCTCCAATAACTGCAGCAGCGATAGCATCCAGTTCATAGGAAGTACCCATTAACGGCTGTACGGAAGTAAGACGTGAAGTTAACAAGATGCCAGCAACCGCAGCAAGTAAGCCTGATAGTGCATATACGCGAATTTTGATACTTTCCGTGTGGATCCCCGATAGATGTGATGCTTCCCTGTTAGATCCTACTGCGATAACTTTACGACCAAAGCCGGTTGAATGAAAGACAAAATGACAGATAATAAGAACTATAACCGTTATCAAAACAGCCATAGGTATTCCTAGTAAACTTCCCTGGGCCAGAAACTTAAATCCAGGTGACGTTAAATTTCTAATTGGCTCATCAGACGTTAATAGAAATAATAGTCCGCGAGCTATATAGAGCATAGCGAAGGTGGCCAAAAATGGTGATATACGAAGTCTCGTGATGATGAAACCGTTAAATGTGCCGATTAAGGCACCCAAGATTAATCCGGACAAAATAGCGATAAACGCGTTTGTACCGTGCATCATCAACCATCCCGTGATACCTCCGCAAAGACCCAGAACGGATCCCACCGAGAGATCGATGCCTCCCATAGATAGAACAAACATAGTTCCAAAAGCAACAATCATCACAAATACAGATTGCAATAGCAAGTTTGAAATATTCTCAGCTGTAAGGAAGGTCGGGGATGTGATCGATAAAAAGATCAACATTAGTAAAAGAATCAATAATACTCCGATACCTTCCCGTTTAAAAATAGATAGCGGATTCTTGGAAATAGTCATTTCTTTAGCATTCATCATGTATGACCTCCCGAAGCGTACATCATAATATTCTCTTCTGTAGCTTCCTCACGTGAAAACTCTCGAACAAATTGCCCTTTGTGCATGACATAGATGCGATCACACAGCCCCATCAGCTCAGGCAGTTCGGAAGAAACCAGGAGAACCCCTCCTCCATTTTCGACAAACTCGGATATGAGGTTGTAAACTTCCACTTTTGCCCCAACATCAATACCTTGGGTTGGTTCATCAAAGATTAACACCTTTGGTTGTGTGAAGAGCCATTTTGCCAGAATTACTTTCTGCTGGTTCCCACCACTCAAAAACTTTACCTTTTGAGTATCTGTAGGCGTTTTTATCCGCAGACGCTGAATATAATCTTTGGCTATTTCTGACTCTTTCTTTTTCTTAAGCACAACCTTATTGGCTAAAATTCTCTCCATGGAGGCCATCGTAATGTTATGCTTAACCGAAAGTTCGATTAATGCACCGTGCGTTTTTCGATTCTCCGGAAGAAGACCAATACCAGCTTTTATGGCATCCTTTGGAGACCGTATTCTGTATGACTTTCCTTCGATTTCCACTTGCCCTGAATGGATCGGATCTGCACCTACAACAGCCCGTAACGTCTCCGTTCTGCCTGATCCGGCAAGTCCGGCGATCCCTACAATTTCTCCCTTGCGGAGATTGAAGTTAATGTCTTTCAAAATACCTTGACGATTTAAGTCGGTTACCCGCAATACTTCCTCACCGAATGGCACTTGCTTTTTAACAATATAATTGTCTACCTCTCGGCCAACCATCATTGCAACGATTTCATCAATATTTGTATCGCTCTTATTCACGGTGGCAACATTTTTTCCATCACGCATGATGGTCATACGATCAGCAAGCAGGAACAACTCACGCAGGTGGTGAGATACGTATATGACTGAAACGCCCTGTTCCTTCAAATTTCGAATGAAATCAAATAACACTTCCCTTTCATGATCAGCAAGCTGTGCTGTTGGCTCATCCATAATGACCACTGAAGCTTGAACCGAAATCGCTTTCACAATTTCGATTACCCGGTTTTTCAATGCACCAAGTTCTTTAACTGGCACATGTAGATCCTCTACAGTAGGAAAGAATTTTCGATATAGCTTTTCAGTTTCCTCATACATGGCGTTTTCATCCATCGATTGCAATCCACGTCCCTTAACGATTTCCTTGCCAAGGTATAGATTCTGGACTGCAGTTAAATCTGGTGCAAGAGTTGGCTCCTGAAAAATGGTACTGACCCCAAGTTCCTGAGCATGTTTAATGTCTTTTATTTCAACAACTTTTCCCTTTACTCGAATCTCTCCACTGGTCTTTTGGTATAACCCTGAAAGAATCTTAATTAGAGTTGACTTGCCTGCACCATTTTCTCCAACTAACGCAAGCACTTCTCCTTTGCGTACATCAAGAGAAACACCATCGAGAGCCTTTACACCGGGGAATTCCTTAGTTATTCCGGTTAAAGAAATAAGCACTTGATCGTCATCCACTACCATTTGTTATCTCACTCCTATCTAATACCAATTTTGATCTTGCAACCATGATACAACTATTAACTTTTGGAAAGTCTCCTTATCCCTAAAAGGAAAGAAGCAACCATTCTAGTAGTTATATTTCTGTCTCTAGTCATCTCCTTTTTCTCAAATAAACAATTTATTTTTTGCTGTTAATCCCCTTTTCTTGTTTATTTTTAAGTTATTAGCATTTCCTTGTTCAAAATATATCCCATAATGAAAGCCCTAACAAGGTGACGATATTTAGGTAAGGGGGGTAATATTCTTATAAGTTTAAAAACTGTGAAAAATTGCAATTAAAATAGGCCAAGAACTACAAATTTCCTTAAATACAAAAAGGGAATCCCTTACCAATGAAGATGGATTCCCTTTTTAATAAGTTAAAATTATCATAAGGTTACTACTCTTGAATTAGTAACCCGTTTTGCCCTTGTAGAAAGCAACATTTTCTTTAGTAATTAAGGGAGCTTCTAATTCAATAAATTCAGGAATGGGTTCCCCTGCTAAGGTTTTAGCCGCTGCAAATATACCCATTGGCATGACGATAGGATAAGCTACGGTCGCATCAATGGCGCCTGATTCAATGGCTTCCAATGCCAAATTTTGTCCATCAACACTTACTACTACTATTTCATTTTCTCTTCCAGCTTCTTTAATTGCTTTTATTGCCCCCATAGTCATTACGTCAGCATGAGAAACTACAGCATTTATTTGTCCTCTAGGATACCGCTGTAAAATGCCTTCCATCATTTGTTGGGCTTTATCTGCCGAGAAATCAGCATTTATACTATCCATGATTTGTATACCATTAAACCCGTTTAAAGCTTCTATAATCCCTTTGTGACGATCAATCGTTGTAGTAGAAGCAGCTGTACCTTTCAATTCAATTACATTACCTTGCCCTTTTAACAAATTCACTATATATTGCCCTGCTTTCCTGCCTACTTCAACGTCATCTGCCTTTATGAGCGTTAATACACCAACCGGTGTCCATCTATCGATTGTAATAATGGGTATTCCTGCCTCCTTAGCACGTTCTAACGCTGGATTTACTGCATCTTTTTCTACTAAATCAATCACAATAATATTTACTTTTTTCGAAATAAAATCATCTACTATAGAGGATTGAATAACTGGGTTACTATCCCCGTTACCAATGATAAGCTCAATTTTAGGAAAATACTTTCTCGCTGCTTCTGCAGCCATTACTCTTGTCCCTAAACCATATGGAAAAAAGCCTGAAACAATAAGGCCGACTTTACCTTTAATAGAGTCCCCAGGTGCCTGTATAGTCAAAGATTCTTGACACATTTCTCCACAAAACATGCCAAAGTCAATGGGCTTTTTAGCCTTTTTTGACGAATTATTATATCTTACGTTTGTCTCTATTTCTTTATTTACTGGATTAGCATTTCTCTTTACATTTCTCTCACATGCCGATACAAATAATAAAGCAATTACTAAAATTAAAAACGCATTGCCTCTTAATGATTTCACTACTTTTTTCTCCCTTTTGTTTATTCCAAAGCGATTCATAATAATAATTTGGAAATATGGGTTTCAACAAACAGATAATATGAGGATTGCCCACTTTACCCGAATATTGTAACCTTGAGGCGGTAAGTAATTTAAAGTAAAATAAGTATGACGAAAGGAGTTTACGTTTTAATAGATAGCTTTATATTTCTTCTTAAATTCAGAAGGAAGACTTCCCCATTTTTGCTTAAACAAACGGCTAAAATACTTAGGATCTTGATACCCTACTAACTGAGCGATATCAATCACTTTTAAATCTTGTTCGAGAAGCAATTCCTTAGCTGTTTCCAACCGAAGATCTGTAATGTAATCAAATACGGTTTTGCCAGTTTGTTTCTTAAAATACTGACAAAAATAAGTGGGATTCATATAAATATAATCAGATATGTCTCGAAGGGTAATCTTTTTACTCAGATTCTCGTATATCCATTTTTTCGCCTTCATGATTGGAGTAAGTGCAGGATCTTGGTTATAATCAAGTTGTTTTTGATGAATGTTGATAAAAGTTTGTTTTACTAGTTTTTCTAGCTTATTCATATTAGACTCGGTTTTTATAGCTTGTAATATTTCATCCAAATCTTTTAGGCTTAATCCTGGTTCAGTTTCTTCCAAATTTACTTTGAACATATAAATGATCAAGTACTCTATGGCATGTTGGATTTCAATCGGGGAACGTAACTTTTTAATTTTATTAAATAACTCGCTTATTTCCTTATCTATTTTAGGTGTGTCTGACCGTCCAAGCATTGTTGTAAGTTTACTTGCGAATTCCTTCATGTTATTAGCAGCAACCAAATGATGATCATCAGTGTCTTTCAATTTGTGAAGTAAGCGAAAGGAATAAACTTGGTTCCCACCATAAATCATTCTCATCCGAATTAAAGAGTGTAGTTGTTTTTTCATTTCCGGCAGTACAAATAAATCTTCAAAGGGGTTACTTTGAGCACTTGAAAAGCTAAAAGGAGTATACTTATTTAGGCATAATTTAAGTTTTCTCGAAAAAGAATCTCCTGCTACAATAAAATCCTCATACTCTTTACGAGCGCTATAAAGCAGCACCCAAAAATGTAATCCGCCATCCCTCCACCACCATCCCTGCGATTCATGTTTTGAATTTTTATATTCCATTACTACTTCATCCAAAATATTTTCAACCGCATAGGCAAAAGCTCCCCAGTCCTCATTAGAATATTCACTCGACTTAGACGGAAACTCATCAACACTAATAAAAAAAGCTTGATATAATCCATCGGGGAAATCCTTAATCCAATACATTGTGGCAATGTCTTCTTTTTCAGATGAAACGGCTTCACTTAAAAGCTGAGTCTGTTTTGTTAAGGTCAGCATATCGGATTGCTTTATTAAATCTTTCCATTTATGCATTGTTGATCTTAACTCATCAATACGTTTTTTTACTTTTTGAAGCACCTCAAAAAATTGTTTGCGGTCAATCGGTTTTAAAATATAATCAAGCGCTCCCTCCCGAATAGCAGATTGTACAAGCCGAAAATCATCGTAACCGCTTACAATGATGGTTGAAAAATTGCTATCCCTGTTTATATTTTTGATTTCATTTATTAGTGTTAGACCATCCATTTCTGGCATCTTTACATCTGTAATCAATAAATCGAAATCAATTTGATTGCCCTTTAAAAATTCGATAACTTCAATACCATCAGAAAATATCCCAACAATATCCCAATGATCCCCATCCCTGTGTAATAAACGTTCCATACCATTACGAATTTTTGCTTCGTCATCTACAATGATTGTTTTTATTTTATTCATGGATGTAATCCTCTTTTCTCTCATATTTTTTTACTGCTTCATCTCCTTCTATAACTGGAAAACGGATGATTATAACAGTTCCATTTTCACTTTCAACGGTAAGTCCATATTTTTCACCAAACAACATTAAGATTCTAGCATGCACGTTAATCATCCCAAAGCCCGAATCACGTCTGCCAATAGGGTCAGATTTTAATAGACTATTGATCTCTTGCTGTGTTTTTCCATCAATTCCTATCCCGTTATCTTCGACCCTTATGATTACATCTTCAGTACCTGGATATATCCCAGGAACCTTACTTATATACACCCTAATAGTAAACATTCCTCTCCGGGCTTCGAGACCATGCTTAATGGAATTTTCTATAATAGGCTGTAAAATGAACTTAGGTGAGTATAATTGATGTAAATTAATATCCGATTCGATACTAAAACTCAGTCGATCCTCAAAACGGAATTTTTGGATAGTTAAATAATTCTCAATATGTTCAACTTCCTTTTGAAAAGGAACAATCCGATTCTTATTTTCTAACGAAAATCGCAGCATCCTTCCTAATAAAGTGACCATTTCACTAACGGTATCATCATCGATCGTCATACTTATGGATTCCAACGTGTTGTACATAAAATGTGGATTAATTTGTGATTGAAGCGCATATAATTCCGCTTGTTTTTGACGTATTTCAATATGGAAATTCTGTTTAATGAGCTCCCGGATTTTGGATACCATGGAATTAAAGCTTTGAGCTAATATTCCGATCTCATCTTTTGAATCTACTTTAAGATCAACATTAAAATTCCCCTTTTCTACATCTTTCATTAATCTACTAAGCTTATAAATGGGACGACTTACTCCCCATGCCGTAAAGATAGAAATAACAACAGTTCCCAAACTTATAACCACAAAAAACACAAGCGTTACACTTTTAATGACATCAGCCTTTTCAGTTAAATATTTCATAGGAATTTTATAAACGATTACCCAATCCATTTTCTCTGATTTACTTAAACTAATAAGTTGTTTTTCACCGTTGGAATTGGCGCTAAAACTTCCATTTAAGGTAGGATAATTAGTTATGTCTTCGACCTTTCCAATTTGTGTAGGATCCGAATGATAGATGATTTTTCCCTTCTTACTCATTAACAACAATTGCGCTTCATTCTGCTTATTTATATCCTTTAGAGTATTCTCAATAAAAGATAAATTAACAGCAATGGCTAATGTTCCGATATCCTTCCGATTTTCAAAATCCTTAATCTTGTTGGTCATTAGAAAAAATGAGGGTTTGCTCTTAAAACGAAGGTCTACTTCATCCTGTAAAATAATCGATTCGTTTCCTTTAAAAGATGGTATTTTTTTAAATCCAGAATAAGGGAGTAACGTACTAGAAAAGAAACGATCTTTTGACCATAAAAACACACCTAATACAGGACTTATATCTGTTAAATATGTATTAGAAAGATAAATGTTCACTTTGTAGTAATCTATTTGTAAGGCCGATTGATTAATATAGGTATCTTTTCTCAATACTGATATAACATCGTTTGAGTTATACAGAAGTTCGGGTAAATTTTCCAATTCGGACATTTGATTATCAATATTTTTATTCATCTGATCTAAAATCTTCGGAACATTTTCCCCCACTTGCTCTTCAATTAATTTGGTATATTGATAATAAGAAAAGTAAACCAGCACCGTTATCGGTATTAAGGTTAATAAAATATACGTTATAATGAGCCTCATTCTAAGTTGATAATTTTTGGGACTCCACCATCGAGAACGAAACATTTTAAAAATCAAATTGGTTAATATTTTCCTTCGTAAAAAGAATAGGTTCTCCCATAATAACTTCATTATCTTCCACCCTTATGCTTCCTATATTAGGGATTTCTTGTTGATCAGTAGGAAATTGGCCATTTAGTAAGTTCTCCGCTAATGCAACTGTTAGGTACCCCAGCTTTTTGGGACTCCAGAGTATAATATCCTCTATATCTCCTGCCATAATATATTTCCTCATGTCATTAGGTAACGAGAGCCCCAAAACTTCGACATCCATTCTATTTGCTTCTATAACAGCCTTGGTAATAGCAGGAGTAGCTAATGGACTTACACTTACGATTGCAGATAAATTTGGATATTTTCCCAAAAGTAATTTAGTATTTTGATAAGAAATATCATAACTATTGTCATTGACCATAATGCTATCTAACTTTAATTTTGAATAGTATTTTTCTTGTTGGATTTTCATCCATTTGATCCAGTCTGTTGTATTAGAAGCGGAATAGCTGTTTGTAATTATCCCATATTCCCCTTTTTCATTTAAACGTGCTGCCAAGTTATTCATTAAAGTAGTTCCTAAGGTGTCGGGCCTTACGACATTCACATAAAAATCCCTTCCTGTTGAATCTGTATCAGAATCCCAGGTGATAACCTTGATTCCTTTTTGACGAGCTTTGTTTAATACAGGTAACAACTTAAATGGGTCGGTTGCAGAAACGGCAATGACATCAACTTTTTTATCTATCAATCCTTCAATTACTTCTGACTGTTTATTTACATCATCTACTTTCGCACCTGTAAATATTAAGTTAATGCCTAATTGTTCAGCTGCTTCCTTAGCTCCTTTTTCAGCTGCATCATAATAGGATGAATTACCTGTAAATCTTGGAACTAATGCAACTGTGTGACGTTTAATAGGATTTTCTATTTGTTTATCTTTTGTTTCTTTGTCTTTATCAATATAGATCACTTCCTTGGAAGAATGATCCGTTTCACAACCACTTACCATTAATATAAAAACAAATAGAAAATAAACTAATCGCATAGGATCCCTCCAAAAAAGTGATTACATTAATCATAAAGCTACTTTCGATAAGGCAACATTATTCCAATTTTATATAATTTCTGACAATTTTCTATTAAAATTGTATTCGATTACATAATGGTCGTCTAATCGATTTCAGACATAGTTTTCGTCCGTTCAACTGCTTATTTTTTTCATTCAAACAATCAAGTCATTCATTGGAACAAAAAAAGTATGTTTTAGTATAAAAATAAGAGATAGCCAAATGGCTATCTCTCTAGATCTGTTACGCACTTAGCTGCGTTTTGAATAGATTTAGGGGGGCTGTCCCCTCAATTAACCTTTTATTTCTCTTGCATCGAAAAGTTGTACTTGGATTGGTTCACTTAATATTCCAGGGACTAAATTAACGAAGTTTTGGAAATGAGCGGTTGCTTCGTGAACGTTAATTGCCGCATGATCCTGCCACTTTTCTACAAACACAAAGGTATTTGGCTGTATTGGATTTTCAAAATATTCATAGCTGATATTGCCTTCTTCGGCTTGAGATGGTTCCGCTACTAGGTTTGCCTGGTCTAAGAATGCTTGACGATTTTGTAGATCGACTTTAAAATGCGCATGAATGATAATCATCTATAATTCCACCTTTTTACTTTATCGTTTCAACGATTTCTAACATATGTTCGATAGATTGTTTCGTGAACTCATCAAAAATATTGGATTCCCCTTGAAGTCCTGAAGCCACATATGGGTTTGACACGGCTGGCAAGAACTCCATCGTGATATAACCCTTATAACCAAGTTCTTTAAGCAGTGAAATGACTGGTGTAAAATTCGTTTGTCCTAGTCCAGCTGCCTCCCTTGTATTATCAGCGATGTGGACATGGGCAAGATAACGTGAAATCTTCATTATCGAATCCCTCATATCTCGTTCCTCTATGCTCATGTGGAACAGATCCGCCATAATCCCTACACCTTCTACATTCACTTCCTCCACAAAACGTAAGGCTAAGGTTAGGTTATTAACTAAGTAGGTTTCATAACGATTTAATGCTTCAATGGCTATGGTGATTCCTTGTTCCTTTGCATACAGCCCCGCCTCTTTCACACTTTGAATGGCATTATTCCATTCTTCCTCAAGCGTCGTTTCTGGGCTAAGTTTACCAACACAAGTAGGAACGACAATTAGAGTTGATGCATGTAAAGTCTTCGCTAAATCAACCGATCTTTTCACATATTCGACTGCCTTTTTTCTAATTTCGTCGTTTGATGAGGAAAGATCCCTTTCAGGGGTAAAAATTCCACAAATAGAACTGCATTCAAGTTCATACTTTGTTAAAAGTTCTTTCGTTTCCTCAATATCAATGGTATACGGCTCGCCAGCGAGTTCGACACCTTGATAACCATATTTCTTCAGCCTTTTTAAGCTATCTTCTAAACTTTCATTTCCGTATATCCATTGTGTGGCACTATATTTGAACATTTGAATTCACCTCTTAGATTATGAAAAAATCAGAGTTCCCACATAAACCGTAGAGAACTCTGTCTACCTATATATTAATCTGAGATTTTAACTACAGTTTTAAGGATATCCTTATTATGCTCTGCCGTTTCAATTCCGTGTTTCACATCTGCAAATTCAAAATGATTTGTGAAGATTGGAGTTGGATCAAAACGCTTGCTTGCGATTAAATCAATCGCTTTAGAGAAGGTGTCATATGTTCCTGCATAGGAGGAAACAATGGTTAATTCACGGCTGTAAATTTCAAATGGACTTACAGGAATTGTTACATCTGCAGGGGCTGCTCCAAAAACCAGTATTTTTCCGCCTTTTCTCACTAATTTAAACGTTTGCGCGTAAGTATAGGCAGAACCTACCGCTTCAATAACAACGTCAGCACCGCGTCCGTCTGTTAATCTTTTAACAGCTTCTACCGGGTCTTCTTCACCTGCATTGATGACATAATCAACACCAATATTTTTAGCTGATTCAATTCTCGCAGGATTTAGTTCGGATAGGATTACTTTACTAGCACCTTTCAATTTTGCAAGTAAGGCATGAGCGATACCCATTGGACCTCCGCCAATAATCGCGACTGTTTCACCGTATTGGACATTAACTTTATCCTGACCGCTGATTGCACATGCTAATGGCTCAATATAGGCTCCATGGATCCAAGACATAGAATCTGGCAACTTATGAATATTACTCTCTGGAACTCTTACAAATTCGGCAAATGCTCCGTTAATGTGTACCCCTAATTGAGTTATTTTTTCACAATGCAATTTTTGGCCATGGCGACAATAATAGCATGTACCACAGCTAATATTGATATCTGCAGTTACACGATCACCTGGCTGTACAAAGCTCACTTTAGAACCAACCTTTGCCACTTCACCGGAAAATTCATGACCTAAGATCAGTGGAAGTTTTGCTGGAAAACGACCTTCATAAATATGCGGATCAGTACCACATACTGCGGTATATTTTACTTTTATCAATACATCCTTATCCCCAAGTTCAGGAACCGGTACTTCTTCTAATCTTAAATCCTCTTTACCATATAACACGGCAGCTTTCATTACTTTTTGATCAAACCCAGCTTCTAAATTTTCATTGTTTACTACTGTATCTTGTGCCATCTTATTTTTCCTCCTTAAAAAGGTTTTTTAGGAAATTAATTGACTCTTCAGTGTATTGATCATAAAACTCTTCACATCTAGTGCCATTAAAAGGATCGGCAAACGGAGGCAATAGCTCCATCGTTAAATAACCGCTATAATTAATATCACGTAAAGCCTGAGCGATTGGCTCAAAATCGATATGACCACGTCCTGGTGCCGCTCGATTACTATCAGCGATGTGAAGGTGATATAATTTCTCTCCAACCATTCTAATGGTGTCGGCAATATCGACTTCTTCAATATTCATATGATAGGTATCACCCATCACACCTACGCTTGGCAGATTTACACGATTGACCAGCTCAAGTGATTGCTCCAATCGATTGATTAGATAGTTTTCATAACGATTCCATGCTTCTACCGTTAAGCGAACCCCATGTTCTCCCGCATAAATACCAGCTTCCCGTATTCCTTCCTCAGCCCATTTCAATTCTGTTTCTCGATCCGCCTCTCCATAAATTTTCATACAAGCAGTTGGAGTGAGAGAGATTCCTTTTGCCCCGATTTTGCTGGCAAAATCAACGCAGCTTTTTAAATACTCGACTGCATTTCTTCTAATATTTTCTTTACTAGAAACTAAATCTCTTTCAGCGTTATAAATGGCACAAATAGTGGAAGCTTCAATATTATATTTTTCCAATAATCCTTTAATGCGGTCTGCATCCATTTGCTCTGGCTCGCCTACAAATTCCACACCGTTATAACCATATTTAGCGAGTCTAGCAATACTAGTTTCAATATCTTCTCCTGCATATACTAGCGTGTTGTAAGAGTACTTAATCATTTGAACATCTCCTTATCACTATTTTGTCTATGTACACTTCCTCTGGATTTTAAAGAGGGGCCGCATGTAAAAGCGGCCACTATTTAACTTCTTTTCTAGGAAGTTTGTAATCTCTTTTCTGACTAGTTACGCGATGACTATTTTGCTGCCTTTTGAATAACTTCAGGGGCATCTTGACGATAAGCCATTTTCCAAACCTTTAAGACGTTTTCTTTTGTAACTTTCATCGATGGAACAACATAGTATGGATCTAATTGCTTGCCAAGTAATGAATATCCGGCAACAAGAGCTTGCGCAGCTCCATTTTCATATGGTAACTGTGCGCCAAGACCTTTTACATTTCCTCCAGAAGCAATTTGAAGCGCCACATTTGTTCCTAAATCAACTGTCGTAATAACTAAATCATTTTTCCCTGCTGTACGAGCCGCAGCAAGTGTTCCTTCCGCTGGTACATCCCAAATCGCAAAAATCCCATCTAAATCCTTGTGTTTTGTTAACATACCTGAGGCTACTTTTTCAGCATCGTTAGGAGTGATAATTCCACCATGGGCAACAATTTTAATATTTGGATATTTTTCTTTAATGGTTTTCTCAAATGCTTCTTTACGCTGGTTATTTACAAAGAAATTAACATCGTGGAAAATAACACCGATTTTCCCTTTTCCTTTTAGTTCATCACCCATAATTTCACCGGCAAAGATACCGTTTCCATAGTTATCTGATGAAACAACGCTGACATAATCTTTTCCAGCTTTGAACCCTTTTGGTACGTTATCCATGAAGACTAGTTTTACACCGGCTTCCGCAGCCTTTTTAAAAGCGGGAGCAGTAGCAACAGGATCAACCGGCAGAGATACGATAACATCTGGCTTTTTAGCCATGATGGTTTCGATATCTGAAATTTGTTTTTCAGGCTTGAATTGGGCATCCGTAACGGCCACAACTTTGATGCCCATTTTTTCAAAAGTGTCTTTTACACCATTGATGATGGCAGTTGAGAAATCATTTCCTGCATAGTGCATGGAAATAGCGGCTTTGAATTTACCTTCTTTAATTTTTTTTACGTCCTCTTCAGACAATTGCAAAGTTGCTGCAGGTGTGGCTGTTTCTCCATTTGGACCTGTACTTAAAATTTTCTGATCGCTTGGTATTTCAGGGTTAATGGTAAGAGGATAGGTAACTTTTACTGATGCTTCTTTTTGCTTACCTGAAGCAGTTGAACTTTGTTTTCCACACCCCATAAGAGCCAAACTGCTAATTAAGAGTATCGTTACGATTAGTAAAGTAAGTTTTTTCATAGTAACCTCCAATAATAGATTTAGATAATAATAGTGTTTTTATTATTTAGCTGCCCCTTGGATGGACTTTGGTGCCTCTTGGTGGTAAACAAGTTTCCATGCATCTAATACGTTTTCTTTCGTTACATTTAACGCTGGGACAGCTACATAGGCAGGTGCTTCCTTACCAAGTAAAGAATAACCAGCTAAAATCGCTTCTGAAATCCCCTGGTCATATGGCAGCTGAGCACCTAGACCTTTAATCAAACCATTTGATGCAATGTCTAAAGCAACGTTTGTCCCTAAATCAATAGTCGTAATGACAAAATCCTTCTTTCCTGCCGTTCGTGCTGCGGCTAAAGCACCTTCAGCGGGAACGTCCCAAACGACAAACATTCCATCAAGGTCACGATTTTTGGTCAGCATACCTGATGCTACTTTTTCTCCATCGTTAGGGCCAATGATACCGCCGCGTTCAACGATTTTAATTTTTGGATATTTTTCTTTTATTGTTTTTTCAAAGGCTTCTGTACGCTGTTTGGTCACGAAATAATCTGCATCATGATAAATGACACCGATTTTTCCTTTTCCACCAAGCTGTTTCGCCATGATCTCGGCTGCTTGAACGCCATTGCCATAGTTGTCTGCAGAAACTACGCTCACATAATCCTTGCCGGCTTCCAGTCCTTTTGGTTTATTGTCCATAAACACGACTTTCACGCCTGCATCTGCCGCTTTCTTAAAAGCTGATGCAGTTGAAACAGGGTCTACCGGGATCCCAACGATAATATCCGGCTTTTTCGCTAAAACAGTTTCAATATCGGATACTTGTTTTTCAGCCTTGAACTGAGCATCTGTTACGGCTACGACTTTAATCCCCATTTTTGCAAAAGTTGCCTTTAAGCCATTGATTTGAGCGGTTGCCCAGTCATTACCAGCATAGTGCATAACAATCGCAGCTTTGTAATTGCCTTCTTTAATCTTTTGCACCTCTTCTTCAGTAAGCTGCAATGTTTTTGCTGAAACAGCGGTTTCTCCACTAGGACCTTTACTTAAAATTTCCTGATCGGGTATATCTTGATTAATC
The DNA here is from genome assembly GCF_041106275.1 of Neobacillus sp. BF23-41. NCBI lineage: Bacteria > Bacillati > Bacillota > Bacilli > Caryophanales > Bacillaceae > Neobacillus > Neobacillus sp. BF23-41. Next base: position 366,289 of record NZ_JBGBPR010000002.1, read on the forward strand.
GTTATTGGGCCTGAACTTGCGGTTGTTTCTTCTGTTTTTGTGTTCTCTGTCTCTTTGCTTGAGCTGCTAGTTGTGCTATTCTTGCCGCAGCCGACAAGTGCGACGCTAGTGATAAATAGAATCATAGTAAAAACACTTAGTAACTTTTTCATGACTTGCCCCCTTTTCATCGTTGTAACTTTTAATCCATTGATAGAAATACTGAAGTATTTTTATCGTTTTTATGTATCACATCCTCCTATATAATGTAATCGATTACAATTTTCCGTTAATTAATTTTTTACTACTTTTCTCGGTGATTATATAATCGATTAAATTTTGGTTTTAAATTTACTTAAAAGAGGGGAAAACACTTATTCTTATTATTAGCCTTTTTGAATAGATTAACTGGGCGAACCAGTGGCATTTAAACGTACTGCATTCGCCCGGATAATGCTTTTTTCAATTAGGTTATGACTTACATCCAATTCCTTTTAACTTTTCTGTCAAGTAATCAATGGATGTTTTTGCATACCAATCAGGATCTGCTTTTCTAGTACCAAATCCAATTTCCATTGAGAGGTAGCCCTTGTAATCGATTTCCTTTAATGCTTTTAATACGGAATCCCAATTTACCGTTCCTTGTCCAGGCGGTAAACGATCGTCATCCGAAATATGAACATGATGCAACTTATCTTTCATTTTATAAACATAATCACTCGGTACTTCATTACGATATAGGGCATGGAACGTATCAAACATCACTTTCACATTGGATTCACCTGATTCTTCTGCCAACTGCAGGGCATCATCTGCCGATTCAATTAAATTACAATCAGCAGCTTGAGGTTCAACTACTAATGTGATTCCAAGGTCTTTTGCATATTTTGCCACATCTTGCAAACCTTCGCGGCTATACTTCCATGCTTCTTGTTTGTTCATACCAAAACCAAACCAGCCGGCAAGCCACATCACAGTTGGGCATTCCCAGTCATGCGCTAAACGAATGACTTCCTTATAATGATTGATCGTAAATTCACGCTCTTCTTTCAAAGCTGAACTTGGATTCACTCCAGGTCCTCCTCCAGGTGCGGGAAGCATAGCAGCTACATTAAGATTATTTCTTTTTAAATGCTGAAGAATTTCCTTACGTCTTTGTGTGGATAGATAATCAGGCCATGCATGCGGACTCGCACAACCTATTTCAATTCCATCATATCCAAATGCAGCAATTCGACTAATCACTTCTTCTAATGGATAAAAGGGCAACATGGATGGAAAAGAATTATAAACCCAAGTATTAAATGAAAGTTTCATTTTTTGATCCTCCTCAAAAATTAAGTCATAAAGCAAATTTTTGTTATTCAATGTGATTATTCCCAAACAAACACAGCTTTTTCAGTCTTTCTTTCGTCAAACAAACGGAAAGCTGTTTCCGCTTCTTCCAATTTAAATTGGTGAGTAACTAATTTTTCCACAGGCAGATTCTTTCTAACAATAAACTCCGCAATTTCATCAAATTCTTGAATTGGGAAGTACCAAGAACCCATTACAGAAATCTGTTTTCGAATTAATTGCGCACTTGGTTTGATTGTTGTCTCTTTACTTTCCCCGATAAAAGCGACACGTCCATGTGCTCTCACGCAATCTAATGCATCATTCTCACCGTAAGGGCTTCCGGAACAATCAATCGCAGCATCTGCACCAAGACCCTTTGTAATACGAGCAATTTCTTCTTGAACATTCATTGTTTTACCATTGATGGTATAATCCGCACCCAATTCCTTCGCAAGCTCCAAGCGCTCATCAAGCATATCAACAGCAATAACGGTTGCGCCTAATCCTTTGGCGATCATCACACCCGCACCGCCCATAGGACCCATTCCAAAAATAACGAGATAATCTCTACCGGAAATTCCTAATCTCTTTTGTGCGTGATAAAGGGTTCCAACAGCGTCGGTTGAAACAGCGGCCGTTACGAAACTCATGCTATCTGGCAATCTCATACAGTTTTCAGCTGGAACGACCATGTACTCTGCGTCACCGCCGTGAGAGTCAAAGCCAATACATTTAAACTCTTTGCAGAACATTTTGTAGCCGCTCTTACAATGTGCACATTCACCACAGCCAAGAGCTAAGTAAACAGCAACTCTGTCACCCGCTTTGTAATTGGAAACGCCAGCTCCTACTTCCGTGATAACTCCTGCAGGTTCATGCCCTGGTACCGTGCATCCGCATTTTGTTCCTTCAAAAACGGAAGTTCCATAATATAAGCTCATATCGCTTCTGCAGATCGCTGATGCTTTTAACTGAACTAATACTTCCCCTTGGCCAGGCGTTGGAATTTCAACCTGGCGAATCTCTACCTTTTTATCTCCTGGAAAAAATACTGCATTCATTGTTGTCATCGTACTGCCTCCAATCATTCATCATTAATTTTGAAAAACAATTATCCTATCATATTCCCTTCAAATGAGCTGCGTGAGGGAAAACCCTCCCTTTGGAAGCAAGAGAACCGCCCCCATGCTTCCAAAAAATTATGCCCACCACATCTCGGAAATTTTCTCCTTGAACATGGCCCCTTTTAAGAGAGTAATAGCTTTGCTTAGTCCCTCGTCGGTGGAAGCAAGCATATCTTCATGTTCGATGGAAATGACATAATCGTATCCGACCGCTCGAAGGGCACTTACTATGTCTTTCCACATTTTTTCGTCCGAGCCGTATCCGACTGATCTAAATGTCCAAGAGCGGTCTAAAATTTGGCTATAATGCTTTGTATCTAAAACACCATTAATCTTGATATTTGCTTGATCTAAATAAGTGTCCTTCGCATGGAAATGGAAAATCGCATTTTCCCTGCCAAGCTTTTTGATGGCCTCGACCGGGTCAATTCCTTGCCAAACAAGGTGGCTCGGATCAAAGTTTGCACCAATGTTTTCGCCGGCATGCTCCCTTAACTTTAGTAGAGTTTCAGGATTATAAACTACAAATCCTGGGTGCATCTCAAAAGCTATTTGATTAATGCCGTGCAACTTCGCGAATTTTGCTTCCTCTTTCCAATAAGGAATCACGACTTCGTTCCATTGCCAGTTCAGCACTTCTAAATATTCCGGAGGCCATGAGCATGTAACCCAGTTTGGATTTTTTGCACTTATATGATCACCCGGACAGCCGGAGAAGCCATTGATAACAGGAACTTCTAAATGTTCTGCCAGTAAAACGGTTTTTCGCCAAACGTCATGTGACTCTTTGGCTATTGTTACATTCGGATGCAGCGGATTCCCGTGGCAGCTTAAACCACTGATGGTTATTCCCCTTGTTTCAAGCGCTCGCAGGAATGCTCTGGTTTTTTCAGGTGAGGCAAGCAATTCATCCGGATTACAGTGATGGTTGCCGGGATAATTTCCTGTCCCCAATTCAACGGCCTCAACACCCATGCCTGCCAGTTTATCCAGCATTTCTTCAAATGGCAGATTCTGATACAGCGGGGTAAATACACCTAGTTTCATGAAAGTACCTTCTTTCCTGCAGAAACCTTCACCCATTTCTGCTGCTCGTTACTTTCCAAGATTGCGTCTGTGATACACATCGAAAGGTGCCCGTCTGCAAATGTCGCAAAATTAGACTTGTCTGTTTTCAGGCTTTTGCCATCGCGAACAAACGAGTAGAAATTCAACATCATATTTTTCAAAGCATCTGGCCAGCCTTCATTATGCCCTCCAGGATGATGAATAGCAGACCTTGCCTCAGGTGAAAACAACGCCGGATCCGCTAATAGAACTTCATTTGCTTTATCCCGGTGCCCGATCCATAGCTTCTCTGGTTCTTCCTGGTTCCAGAATATTGAAGCTTGACTTCCATTAATCTCAAAGCTTAATCTATTTTTCCGTCCGGCACTTACTTGAGATACAGTAAAGACTCCTCTTGATCCATCTTCAAAACGAACAAGAACGGATGCATAATCTTCTGTATTAATTGGAACATCTTCATATTCCATATCTTCTATAGTCTGTGCCCCAAAAGTAGCTACGTTTCCTGTAGGCTTCTTTCTTACTGGAACAACAGTTGCTAAATCGGCAAAAACTTCGACAATCCTTTTGCCTGTTACAAATTGGACGGTATCACACCAATGGGAACCAATGTCAGCTACTGCGCGTGACTTTCCGCCTACTTCCGGCGCCAAACGCCAGTTGTAGTCTGTTTCATATAATAACCAGTCCTGCAAGTAGCTTCCGTGAACCATGTTCACTTTCCCAAGATCACCTTCAGTGATTTTCGCTTTTAAGTTTTGTACACTCGCATGCTGTCTGTAATTAAAGTTCACCGCATGGATGACGCCTTGTTTTTCTGCTAACTCCAACAATTCTGCTGATTCATCACTGTTCATAGCCAGCGGTTTCTCTGAGACAACATGCTTTCCAGCTAAAATAATCTCTTTATTAATGGCAAAATGAAGATGATTTGGTGTGCAATTGTGCACGACCTGGATTTCGCTGTCTTTCAGCATTTCTCGGTAATCACCAAAGGCCTTCGGAATTCCAAGCTCAGCTGCCTTTTTTTCAGCCATTTCTTGACTGGTTTCCGCCAAACCAGCTACTTCTACAAAACCAAGCCTTCTGATGGCTTCTATGTGAGTCGGCCCGATAAAACCAGTACCGATGATACCAACTTTAATCTTCTCCACCTTTCTTCCTCCTGTTCAAAAGTTGATCGTGTTGTTCAAGGATGCAAATTTATAGACCTTATAGGGTCATTCCGCTTTTTTTGAAAAGAATTTCGCCGATTTTATCATTAATTCCGCCAATTTCCGAGGAAATTCCGCCAGTTTTCTCATTAATTCCGTCAATTTCCGGGGGAATTCCGCAGAATTTTGCTATTATTCCGCGGAAACCTTTATTAAAAATTACCTCTTCAACGCTTTCTTACCAAATGCCACCGCCAAGATAATGATAATTCCTTTGATAATCATTTGCTGGCTGACATCAAGACCCATGATAATCAAACCATTGTTGATTGTACCGATCATTAGGGAACCAACAATCGTTCCGATAATCGTTCCTACACCGCCAAACAAGCTTGTTCCACCAAGAATAACCGCAGCGATAACAGAAAGCTCATCGCCTTCACCGAAGGAGAAACGTCCGGCATTCATACGGCCCGCATAGAGAAGACCAGCTAAACCAGCCATTAAACCAGTTGCAAGGAATACCATTAGCTTGATCTTCATTGTCTTTACGCCAGAGAATCTTGCCGCATTTTCGTTACCACCTGTCGCCAATACCTGACGGCCAAAAGATGTTTTACGAAGTAAGATATGAGCAATCACTGTAAATACTAGAGTCCAAATAAGTAAAACTGGAATTGGACCAATGTCCCCTGAACCAAAGATGAAATTGAAATTTGCGTCTACAATCGGAACTGGAGCAGTATCTGTAACCCACATCGCAGCACCTTTAATGGCTCCCATCGTTCCCAGTGTTACCAAGAAGGAAGGAATCGCTACTTTTGTTACTAGCAAACCATTGATTAATCCAACCACAAGTCCAGTACCTACACCGCCGATGAGTCCACCAATAATGCCATAACCCGCTTGGATGGCTAATGCACCGACTAGAGAAGAAAGGGCAGCAATGGAACCAACAGAAAGGTCAATCTCCCCTGTACTAATAACAAATGTCATTGCCAACGCCATCAAAGAAATCGTCGCTGTTTGTCTAACAATGTTTAATAAGTTCCCTGAAGTTAAGAAACCTTCATCACTTAAGCTGATAGAAAAATAGATTAATACGCCCACGAAGGCAAAATAGACAATATAATTACGCCACTCGAATCCTTTCAATGAAGGAGTTGCTGGCTTTTGAATACTAGAAACCTTGGATTGCATATTGTAATTCCTCCTCTGATTTAATCTCCCTGCGGGTCATTTCCTTTTTAATTTTCCCATCATGCATAACGATGACACGATCACTCAATGCAAGCAGTTCTGGAAGTTCGGAAGAGACCACAAGGATTGCCTTGCCGTTTTCGGCCATGGCTCTAATAATCTCCACAATTTCCGTTTTTGCACCAATATCCACACCAATCGTTGGTTCATCCAACATCAAGACAGTAGGGTCGTTCGCCAGCCATTTAGCTAGAACGATTTTTTGCTGATTACCGCCCGATAACAACCCGGCCTTTTTAAAAATATTATCCGTTTTAATATTTAACTTCCTTACAAATTCATTACTAATCTCATTGGATTTCTTACTATCAATAAAAGCTCCTTTTTTCACCTTCGAAAGAATTGGAAGAATCATATTATCCTTGACACTATGTTCAAGGACCAATCCTTGCATCCGGCGGTCCTCCGGAATCAATGCAAGTCCGGCTTCTATGGCATTCTTAGGATTCTTAATGGATTGTTTTTGACCACTGATGTAGATGTCTCCACTCTTAATTGGGTCAATCCCAAAGAGATTTCGAAGTAATTCCGTCCGGCCGCTTCCCATTAACCCGGCAATTCCAACGATTTCACCCGGCTGAATTTTTAGATTAATATCTTGGACATGTTCGGCACTTAAGTTTCTTACTTCAAAAATGGGCGGCACGTCCGTTGCGTAGGAACGTTCTTTCCATTCAAACGCTTGGTCAAATTGCATACCGACTATATGTGAAATTACAGTATCAAGATCGGTTTCACTGCATTTTTCTGTTGTGATATATCGGCCATCACGCATAATCGTGATTCGGTCACATATTTCAAAGATTTCATCCATCCGGTGAGAAATATAGATGATGGAATAACCTTTTGCTTTCAATTTGTTAATAAAACTAAAGAGTACTTCCGTTTCATTTTTGGTTAAGGACGAGGTTGGCTCATCCATAATCAGAATCTTTGCTTCTTGGGAAAGTGCTTTGGCAATTTCCGTCATCTGCCAATAGCCAACCCCCAAATTTTGAACTACATCATTTGGTCTAATACCTACGCCTAATTCTTCAAGCAATTTTTCTGTTTTCTTCTCACAATCCTTATCATCGAGCAGCCCTAATGATGTTTTCTTCTCACGAGTAAGATAGATGTTTTGAGCGACGGTAAGGGTAGGAATTAAACTAAACTCTTGGAAAATCATCGATATATTATTCTTTTGAGCATCATCATAACTTTTAATGCTTACCGGTTTTCCTTCAATTAAAATCTCGCCGCTGTCTGCAGAGTATACGCCTGTGAGGATTTTCATTAACGTCGATTTCCCGGCACCATTTCCCCCCATCAAGGCGTGAACTTCACCTTTTTTGACGGAAAAATGTACATCGTTTAAAACGGTAATCCCATTAAAAGCTTTATTAATACCTCTCATTTCGAGAATCGGTTGTTCCATCCAAGTTCACCTTCTTTTTATGTTAGAGGCTGCTTTCAAAAGCAGCCACTATCCTTTTTTTAAAATTATTTCATCGCATTTTTTACTGTGTCAGGAGCCTCTGTTCCGTAGATTAACTTCCATTCATCTAATACATTCTCTTTCGTAACTTTGATTGATGGTGAAGCAACATACGCTGGTGCTTCTTTTCCTATTAGGGCATAGCCGGCAAGGATCGCTTGTGCTACACCTTGGTCATATGGCAGCTGTGCTCCAAGACCTTTAACAATTCCATCTTGTGCAATTGAGATTGCTACGTTTGTACCTAAGTCAACTGTTGTAACAACTAGGTCATCCCTGCCAGCCGTTCTTGCTGCAGCCATAACACCTTCAGCCGGTACATCCCATGGAGCGAAGATACCATCAATATCATGGTGTCTTGTCAACATAGCAGATGCTACTTCTTCTGCCTGATTTGGACCAGTAATCCCACTTTTTGCGACAATCTCAATATTTGGATATTTTTCTTTGATTCTTTTTTCAAAAGCATCAGAACGGTTTTTGGTTACAAAGAAGTTTACATCGTGATACACAATGCCGACTTTACCCTTTCCGCCAAGTTTTTCAGCCATAATGTCTGCTGCGGTTGCTCCGTTACCCATGTTGTCACCAGACACAATACTGATGTAATCTTTACCTGCAACTAAACCTTGTGCAGCACCATCCATGAATACTAACTTTACGCCTTGGGCAACAGCCTTTTTATAAGCTGGTGCGGTAGATACGGCATCAACTGGAACAGAAATCATAATGTCCGGCTTTTTCGCTAAAACGGTTTCGATATCATTTACTTGCTTTTCCGCTTTGAACTGTGCATCTGTTACAGCAACGATCTTGATGCCCATCTTCTTAAATGTATCCTTCATCGCACCAACTGCGGCATTCATATAGTCAGTACCAGAGTAGTGCATAACAATCGCCGCTTTATAATTACCTTCTTTAATCTTCTTTAGCTCATCTTCCGTAAGCTGCAATGTCTTAGCTGAAACGGCCTGTTCTCCGTTCGGCCCTTTATCTTGTACCGCTAAATCAGGAATCTTTGGATTGATCGTTAATGGTCCTGAAGCTATTTCTGAGTAGTTTTCATTCTTTTTCGTGCTCGCTTGTTCAGATGTAGATTTTTTTCCGCCACACCCTGCAAGAAAAACACTTAAAACAAGTAACAGTAAAACTGTAATAGAAAAACTCTTTTTCATTTGATTACCCCCACTATAGTAGTTATTTAGTTGAAGCTCGTTATTTGTCGGTACCACCTTACAATCTATAAGTGTGGCACCACCCCCTTTACAAAAATTAAAGTTTATTGAATTTTGACTAGTAATCGTTTACATTCGAGAAATTTCATGAAATCCAAAAAAATGTAAAGGATTACATGTCTTTTTAAAAATTTTTAAATACTTCTTACCGACTCCCTTACAACCAACTGGTCAGCTAAGATAATTTGCTCGCGTTTGACTTCCTCTTTGTTGATGAGCTTCATTAGTAATTCCATCGCGTTCTCGCCGATTTCGAATGCCGGCTGTGCAATCGTTGTAAGACCCGGTTCGAATATGGAGGAAAATTTCAGATTATCAAAACCTAGAACCGAAATATCCTCAGGCACATTAAGACCCTTAGATTTAATCGCTTTAATCACGCCCATTGCCATTTCATCGTTTGCAGCGAATATCGCCGTTGGGAGTTGGCCAAGGGCGAAAAACTTCATCATGAGATTAAAACCGCTATCAAATGAGAAGTCACCCTCTTGGACTAACACGGGGTCAACGATAAGGTTTTTCCTTTCCATCGCCTGATAAAATCCTTTGAGGCGGTCTCGGCTCAACACGATATCGAGAGATCCAGTGATGCAGCCAATTCTTTCGTGTCCCAAGTCGATTAAATATTCCATTGCCTTTCTGGCACCACTGATGTTATCAATCGAAACAGTTGGGATGCTAGAGCCTTCAATATACTCACATGCCAGCACCACCGGAAACCTTCGGGCCACCTCTTCAACAGCTGCTGCATCCATTCTGGCGGTTAATAAAACCATTCCATCTGCTTTTTTTTGCTGCAGGATGTTTAAATACCCCTTTTCTCGTTCCAAATCATTGCCTGTATCGCCGAGTAAAACCTGATATCCTTTTGCAACAGCGACAGCTTCAATACCCCTTAACACCTTTGAAAAAAAGGGATTTGTAATGTCCGGGACAACGACTAGGATCGTTTTCGTTTCGAGCCTTCTTAACTGGCGTGCTAGGATATTAGGCTGATAATTCAATGCTTCAATCGCCTTTAACACTTTTTCCGTCGTTGTTTCCCTTACTGTTTCAGGCTTGGTTAATACTCGGGATACTGTTGCAGTAGAAACATTAGCCCTTTTTGCTACATCTACAATCCCAACCATCTTTGTCCTCTTTTCCATTCCAGTTTCTATACTCAGATTGTAAACGATTACAAATTTGTCGTCTAATCGACTCCAGACAAGCTTTTTGTCCATTTGACTGTTAATTTCATTCGCCCAGAAAGCCCTTTCATTCATTCGAACAAAAAAAGCATTTTTTAAAAAAAATAAGACCCAGTAATTTTTCATTACTGAGCCTTACTTTTACAACGATTTACATTTTTGCAATTCAACTAGCTTATGCTTAGAGACCCTTGCTGTTTCTTCGTAATTTTTAAAATGTGCTATATACGTTTGACCAGCCACTTCTATTCCTGTTAAATACTGCAAATTAATAATAAAAGAACGATGAGAAACAACAAATCGCGAATCAAGGAGCTCTTCGAGATTCGTTAACGCCTCATTTAATTCAATTTTTTTATCAATCGTATGAATGACGGACTTTCGTTCTGCTTTTTCAATAAAAATAATCTCGTCTAACGGAATAAAGGAATATTGATTGTGCTGCTTGATCATTAAATCTTTTTTGACTGGAGCAGGAGGCGGAACCGTGCCGGTTTGCTTCGAAAGGGCTGCTGCCCGCTCTAAAGCGGAATAAAGCCTGTCCCGTTCAATCGGTTTAACAATGTAATCAATTGCATTTACTCCAAAGGCTTCCAGCGCATATTCATCATGGCCTGTGATAAAAATAACCTGCAAGGTTGGCAGAATTTTTTTACACGATTTAACCGCTTCCATTCCGTTCAATAAAGGCATGTTAATATCAACTAACACGATGTCAGGCTTTTCCATTAACACCTTATTGATTAAATCCTCACCATTTACTGCTTCTCCGACAATTTGATAGTTCGGAACAAATTTAATCAGATGCTTTAACAATTTTCTAGATGCCGCATTATCCTCTGCAATCAAAACTTTCATAAATCATCCCTCATGTAATTGAAGTTTGGTTAAAACTATTATCCCATCGATTGTTACGGAACCTTTCTACGTATTAACTAGATAATATGTGAGAAAATGATGATAAATAGCCCCTTATTATTTAATTTGCAATTGTTTATGAACCTTAACTACTTACAGTATAAGACAGATCATCTAGTTAACAAAGTTTTTTTGAATCGAAAGGGATTGGTGGAGAAAAAATGGAAGTCAACTATAGGGATAATTTATATAAGGAAGTTCTTCGGACCATGTCCGAATGTGTCATGATTCTTGAAAAGTCGGGGAAAATGGTTGCCTTAAATGAAAATGCAGAAAAAATACTGGGCATTAAATCAGAGTTCTTAACTAAATCCAGCTTAATGCAACTAGAATATGTTAAAGAAGACGGATCACCATTACCCTATTCCCAGTTACCAGGAATAATAACACTTAAGCACGGTATTCCTTTCCATAATTTCATATTGGGTATTAACAACGGGAATAGTTATATAAAATGGATTTCAGTAAATTCAACACCTCTTAAAATTTGTGATAATGAAGAACAGGCTGCCCTTGTTACAATTTCTGATATCACCGAATGGAAAAATACGGAAAATGATTTAATTCGAGCTAAAGAAGAGGCAGAAAAAGCCAATATGGCCAAATCCGACTTTCTGTCTAAAATGAGTCATGAACTCCGTACACCATTGAATGGAATCCTTGGTTTTGCACAGCTATTAGAAATGGATGAAACCTTAAATAAAGAACAGGGTGATTTTGTCCAAGAAATTTTAGGTGGTGGAAGACATTTATTAAGTTTAATTAATGATATTTTGGATGTATCAAGAATAGAGACAGGCCAATTAAAAGTTTCGATTGAAGAAGTTGATCTGCTGACCATTATCAATGAATGTATCAATATAGTGCAACCGCTGGCCAAGAAAAAAAGAATCAGTATTCATAACCAATTGGATCAATGGCAAACCGTCTTCGTTCTTGCCGATCCCATTCGCCTTAAGCAAATCCTTCTTAATCTTCTCGATAATGCGATTAAATATAACCGGGAAGGCGGCAAAGTCATTATTTTCTCTTATTTGAAAGAAAACGATCAATTCATTCATTTTGTGGATACTGGGGGCGGACTTTCAGTTGAAGAATATCAAAAAGTGTTTATTCCATTTTATCGAATTGAAGGGACACAAGAAGAAGGTACAGGCATTGGATTGTATTTAGTAAAACAGCTCGTCCAGCTAATGGGGGGCAACATTAGTGTAACGAGCCAAAAAGGAGTAGGCAGTGATTTTTTCTTTAGTCTGCCGCTTCCGAATGATTTAAAGGCTGTCATGAGATGGGGTGAAGAGGTTGTACTTACTGAGGGAAATTTCCGTAAGGCAGATTGCTACCGTTTGCTGTATATTGAAGATAACGAGTCGAACTTGAACTTAGTAAGGAACATTATGAAATCGCAGCCTTCCTATACGCTTTTATCAGCTCGTACAGGAAAAGAAGGATTAGAAATGGCAGCGAATGAAAACGTGGACTTGATTCTGCTTGATTTAAACCTCCCGGATATCCATGGTTATGAAATATTTGATATGTTAAAAACAATGAAACAAACAAAAGATATTGCGGTAATTGCTGTAAGTGCCAATGCGATACCGCAGGATATTCAATATACATTAGACAAGGGGTTTGATAATTACGTGACAAAACCCTTTAATGTAAAAGAGTTTTTGACCATCATAAGAGAGACGCTGAATAGTACTATTAATCAAAATATTCCGGATGATAAAATTTTAAGCACTGGGCCGCATGGAGAGGAGGCTGTTTCAGCCAAAACACTCCAGTTATCTTTGAAAGACCTGAAAAAGCTTAAGGAAAAGAATTATAAGGCGGCTATTGCGATGCACTATACAGAAAATGATTTTTCAACTGCGATCATTAGTGGTTTGAAAGATACTTTTGAAAAAATGGGTATTGAAGTTGTTGCTGTTACGGATGCACAATTTAAGGTTGCAAAACAAATTTCAGATATCGAAATAATCATGGCTAAAAAACCAGATGTTATCGTAAGTTTACCGGTTGATCCAGTTGCAACTGCTCCCGCTTTTAAAAAGGCTGCAGAAGCAGGAATCAAACTAATCTTTATGGATAGCATGCCTGCAGGATTAGAATTTGGCAAAGATTATGTAAGCATTGTATCATCCGATAACTATGGAAATGGTACATTTGCCGGCGAGATCATGGGTAAAGAACTTAAAGGAAAAGGTAAGATTGGTATTATTTTCCACAATATTGATTTCTTTGTAAATAATCAGCGTGTAAAAGCATTCGAAACGACGATTAAAGAAAAATATCCAAATATTAAAATTGTTGCACGTGTTGGAATTACAACTCCAACCGATGCTGAAAAAGTAGCCTCTGGTATGTTAGCAAGAAATCCAGATTTAGATGGTATTTTTGCAATTTGGGATGAACCAGCGGAAGGAGCACTAGCTGCAGCTCGTAAAGCAGGGATAAATGATATAGTCATTACTACAGTTGATTTGGGAAGTAATGTGGCGCTTCAAATTGCTTCTGAAGGAAATATAAAAGGTCTTGGAGCGCAATTACCTTATGAAAATGGAGTTGCTCAAGCAATTATTGCGGGATATTCATTACTTGGTAAGGAAGTAGCTCCATTCTATGTTGTACCAGCAATGAAAGTAACAAAAGAAAATGTCTTAAAAGTTTGGAAACTGGCTTATCGTCAAGATCCTCCGGATGCGATTCAAAAGTACTTTTAATTAGTTCGATTATACCGGTGACAAGAGTCATCAACCCCAATATTACCGTATATGAATTTTTTTATGGGAGAGGCCGGATTCACGCTGAATCCGGCCTCTTTTCATGGTGACCGTTTTCTCTTTTCGAAAATTTATTTTTGCACCAGAACCAAAAAACTTACTATGCTTTTTTTATTGTTATCTATTACAAGTTTTAAGTAGTTTCTCCGGCTGACTTGATAAGAAATGATTTCATTGTTATAGAGGTCTTTTATGGCGGATAGGAAAAGTCTCTGTCTATTAAAAATCAAATATGTAATGTCAGTTACCCATTTCTCATTAGATCTGGATGCATGAAAATCCCTATTAAGAAGGTTTTTAGAAATGACATATGCTTCTTTCTTCCCGTAATAAGGTTTCCTTTTCCGAATCAGGGACTTTAACCATAGCTCCCGCATAAGACGCTGGACACGCTTGTGGTTCAGGTTTAAACCGTAGGTTTTATCCAGCCATACCTTTTACTCTTCGATACCCATAGATTCCTTTGAGTTTATTGTAGCATCCTATAATTTTTTTCTTAATCTCTTCATCATCCAGTTGCTTTTCAGAAGGGGATATTTTACGTTTTAACCATTTGTAGTATCCGCTTCTTGATACATGTGCAATTTCGCATAATAACTGAATAGGATAGTGTTCCTTGGACATTTCCCTAATTACCTCATACTTTTTCCTTGTCGTTACTGCCTTCATTCCCCCTTTTACATCTTTAAGAGCTTTTTTAGCATTTCGTTCTCCGCCTCTAAACGTCTGATTTTTTCTTCTGGATCCTTCTGAGATGTTCTTGGTCTGCCCTTACCAAGCCCCTTCGCTTTCCCTCGTTTCTCTTCCAAACCCAGTATGCCTTCAGCTTCAAAGTACCTAACTTAAAGTGAAGAAGATTAAGAAAATGAAATCCATCATGAAACTTTGTGGAAAACTCGCCCGTGTCCTAGTAGGGATTGCTCATAATGGCTCTGCCTATAAACCGGAAATGGTCTTCCCTCTTGAACAACTAGCAGCGTAAATTTACATTTACATTGTTATTTAACGAAAGTTGGCTTATTCGTAGGATTTCAAAGAAAGTACGAAGTACTGGATGTAATGAACAAAAGGGCAATGACCCGTTCCGTTAGCAAAACCGGCCTCCACCCCTTGGATAGGCATGACGAAGGAATGAAAGGGCATATGATTATGACCCGTTGAGACATGGGAGGGAAAGCCTCCAGGGGCAGCGTGGAAAATGCGTGCAGCATATGTAATAATATAGGATTCTCAATAGATCCCCTATTTCAATCTGCCCTCATCTTATCAAAACGGTCCTATCTCTTTCGTTCATCTAAAGCAACCTATACCATGTGGTTTGAAATCCTGCGAATAAGCGAGTATTCGTGAGCATTATCTATTAAACTGAGGGAGTTCCATTAAGGATTATTGTAGAGTTGACACAAACTGTGAAGTTAAAAGGAAATGCGAAAAAACTTAAGTTAAGGGAGTAGTGAGCCGACTACTCCCTAAGAAAATTAACCATTACAAATCATAAGTACATTACCATCTAGGTCTTGAAAGTTAAAATAAGCAAAATCTCCAATACGCTCTATTTCTTTAACAATGGCTATGTTATTAATCTTGATGAATTGGTAAGCTTCGTCTATATCTTTTGCGTAGAAATTAAATAAGACATTATTGGATGGCTTAAATATAAAATTTGGATCAAACGTATGGTCATCTAAAGTTAATCCAGTTTCACTTGTTACAGGAATATTGTAAACAGGTGATTCTACAGAGTCATTATTCCGAGAGATACCAAGGAGATCGCAATACCATTCAACTGATTTTTTTAAATCTTCAACATGGATAAAAACATTGTTTATTTTACTATTAATAGGAGAACTGGCTATTTTCATTGTTTTCCACCTTTCATTGAATCTTACCTAAAGAAATTCAACAAGTTTCAAAAAATCCCTTTAGAGGTTCATATAGTCGAATAAACTGTGCTTGTTGAACTATCCTGCCCCGTTGGCCATCCATGAAGCGTAAAAATCAGCGCTTCACCCACAGAGAATGAAAATTGGTCTCTATGTCGATAATGTTTTAATGGCTGGCGAAGAAGGTCGTTGAACTATGGTGCCTTTGAGCCCATCCGATAGTCTGACTCCGACGACCACGGTGTACCACCGACTGTCGCGCCCTTTATGGGTAGCACTCATGGGAGATTAATCCTTTTTTGATCGTCGCGCTAGCCTTTACTTAATTTGCAATGGTTGGAGGTTTTTGTTTAACGATTTACCAAACTCAATCAGATCACTCATAAGGCTCAGCCTTTTTTTAAAAAGCGTTTTTACTGGGTCTATTTTGTTGTGGTTTTTTCTGGATTTTGAGCTTTTTTAATTTTCATGGGAGAAATATATAATGGTAAGCTTGATTTGTGTTAGAACAATCAGTGTGACAAATCCCCGACGCAATAAGGCGAACTAAAACCTCACTTAGTTTAGGATCATCCATTGTAATTTCTGTGATTTGGAATGGTTCCCCTTCCCAAATGTAACTGCTGACCTTTTCTGTTGAATCCTTACAAAACGATCTGCCCAGATTGTATTATAAGTTTCTAGAAGCTTTCTATCCTACTTAGTTATTTTATGCTTAATATGAATGTACAAAAAGAGAAAAGGGATATATAGATACACAAAGTAAAAAGCAATGTTTGAATACATTTCATTCAATCGCTCTATTTGACTCCTCTCTTTGAGCACATTAGCTATAATAAAGAATAGGACCAGGACAATTAACAGACTTATACGCTGTTTCACATTTACTAATTTCTTCATACCACGGCAAGCTGCCCATATTTTCACGCTGATATTGGGTAATACAAGAAGTAACCAAATCGAAACAATAAAAAATTCGACTCTTTCTATTAGAGGAAATTTTGCAACTTTCATGTGAACTAACGTCGGCCATATCGTATTGGGTAGCTGCCCTTCACTAAAGTAGACAAATGTGATGAGTGCTACTATAAGATATAGAAAGACGCAAAGCAGAAGTCCAAAATGGGCCCATTTTTGTGATCTTTCTGGATTTTTTATGAATGGGTAGAACATGAATAAAGTCTCAAAGCCTAGATACTGAAACACCATAGCTTTAGATGATAATACTATTTCCTTAACAGAGTGATTAAAAAAGGGTAATAAATGATTGAGAGTGGCAAATTCTAATGCAAAAAAATTAAGGGGAAACAGTATAACAAAAGGTATGAGAGTTCCCCAGAAACACACTCCAGTAATCACGCGGAATCCACCGGATACAATGTAATAAACGAGGACTAGAAGAATGAAGGTTATTTGCCAGGTCTTCATTAAGGGAAACAGCCAAACTTGAACAACCTCAATATAAACAAGGAAAACAATTAACGCCAATACAAGAAAGTAGAAGATTACAAAAATGTTGAACAGTCCGCCAATCCATTTTCCAAAGCAAAATTGGTGAACATGTATGATATCATTATTAGTAATTCCAACAATACGATAGATCATCCAAACTAGTATATGAATGCTTACACCAGATAAAATGATGGAAATCCATGCATCATAACCAGCATCCTTCGTTATATCTCTTTGAAAACCCATGATTCCTACGCCAATAATATTCGAGTAGATCAGAAAGAAAACGTAAAAAGGAGATATTAAATATTGTTCGTTGAGTATAGTTTTCACATAGTTCACCTCGGAAAATGCAGACTTATTCTTCAATACCCGTATTTAGGATGTTAACATTTGTGTGTACAGTGGTTTTTAAATCAGGGTATATGTCCTTAAAACGTTGATAGTCCCAATTTCTTGATGTGGCTCTAACCTTGTCTCCCAATCCAAGTGGATCTACGTTGTATCCTTGTAACAACGAAATTAAACGTTGGACTTCTTCATTAAAGTGTTCATTTAAAATCTGTTCCATTTTTAGGCGATTTTTATTGGTGCTTAAATCAATCCAAGATGAGGAATTTTTAACCTCTGCATCGATGGTTAAATCGATCAATATACGTGGAATACTTTCGCTTTTGTCAACCGTATATTTAGCTTTGGCATCCAGACTTGTCAATAAAATATAACCAGCCTTGTTGTGAACCTTAATTTTTGTTTTATATTGTCCACTTTTTGAGCCATCATGTAATATTTTCACAATAAATGACTCCCTTAAATTAATATTATTTACAAACTTACCTTTCTTTAATAAGGCTAACCCGTCAATTTTGACTTGACCTTCCTCCAGGATTAAGTAAGGTAAAAATGGATCCTTCCCCTCATCATAAAGATTTGTCAAAAATACGTGCAAATTTGTTTTTGGCAAATTGCCCTTTTCAATGTTCTGATTAATTTTATTACTTAAATGGAATGAAAGATTCACATCTTGACTTGAATTAAGTATTTTTTCAGCTGTGTTTTCGGCTATGCTCAACTGCATTCGACTCCCAACATTCGGGTCTCTGCTAAAATTAATTAAAACATCATCAATCCCTTGTTTTGCAAATTCCTTGCCGAACAATATAAAATCTAATTTTCCTATTTCAACGGGAAATGCAGATTTTGAATTCATTCTCGGAAGAATATCTTCATACGAATCAGACACAGTTCTAAAGCTTTTTAATTTGGGCATTCCTTTTTCCGCAAATGTAGGATAGATAACCATTCCTTTCACTTTGTCTTTTTCCATATCATATCCAATGGTTTCTATAATCTGAACTTCATCAATGATCCTTTGATCTTCACACCCTGATAAGAAGAAAATTAGGATAAAAGTTAACAGAAAAAATGATTTCATACTTCACCTCTAATACCCTTTTCTGATCATTCATCAAAATCACTTTTCTTTTTTTTGTGATTATATGGATGGTATCTCCAAATTGATTTAGGACGTAAATAACTTGGCCTTTTGGAAGTTTCACTATAAGAGGAACGGATAATGCTGTCCTTCAAATCTTGAGGCCTAAAAGGATAAAATGGAACGGTATAGGGTGTTCCTAATGATTCTAACCGTGTAAGATGGACGATTAAAAAGGCAATCCCCATAACGATACCTAGTCCGCCCCACATAGACGCGGCGATAATTAAAGGAAAACGTAAAAAACGTATCGTGTTCGACATTTTATAAATAGGGGTAGTAAAGGAAGCTAAGGCTGATAAGGCTACTATAATGAGTAAGACATTGCTTGTAAGTGACGCCTCAACTGAAGCTTGGCCAATAACAATACCGCCCACTATTCCCAATGTTTGTCCTACCTTAGTAGGTAACCGTACTCCAGCTTCACGTAAAAGTTCAATCGTGAATTCCAAAAAAACCACCTCAAATACCGGCGGAAACGGAACATTATGACGAGAAAAACTAAGTGAACCGAATAAATCGTTTGGAATTACTTCGTAATGGTAAGTTAAAACGGCTACATAAATAGACGTGGCAAAAATGGAGAAAAGGACACTAAAAATCCGTATTAAACGGAAAAAAGATGCAATAATCCATGGTAGAAAGTAATCTTCAGGTGTAATAAAAAAATCTATTAACGTAGCAGGTCCTGTAATGACATAAGGCGACCCATTACTAAAAACAGCTACCTGTCCCATATTTAGAGCATGAGCCGCCCTATCCACTCTTTCAGTTGAAAGAAGCAAGGGAAACGGTGTCAGGGAATTACCAGTTATTAATTGATGAAGCTGAGACGTATCATAAACGATATCAAAATCAATATCTTGAAGGCGTTGGGTTATGGTATTAACATGCTGCTCATCCGTAATTCCTTCAATATAAGCAATGATAATTCTAGTATGTGATGTAGAGCCAACGCTAATTTCCTTCGTGATCAAATCAAATGTGTTAATTTGCTGCCTTAGTAAATGTATATTTACATCAATATTTTCAACAAACCCAATTAGCGGCCCCACAACACTATACTCATTTTCAACATTATTTTGTTCACGCAAGCCAGCTGTATCATTAGATAAGAGAATTAAAGCAAACCTTTGATCATTTTCCTTCATTTGAAGAATCGCATAACCTTTAAGTAGCTTTGATTCTGCCTCTTTTACATTATCCGTAATCACAATGTCTTCAATTGAGATAATTTTCTTTATGTCATCAATTTTCCCTAGTTTGTCCTGTTCAAAAGGTGTCTCTCGGAAAATCAGTAAAATTTTCAGTTGGAGTTGTTGTTGATCGATCAGTGTATTGTAGTAAGAAATGATTAAATGTCCCAATTCATCCGTAAGGGAAAATTGTTTAAAATCACTAGATTTTTTGGCCTTAGCAAACAGTTCTTCAATATCTTGTGAATTCTCAGTCACGGCCTGTTTGTCTTTATTATTTCTAATCTTTCGTTTTTTGAAGAACATCTAATCACCTCCCCATTACAAAGGAATTCATATTCTTCTATATTATGTAAAGGCATCCCCATATTTATGTAAATCCGTTTTATAATAAGTGAAAACTTTATCCTCTCCAGTTTACATAATATAAATATAGCTTAGAGTAAGCAAAGGACCATGATCCTAATAGAAATAATCCCTGTAGGGGTAGGGTAGGACAGCAAAACACAAATTTACAAAGTTAAAACTTTTTCAAAATAAAAAGAGCCAAAAGGCTCTCTTAAATCATCGAATGGAGTTTAAACTCTAATGCTCCCCTCAATTTTATACCTAATTCAGGATACTCATTTAAACCGGTCCATACATTAACCCAACCCTCATTTTGTTCAAACAGTTTGCTTATTAGTGTATCATCATTTTCTTTCAAACCTTTTTTTAAACTTCATTGATTTATGCCCTCATTATGTACTATTTCAGTATAATCTTAATATCAGTTTCTTGATCATCCACTACTTTTATATCTGTTGTAATTTTGCGCATGACCCAAATCCACACAAAATCCTCGAAGATTCTTATTGGAATCATCAAGGGTAAGAATATCTATTCATCGATATTTACAATATTGTACATCGTAGAGAAGAACTGTGTGCATCTAAAATTATGCAAGATCGTGCAAAAGCAAACGAGAAGATTACTTGGGGATTAAATAAAACACCAGTAGAAGTAATAGCAGATGGAAAAGTAACTGGTCTAAAAGTTAAAAATAACGAAACTGGTAAGGAAGAAGTAATTGAAACAGACGGTATTTTTATTGCAATTGGCCATCGTCCAAATACAGATTTCTTAAATAACCAAGTAGAGATAGATGAAACAGGTTATATTGTCGTAAAACCAGGTACTACAGAAACAAATATACCAGGAGTATTTGCATGTGGAGATGTACAGGATCATAAATATCGTCAAGCTATTACTGCTGCAGGAACAGGCTTTATGGCTGCACTTGATTCTGAGCGTTTTCTAGAAAATAATGCTGTACATGATTGGAGCCAATCTTTATAAAATGGGAGAATTTAAAATGATTATTACAGATAAAGCAAAAGAGTTTATTTCAAATGCAATGAAAGAAAATGGCGTTTCAACATTGCGATTCCCTTTTACAACAGGAGATGTCATTAGAGCTCATGAGAATGCATTCAAATGGTTTGAGGGGATCCCTAGAGAATTAGTTTATGACCAAGATAGTTTAATAGTAGTAAGTGAAAATGGTGGAGATTTAATTCTAACAAAGGAGTTTCAGCAGTATAAAGATACCAGAAAGCTAAACCTTCGGGTTTGTCGCAAAGCTGATCCAGAAAGTAAAGGTAGAATTGAAAATGTGGTAGGTATTATTAAGCACAATTTCGCTAAACACAGAGTATTCCACAATATTGATTCCTGGAATGAACAAGGATGGGAATGGTTAAATCGGACAGGTAACTTTAAAATACACAATGCAACAAAAAAAAGACCAGTCGAAGTGTTCTCCTTGGAAAAGCAACACTTAAGACCAGTCATCAAAAATATAAATTTCACAAACAAATATGAGAATAGTATAACAAGAAGTGTCCATAAGGACAATACCATACGGTAGTTGTCTAATCGGTATTCTCTTCCACTCGGGACGTTTAGTATATATGAAACCGTATGTGTAAAGGAATCTGAGGATCAACATTTATTAATCTATATCCCTGAAACAGGGGAAGTGATTGCAAAACATAAGATACCTGATGGGAAAGGTCAATTGATGAAAGATAGAAATCACACACGCGATCGAACAAAGGGCATAGATGCATATCTTGATACTGTTGCGAATCAATTTAAGGACAAGGAAATCGTAAATCACTATCTGAATACTCTTCGGGAGAAGTATCCTCGATATATTCGTGATCAATTACAAATCATATTAAGAGAGACAAAACAAAATAGCGATGACCTATTATCAGCAGCACTACAAGAATGTGTCAGAAGAAAATTATATAGTGCGACAGACTTCAGCGACATCGTTCAGTACCTTAAACGACAACGCCAAGTTCATGATACAGTGAATGACAACGCTGAGAATGTAACGCCACTAAATAGTCTTACAGGTTGGATTATGGAGACAGAAGCCCCAAAAAGAGAAGTGGATACCTACACGGTTTTATTGGAAGGTGATTCAAATTGAGTCAGCTCCAACAGCTACAAGAATTCATGAGAACCCTGCGTTTGTCTGAAATAGCAAACCACTTACCTGCCATAATCAGAGAGGCTGAGCAAAAGGATTTATCCTTTACTCAGTTTCTCCATGATGTGGTGACCTATGAGCAGAGTCGCAGGGAGGAAAAACAACTAGAGAAGCGATTTAAATGGGCGACATTTCCCTTTTATAGCACAGTCGATGAATACGACTTAAAAGAGCAAAAATCATTAAGTAGTAAGAAGTTAAACCAGTTAATGGATTTAACATGGATTGAGCAACTTTATAATATTATCTTTCTTGGACCGCCAGGTGTCGGTAAAACCCATCTTTCGATTGGGTTAGGAATAGAAGCTTTAAACCAGGGCTATAAAGTGATTTTCAAAACCATGGGAGATTTAATTCATGTGTTAAAAACAGAAGAAATTACTAGAAAATCAAAAACAAGAATGAAACGAATTAGAGAAGCAGATTTAGTAATTATAGATGATCTAATGTTTATGGCAATGGATAAGCAAGAAGCCAATATGTTTTTTCATCTAATAAATAATTTTTATAATCAAACATCTATTATTTTAACTTCAAATAAAGGACCTAAAGAATGGGGTGAATTATTGGGGGACCAAGCAATCACTACTGCTATATTGGATAGAATTTTGTATCGAGTGGAGATCATTCATTTAAACGAAGATAGTTGGCGAATGAAACATCGAAAAACAATATTTGGTGACCAAAGTGTTTCAAATTAATCAGCAAAAATTGTGTCATTCTACTTGACGGTCACAGGGAGTAGACTTAGGTTTAAAAGTGCCTGCTGTTGCTGTAACAGATGATGAAAAGGTACGTTTCTTTGGAAACGGCAGACAAAATAAGTACATAAAACGTAAATTCCGTTCTGAACGCAAAGCATTAGGCAAAAGAAAAAGTTAAAGGCTATTTGCAGTTCAAAAGATAAGGAACACCATTGGATGAAAGACCAGGACCACAAGGTAAGCCGTGCAATGGTAAATTCTGCAAGGGATAATAAAATTTCTGTCATTTGCTTAGAACAATTGGCGAACATCAGGCAGACGGCAAGAACTAGCCGTAAAAACGAAACAAATCTACATAACTGGTCATTCTATCGTCTATCTCAATTCATTGAATACAAAGCGAATTTAGTTGGCATTAAAGTTTAGTATGTGAATCCTGCCTACACAAGGCAAACATGCCCTAAATGTTCTGAAAAGAACAAGGCACAAGATAGAAAATACAAGTGTATATGCGTATTCGAAAAACATCGTGATTTAGTCGGTGCCATGAACATTCGATATGCACCTGTGATTGATGGTAATAGTCAATCAGCCTAAGATGCTATATGCACTGTCTTAGGAGGGGTAATGAAGGATAAAACATAATCCATTGATAGTCAGTATAGTCAATCGCTTTTTTAATTTCACCGTTAAAACTATATAAGATCACTTCATTAAAATGAGATTTAACATTAATAACGAATTCTAATGATATAAAAGTGATCCCTTTGAGGTATTTTCCATTCAGTAATTGACCAAACCCTGGAAAAGCGATGCACCAAAATAATCGTTCTTTTGCATCCACATTGTTTTAATCCTTCGCTAAGTTTTCGTGGTCGGTGGCAGTAGGAAGTTGTTCCATCCATCCATTTTCTATTAAAAGATTCATACCATCTTCTGCAATTAATGCAATTTCCATATTCATTCGTGCGTAATCAGCCGACAAGTCCCTTCTTTGACACATTGATAAAGCCTCTCCATAATAACCAAGTGCCGCAGATAGCAGTGTGGCTACATGGAAAAGCATAAGCTTATCAGAAAAGGGAGGTACTGTTGAATCTGTTACTTCTGACTCAAATATCCTTGGTTCATGGAGATTATCCTCTTCTAACATTAAACCCAGTATATGAAAGTGTCTTTTACAAAGTTTTCGAGCACGTTCGAAAAACTCTCGTACTTCTTTAGATTGGCATACTTGGCTGAATCCTAACTCTAAAACCATTTTCAACATAGTTTTTTGCATATTAAGATGTGCACCACTGATTTCGATTGCATTTATCGGTCTACGCTTTCCGAACCAACCTGTTAAATAGTTTTGTTTCCTAATAAAATCAATCTTTTGTTTATTATTAAATGTAGGTGGCTTACTAAGAATTCCCTTAGATAAGGCGACGGTAGTTACCCTATCATATAACTCCAATGTTTGAGAAGTACATTCAATTAAATATTTTCTGACATCCTCACGTATACTGACACTTGTAGCACCAGCATATCTCGTCAATCCGTGAATGGACATAATTTGCAAATAAATTACCTTAAATGTATCCGTAAATAAACTAGGGGCGTTTACTGTTACATCTTCGTCTGTGAACCCTATTGGAATAGGATAGTTTTCTTGTGTTAAAAATTGTTTCGTTCTTTCTATATGGGTTTCTGATAATTGTAAGGCAAATTGAAGTAAAGCGCGAGTATCTTCATCTTTAGCATCATTTAATAAATAGCGAAGAACACAGCGTGACATACTGTCATTAAGATATTGCGACCAGATGATACCATATTCTGAAGCATTAATTTTATCTTGATAATTAACCTGTTCCATTTGTTTCAACCCTCCTAACTTTTATAGAAATAGGTTAACCATTAACAATAATTTTATTTGTTAAAAACTTATGACAAGAAAAATTCGTTTTGCCACAGCCTTTACCTTTTTGCAACTAACCAAATGAAGGAACAAACGGCAGTAATCTAAAAGTATTAATTTGTTTTAAAGGGAACAATAATCCTAGTGTTATTTAACACTAAAATTCAATGTGGAGGGATGTATTTTGAATTCTTCATTTAAAATTTTATTGTCATCCCTGATTAGATTGTTGGTGAAAATATACTTCTTACTTGAAAAGTTATACACTAAATTAAGTTTTTCATTAAGAATGCCAACTTTAGAATAGGGATTAAGTATTTCTGAATATTGTCTTACCACATTGTTAAAAAGCGAGCACACTGTGCTTGCTTTTTTCGTTACTTTTATAAATAACCTGTTCGTATAATAAGGAATACAACAAAAAATGCCTTAATCCTTCTTGGATTAAAGCACATTGAGTATTCCGTAATATACTAAATCCTGCCCCGTTAGCTGAATAACAAAAAGCCACCAAGAATTTTTGGCAGCTGAATCGTCAACTCTTGACCCGTAAGCTTAAAAAGAAACTTAGAATAAATAGGAGGTAAAAACGTTCTTTAGTTAATAAAAGTATGATATAACAAAAATAAATTAAGACTTATAATAAGTACGGCAATTATCCACGCACAGATCGAAGTTACTAAATGGTTTACAAGTTTCCCCATTAGTTTTTTGTTACTTGTAAACATTATTAAAGGTATTAAAGCAAAAGCAATTCCAAAAGAGAGAACGACTTGACTTATAACAAGAGCTTTAGAAGGATTAATTCCCATTAGAATTATTCCTAACGGCGGTATCATAGTTATAAATCGTCTCAAATAAATAGGTATGCGTCGTTTAACAAAGCCTTGCATAATGATGTCACCTGACATAGTACCAACTGAAGAACTTGATAATCCTGCGGATAACAATCCAATTCCAAAACATATTGCCACAAAGGGTCCAAGTATTTTTCCAAATTCATTAAAAGCTACTTCTAAATCACTTACATTAAGTCCGTTTTTATTAAATACTGTCGCTGAGACGATTAACATACTCGCGTTTATCCCACCTGCAATAATCATCGCAATAATGACATCTACAAACTCATATTTAAAAATCTTTTTCCGTTCTTCTTCAGTTTCTCCGACAATTCTATTTTGTGTTAAGGCAGAATGCAGATAAATGGCATGTGGCATCACTGTTGCTCCCAGCATCCCAGCCCCTAATAAAACGCTATCAACATCCTGAAATTTGAGCGTGAAAAGACCAGAGAGAATTGCCGTTCCATCTGGTGCTGCATAGAAAACTTGAACCCCAAAAACAATTACAACAATAAAAATCATAGCTGTAATAACAGCTTCTAACGGACGCATTCCTCGCCTTTGAATCTCCAAAATGACGAATGAACCAATGGCTGCAATAATAGCAGCGAAAACAAGTGGGATATCAAAGAGCAAATAGATTCCAAGCGATGCACCAATAAATTCTGCCAGATCTGTTGCCATAACGACAAGTTCAGCTTGTATCCATAAAAGTATGGAAGTCTTCTTTGAAAATTTTTCTCGGCAAACTTCAGGGAGGTTTTTACCTGTTGCAATCCCTAACTTGGCAGACATCGTTTGAATCAAAACAGCCATTAAATTAGAAACTAAAATGACCCATAATAATGTGTATCCATACTTAGACCCTGCCGAAATGTTTGTTGCATAATTACCTGGATCGATATATGCCACAGCAGCAATAAAGGCAGGACCTAAAAAAGGCAGCAATCTTTTCATTCCATTAGAATCTCCTTTTATAGGAGAATTAGAAGTGCTATTCAAAGAGTTAGACAATTTTTGGGTCCAACCTCCTTCTTTTATCCGAACTTATAGTTTATTTTCAGTAAACTTTTTTTCGCTAATGCTTTTGAGGGGTCTCAGGTTGCAAACCCGACATAATGAAGTTATTGGGCTTTCTAATTGATTAGATACAAACAATAATAAATACAGTATTTAAAGATATCGGAGTAGTATTTTCCCCAAATTTTTTTCGTTATCGGCACCACTATTTTAGTTTGCTTTCTTTTTAACAGGCTATGCTATTTGAGATTCTTCTTCAACAAACCTGCTTCGTTAGTATAAGTACAATTCTTCACAATCTTTCTCTTTCAACCTTATATTTCGCCACATTTATTGCATAGTACCCGTAAGTTAACAAACATTCCAATTACAGTGGAACCATTGTAATTATTGCTAAAAAAATAGAGAGAAATACAATCATTATGACTGTAATCCTCTCCATAGTTTAAAGCATTATCATTAATTAAGCATCAGAAACAGATGGATCTACAAAACAAAACTCTATTTTTTGATTTAAAGCACCTTGCAATTCCTTTTTCTCGATGAATGCACCATTCGTTTTCGCGATGTATTCAGATGCTTTTAATCTATCTTCATATCCGCACCTGCATCCCTCATAATCTCCGTCCAAAACCGCTTCGTTTCCGAAATATCTGCAATAAATTCCACATCCAATTGCTCATTCCGTTCCTTAATGTACTCTTGAACCTTAGCATTCCTGAGCAGGCGGCTAGCGTTTACTTCGGCCGCATTTCCTTCGGCTTCGTAACCGGCTCTCAAATAGCTCACTGTTGCATTTCCTGTTTCTATATAATAGTCAGCGAATTTGCCGAAGGCGAAGAGGATCCTGAAAAACTAGCAAACTTTGCACGTCGCTCGATGAAAAAGAAGAAAGATGAGCTGGAACTCGCACTTAAAGGTTATATTCAATCCCAAAAACGTCTAATGTTAAAAACGATTTTAAGACATATTGACTTTTTGACTGAAGAGATTGAGATGCTCGATCAAGAAGTAGCGAAAAGAGTACGTACCAACCAAGAAGATGTGGAACGATTAGATTCTATTCCTGGTATAGCTACCAGGATGGCTGAGCAAATTTTAGCTGAAATCGGTACTGATATTAAGAAACAATTCCCGAGTGCAGCCCAAGGATTGAACCTCATGAAGTCCTTTATCATTTTCAAAAATCGCTTTTTTCTGATCTTTATTTAAATCTTTTAGTCTAGTGGAAGGATAAATGACTACACCATCGCTTTCATGCTGCTTATGTAAGATACCGACTACATCTTTATCTTCTCCTGGCAGCAGCTGGTCCGCCATCTCAACATTGGTGACTTTTATCCCTTATCTGCTAAAAATACTAGCAAACTCGCAGCCGATTACACCTCCGCCTACAATAAGCAAAGAGGAAGGGACTGACTGAAGCGACATAGTCTGACCACTATGAATAATCCAATCACCCTCAGATGGTGCAAATGGCAGTTGGATCGGTTCAGAGCCAGCAACAATAATAATCTTGTCCGCCGTTATCTCTTCTTGCTTCCCATTATTCTCAACTCGTATAACCCGGCTTGTTAGGAAGGAAGCCGTTCCCTTTACTACTTTCACTTTATTTTTCCTCATTAAATACTGAATTCCTTGAACCAGCGTAGACACAATCTTGTTTTTACGAACCTGGACGGCCTTCCAATCGATTTCAATGTTGCCGGACGGCAGGCGAATCCCAAACTCACTCGCATGTTGAAGTTTACTGTACACTCCAGCACTTTCTAAAAGGGATTTAGTAGGCATACAACCTTCACATAAACATGTGCCTCCAAGCAGCCCTTAGTCAATAATTGTCACATTGTGTCCCTGCTGGGCTGCAGTATAGGCTCCGAGATACCATTCCGATTCCTTTTCTTGATAGGCTGAAAGCGAATTCTAGAGATTCGCTTTTTTGTTATTAACATTTATACAGGTTTCCTGCCTAATTATAGATCTGTTTTATCACAGTAAGAATTAATTGAAAACTATGCCACCATCAGTTAAAATATTTTGCCCCGTAATGTAATTAGAATCGGATGATGCCAAGAAGGAAACTAGATTCGCCACATCTTCAGGAGTTTGAGTACGCCCAAGTGCAATTCCCTCTGCGAATTTTTGGAATGCCTCTCCTTTTTTTGTACCCATATGCTCCATCATTTTCTCATCGAGACGTTCCCACATAGATGTCCCTACAATTCCAGGACAATAAGAATTAACTGTGATTTTATCTTTTGCGAGTTCCTTAGCAGCAACCTGTGTTAAGCCTTTAACAGCAAATTTCGATGCAGAGTATACACCTAACATTTCGAATCCTTCCTGACCAGCTATGCTACAAGCATTAATAATTTTGCCACCAGTTTCTTGCTTTTTCATTTGATTCGCGGCTGCTTGAATGCCGTATATTACACCTTTAACATTTATATCAAAAACACGGTCTACAGCATTTGGGTCTGCTTGAGAAAGTGGGGCTACTTGTCCTTCAATACCAGCATTATTAATAAACACATCAACACTACCAAATGTATCAACTGCTTTTTGAACTAGCGCTACTTGGTCTTCTAATTTAGAAACGTTTCCTATAAATGAAGTTACATTAACAGCTTTTTCTTCAAATTCTTTAACTGCTTCACTTAATGTTGCTTCATTAATATCACTAAGTACAATTGAAAAACCATCTTTTGCTAGACGTTCTGCTAATCCTTTACCAATTCCTTGACCTGAACCAGTGATTACTGCAACTTTTTGTTTAGACATTATGATTTCCTCCAAAAATGTATTTATTGAATAAAAATTTTACACTCATATTGAAACCCTCTAAATCTTAGGGTTGGGGCCCCGTCCCGAAAGTGCGGATTTACTACGCTAAGCAGCTTGTGACGTTAAAAACGGAATATTTAACAACGATAAGATTTTTGAGACAAGTCATACGAGACATCTAAATGCCTGATTTCATAAAAAAATCTATTAAATCTCAATAGATTAAACCCTATTGATATAAGGTTTTTCTCTTACCATTGTAATTTGTCAAAATCCTGACGCTCCCCCCTGTTTAGTTCAAAATAATCCTATGCAAAAAGAGATTAACAATAGATGGCTATTCATTAACTGTTAATCTCTTTTAATACTTTTATTAGAGAACTAGTAAATAAGGTGTCTCAATATATTTGACTAAGACATTTAGGAATTCTGCTGCTTGAGCACCATCTGCTATTTGATGATCGAAGGTGAGACTAAATGGAATTTTCTTAACGGATTTAACTTTGCCCTCTTCATCTAAGATTAATTCATCCTGGAACGCCCCTACTCCTAAAATACCTGTTTCTGGTGTATTCAAAATAGGTGTAAAGTATTCAATACCACTGGCTCCAAGGTTTGTAATGGTGAATGTTGAGCCAGTTAGTAAATCTCCACCTGCCTGACCGTTTCTTGCTTTCGTTGATATTTCTTTTATTTCTTTTGCCAGAGTACCTATTGTTTTTTGATGGGCATTCTTAACGACAGGGACTAACAAGCCATCGTCCAAAGAAGTTGCAATGCCTAGATGAATCTCCTCAAACTCTGTCAATTTGCCATCCTGGTAGTGAGAATTCATTTTCTTCAAATCTTGTAAAGCTAAAACCGTTGCTCTAGCAACCAATACAGTCAAAGTAAGTTTGACATCTAAATCAGCAGACTCAATTTCTTTCCTTAGCACTTGTTGGAAATCAATTAAACGATCAGCATTTGCCTTTCGATGTAATGTTAATTGAGCGGTTTGTCCCAAACTTCTACGCATATTGCGAGCAATCGCTTTTCGCATCGGACGTAGACCTTCACCTACGGATTCATAATTGGCGGCAGGTGTAGCTAGGGCTGCTGCAACTTGTGACTCTGCTTGATAATCGTAACCACCCGCTAAAACAACTTGGATATCTCGTTTTGTAATTCTAGCGTTTCCACCGGTACCCTTAATTAAATCAATATCCAGATTATTTTCATTAACCATTTTTCTCGCTAATGGAGTAATGAATATCCGGTTACCTTTTACTATCTTTCCTTCGTTTTTTTTCATTTTAGTAGGTTGATCAATAGCTTCCGCTTCTACAGGGGCTGTTGCTGTTTGCTCAACTTGTAATTCATTCTTTACAACCACTTCGTCTGCTTCTCCAATCACAGCTATTGGAGCACCGACTTCTAGTTGTTCTTCAACCTCCGCATTTTTAATGAGTAAAGTACCCGATATCGGAGCTTCAACTTCTTGGTTTAATTTTTCTGAACTAATCATTAAAACCGCTTCGCCTTCGTTAACAGGATCTCCCACTTCTTTATACCATTCAACAATGGTACCTTCAGTCATCGTCATTCCTAATTTAGGCATTACGATTGTTTCACTCATTTCGCTTCACCTCCTATTTCATTACAAGTTGTTTTTTCAAGTCAGCAATTAACTCTTCTGCAACAGTCAATACTTTTTTTGCATCTGGAATATAGGCCTGTTCCAAATTAAACGCAAATGGTACCGGTGTATTTGGTGCACATACCGTTTTAATCGGACCATCTAAATAATCAAAGGCTTTATCCGCCGCTGCTGATGCAATATCAGTAGCTGTGTTGTTATGTGGATTTGACTCATCAATAACGATTAGTCTTCCCGTTTTCTTCACCGATTCCAACACAGTTTCTTGATCCCAAGGGGCAACCGTCCTTAAATCAATGACTTCCACTGAGATTCCATCTTTATCTAATGTTTCTGCCACTTCATGGGCTACTCGAACCATTTTACCAATCGCCACAATCGTAAGGTCCGTTCCTTCTCTTGTCACATTGGCTTTACCAATTTCAATTGTATAATATTCTTCAGGCACATCGCCTTTAATGCCATAGAGGGTTTTATCTTCCGAAAAAATGACTACGTTATCGTCTTCAATCGCTGCTAGCATCAACCCTTTTGCGTCATATGGATTGGAGGGAACGACTACTTTAACTCCCGGAATAGAACCGAACATCCCATATAAAGTTTGGGAGTGTTGGGCAGCTGCTCCTGCTCCTGCACCATGTACTGTCCGAACAGTAAGAGGGATTTTTGCTTTTCCGCCAAACATATATCGCATCTTTGCACCTTGATTTAAGATTGGATCTAAAGCAAATCCGATGAAGTCGTTAAACATCAATTCAGAAATGGGACGTAAGCCTGTAGCAGCCGCACCGACTGCTGCACCAAAATATCCGTGTTCTGCGATCGGTGTGTCAATGACACGTCCGCGACCGAACTCTGTAACCATTCCTTTGGATAATCCGAAAACCCCACCAAATGCATCATCATAACGTCCATCGTCTTTGATTAAATGGTCGACTTCAGCACCGCCAGCAACATCCGTACCAATTAAGATAACGGTTTCATCTTTTCGCATTGCTTGTGTCATCGCTTCAGTAATAGCAGTCATAAAAGTTACTTGTCTTTTTGTCATTTTTCATTCCCCCTATTCTTATGCAAATATATCCGTATATAAAGTTTCTAAATCTGGTAGTGGGCTTGCTTCAGCAAAAGCAAATGCTTCTTTGATCGTTTCTTTAGCTTGTGCTTCAATACCATCCGCTTCTTCTGCTGTCATCCAACCATTTTGAAGCGCTTTTTCTCTGAATTCGATAATTGGATCGCGGTCTTTATTTGGATCGTTATCCGTTTTGTATTTTTGTTCGTCCCCTTCAAAGTGACCATATTTCCGGTATGTATCACATTCAATTAGGGTAGGACCGTTACCTGACTTTGCCCTTTCGATGGCTTCTTTTGTAGCATTGTAAACAGCCTCAACATCCATACCATCCACACGTACACCAGGCATATTATAAGATGATGCTCTTTCAGAAACGGTTTCAGATGCACTTGCATATCTAAAAGGTGTACCCTCACCAAATTGGTTATTTTCACAAACAAAAATGACCGGTAAGTCTAAAATAGAAGCTAGATTTAGACCTTCATGGAATGTTCCTTCGTTTGACGCTCCATCACCAAAGAAGCAAACCGCGACATTGTCTTTTCCTAGAGTCTTAATGCTAAGAGCTGCACCAGCTGCTAAGCCGAAACCACCCCCAACAATTCCATTGGCGCCTAGCATTCCTTTACCAACATCGGCAACATGCATGGATCCACCTTTTCCTCCGCCTAAGCCATCTTTTTTACCCATAATCTCTGCCATCATGCCTTTGATATCACAACCTTTTGCAATCGCATGTCCATGTCCACGGTGGGTACTGGTAATATAATCTTCATCATCTAATAATGCCATTACTCCTGTTGCAACAGCCTCTTCTCCTGCATACAAATGGACAAATCCTGGAATTAAACCTTTTCCGAAAGTACGATGCACATCTTCTTCAAAAAACCTAATCTCATTCATCTTTTGATAAATCCAAAGGACTTCTTTCTTTTCCATTTATTATTCCTCCCTTTTGTTGTTTACATATGAATTGCTTGTTTAAGTAGAGCGTTTGCATTTTCCCCAATCGCTTCAGAAATGGCAGGATGGGCATGCACCATGCTTGCTAGTTCATTCATCGTGCCTTCTGAGTGCTTCATGGCCAAAATTTCTCCAATTAACTCTGTTGCATTCGCCCCAACAATAACGGCACCTAGTATTTCGTCATATTGATGATCCGAGATAATTTTGATAAATCCTTCCGTTTCCCCCATCGCAATGGCTTTCGCATTTCCTGCAAGGTTAGATGTGGTTATTTTTACATCATAACCGGCATTCTTGGCTTGTTCTTCATTGAGCCCGAACGAAGCGATTTCAAGATGTGTATAGACACATCTAGGAATTTCCGTTTGATCTAGAGGTTGAGGATGATCGCCATTCATGGCATGAACCGCAATGAGACCTTCGGCACTTGCTGCATGTGCCAATTGATAGCCTCCTACCAAATCTCCAACTGCATAAACGTGTTTTTTGCTAGTTTCATAATCATCATTAACTGCCACAAACTTGTTCGATACATCCATTTTTAGGTTAAGTTCTTGTGCCACTTCAATATTTGGTTTTCTTCCAGTTGCCACCAAAAGAGTGTCAAATGAGATTTCTTGATCCGCTAAAATGACCTTCCCTTTTTGTACTTCCTGGATTTTGGCTTTTATAATGGTTTGTATATTTTTCTTTTGTAACTGCTTTTTAATGATTTTTCGTGCGTCAAGGTCTTCAGTTAATAGAATGTCAGGAGCTACTTCGATAATGGTCACCTTTGTTCCTAGTGGGGCCATTGCGAAAGCTAACTCTATTGAAATGACCCCTCCCCCAATGATCGTCATGGACTTTGGTAGTTCCTTCAAGTCAAAGAATGAATCGGTAGTGTGGTAGTTTATTTTATCCAAACCTTTAATAGGAGGGATAAAAGGTGTGCTTCCTGTTGCTAATAAAATATCTTTACCTTTGATTTTGACGTCTCCAATGGAAACAACTAAAGCATCCGAAATTGACGCTTCTCCTTGAAAAAGGGTAATGTCGTTTTTCTTTAACAAATGCTGAACACCACTAGTCAAAGTCTGTACGACTTGATCTTTACGTTTCATTAATTTTGGAAAATCAACCGATAATTCACCGGTTTTAATTCCCCAGCTATTTGCCTTTTGAATTTCTTCAACCATTTCACTATGCCTCAATAATGCCTTTGAAGGAATGCAACCGACATTCAGACATGTTCCGCCTATTTTCTTCCTTTCGACGATCGCTACCTTCTTGCCCAATTGTGCAGCCCGAATGGCGGGAACATATCCCCCGGGTCCTGCACCAATGATAACTACATCAAATTCTTTCATTTCTTTTCATCACCTTGCTTTCGTTTTAAAGTGAAAGTTAATTACACTCATATATAATGCAAGTGGCGTGCCAACTTTTATAAAATAGATAAAAACGCTGTCATAACAATGTGGTTCCTCTTCCTTTGTATTTTCACTCATCTTTAAATTTTGTATCAATGAGACGGTTTGTGTCTCACTTGTCTCACTGTCTCTAGACAAAAAATCCTCCAATTTATCCTTCTCAACTGAGAGAGGTATAAATTGGAGGATTTTTCTAAATTTTGCCTTTTACTTTTTTGCTATTCCAATCTTCAGCAGTCAGCTGATACTGTTTGATTTTTCGATACATGGTAGCGCGAGAAATATCAAGGATTTTTGCGGCGTTTGTGACATTTCCATCCTCCTTAATCATCGCTTCAATGAGTCTTACCTTTTCGTCTTCTACTACCGGGCCTTTAATCAATTCTGGAGATAGGTCGAATGGGGATAGGTTATTTCCTTCCATATTAAAAAGAGATTGTTGAACGACATTTTTTAATTCCCTAATATTCCCTGGCCAATGATATTGTGTCAGGTACTGCATGGTATCTGCTTGTACTACAATGTCACGTTTTCCAAATTCTCCACTCATTTTTTTTATGAAGTGATGGACCAATGCAGGGACATCGCCGATTCTTTCACGTAAAGCAGGAATTCTCAATTGGATCACACGAAGACGATACAATAGATCCTCGCGAAATTCACCTTTTTGTACAGCTTCCTTTAAATTTTTATGAGTAGCCGCAATGACACGTACATCAAGCGGTATCAGTTTGTCCCCGCCCAGTCTGGTGACCACCCTTTCTTCCAATAACCGAAGCAGGTGGACTTGCAAATCCAACGGCATATCTCCAATTTCATCAAGGAAAATCGTACCTCCCTGAGCCAATTCAAACTTTCCGGGGCTTCCTTTCGATTTAGCTCCGGTGAATGCACCTGGTTCATAACCGAATAATTCACTTTCAAGCAATCCATGTGGAACTGCTCCACAGTTAATCGCTACAAAAGGTTTATTACTACGATTGCTCGCTTGATGGATCGACTGTGCAAAAAGCTCCTTACCCGTCCCTGTTTCACCTGAGAGAAAAAGAGTGGAATCAATTAACGATGCTTTTCGTGCTTTTTTTACGACATCTGTAAATTCCTTTGAGGAACCTATCATATCGTCAAAACTATAGCGTGTTCTATTCGAATGGGTTGAACGAGTTATTGTAGGTTTTTGCGATATTAATGTTGGAGATTCCGTATTTTTTCTAAAAAATATAACAGCCCCCAAATTTTCAGTCTGGAAAGTGACAGGATAAATGGAGCAAATGAATTTTTGCTTATTTTTATCCATACTTACTTCTTCTCTCAGAATTTGCTGTCCATTTTGCAAAACAAAATCTATGAGACTATCTAATTTAGGGATATTTTTAAGGGTTTGAATTTTGCTTAGAATGGAATGTGATCTAGCAGCAACATTTTTATCCACAATACTTTTACCGCCATTCACAATAAATACAGCATCTTCTACACCTTCCAAAGCAGTGTTTAAAAATAAATGATTACTCATTGCATATTTAAAAAAATAATGATTAATAGACTTAGAAATATTTTTCGCTTCTGAAACGATGTACTCAATATTTTGTGAATTCATCCGATTTTCGTATCCTGCAATATTCATAATTCCAAGCAGATCATTTGTAAATGGATATAAAATAGGGAAAGCTACACAAAACCAATCATGATTTTTTTCACAATAATGTTCCGAAAACAAAACTTGGGAGAACTGTTTCTTTTTTAGCACAAGCCCAACCGCATTTGTTCCTGCCGATTGCTCACTCCAAGTTCCACCATTAAAAATATTTATCTTCTCCGCCTTTTTCAAAACATTCCTTTCACCACTTGAATGTAAAACAGTACCGTGATTATCTGCAATGGAAAACATTGTTTTAGATTCAATTAAAATATCGGATAAGTTATTTATTTTTGGTGTAGCATAAGTAAGTAATTCTTCATTTTTCACGAGTCGATCTTTCAATTCGTTCTCGTTAATAATATCTTGAATTCTGTTTTGAAAAGGACTGATGCCTAGTTTCTTTGAATTCTCCCAGGAATCAATGATGTCATCACTTACGCCATCACCAGTATATTGTCCCAACTCCTGGAATCGTTTCCAAAGTTGATTAATAGAAGGATTATAATCAATGGGTCTAACTAACTCTCTTGTAAGTTTATGTTTCATTTAAATGCCCTCCATAACATAACTTTGCTAATTCTTCACATAAATTTTTTTACTTCTTATATTTGGTCCAAGATATTATTATTCACTTTTCTCAAATTATCATATAAAGCAAAAATACCGCAAATGAAAGGTCTTTTGTTTGATGTTAAGTTCCCCCATTTAATTCACCGCCCTTAAGTTATAATAGAACAAATGTTCTTTACTCAATTATAACATAAGGAATATGAAATTTTGCATCGACTTATTGAAAAAATAGAAATAAAAGCAGATGGTACAGCGAGAATCTTCTACAGATTCTCGTTACCACCTGCTATTATTCATCGTAATTTTAGCAACACACAGCACTCCACATGTGTCGTCTGCAGAAACATTTCAACCGGCTAACAAGGTCAGCGAGTCTGTATTACAATTTTACACCAAGGTGGTTTTTCATCTGGGATAAAAAGACCGGCCTTGTATTTGCCTACTCTCACAACTCTAACTAATTATTAATAGAAGTCTTTTACAATCAAAAAAAGACGCAACCTTAAAGGTTACATCTTTTATATCTTATTTAAAATATACTTACTTTATTGGACATCGGATTAATTAGAAGCTTTTGTTTCTCTTCCCTCTTCGTTTTCAGGGGTTTTTCCATCCTGTTGTTCACCTGTACTGATTTCCTCTTCCTGTCTTGGAGCAAGTACTGAAACAATTACCTCTTCATCTTCTTGGTTAATCGTAATATTGCTATAGTAATTTCTAATCTCACCTATTTTAATCGTTTGGTTTACCTGAATATTGGAAATATCAACTTCAATTGTTTCAGGGATTTCTCTAGGTTTTGCTGTTATGTTTAACTCGTGAAGAGACTGTTGGAGAATTCCTCCGTCTTCAACACCTTTTGAAGTTCCCGTCAAGGCAACATGCACCTGGGCATGTATCTCAGTAGAACTATTAATATATAAAAAATCCGCATGAAGAACATCCCGCTTTATCGGGTCATATTGATAATCTGAAAGTATTACATCCTGTGAATTTCCATTAACATCTAAAGAAATAATTCCATTCCTACCTACTTCCTTAATGATTCTGATTAAATCTACATTTTTTACAACAATCGATTTGCTCTCTTCATTTTTCCCGTAGACAACTGATGGGATATTTCCCTGTTTTCTTAATTGAGCTAAAACTGAATTCTGGATTTCCTTACGTTCTTTTGCTACTAACGTGCTAGTCATAGACTTTCCCTCTTCCTGATCCATAAGAATTTTAGACATAAGTATAAAATTACGACCTAATATAGGAATGTCTAACTGTAAAACTATTAATAGTTTTTTTAAGCCTCTATATTATAAAAGATGCTTGCCCTTTTAACAAATATTTTGTACTATATAATATTTGAATCTTGAAGAACTTCAATTAGTCATGATTACGAACAGTGCCTATCACTGTTCGTATTTAAATGTTAAATTACCTTTATTAGCTGCAGTGGGTATCGTACTAACTGTCATTTCGGCATTTCTTTCGCGAAGGAATCGTATTATGATGATGTAGTTAATTGTTGCAGTGATTTTTTAAATTTTTCCGGTACCGTTACACGATTCCTGAATCAACCCATTAAAACAAAAGTAATAACTTGGATTGTCAACACTAAACTAGACAGTTTTCTTAAGGTGCGTAAGTTTGTATTCCACTGGACTTAAATAATCTAAAGTACCATGGATGCGTAGGTGGTTAAACCAGTGCACATAATCTGTAAACTCTCTTTGTAACTCTTCTAAGCTATCAAAATGACGTTTCTTCACGAACTCTGTTTTGATGATTTTGAATGTTGCTTCTGCTACTGCATTATCATACGGACAGCCTTTCAAACTTAGAGATCGCTTGATGTTAAACGTTTCTAGTGCCTCATCAATGACCTGGTTCTTAAACTCTCTTCCTCGGTCAGTATGGAACATTTGAACCATATGTAAATTACTTTTTATTGACGATAGAGCACGATAAACTAGTAAAGCATCTTTGTTCTCACCTGTGCTAAATCCAACGATCTAACGAATAAAGAGATCAACAAATACACATATGTAATGCCATTTTTTATGGACTCTTACATAAGTTAGGTCACTGACCACGACAGTCAATTCTTCCTCTTGTGTAAATTCACGATTTAACTCATTTGCTTGATCACTTTCATTTGGTTTATCCTTATGTGGTTTGAATTGAGCTACAGTATAAGCTGAAAGAAGTCCTTGTTCGTTCATAATTCTGCCGATTCGACGACGAGAAACCAATTTCCCTCGTTTCTTTAGCTCATGCTTTATCTTTCTCGTACCATAATTTTGGCGGCTTTGATGGAAAATTTCTATGATGTGACCCGTTCGAGCTGCACGCTCACGCACTTCAAACGCTCACAAAGTTCAAGCATTCCTTTAACAACGCCTGTGGATGGATCATCCAAGGTTGTTGGTACTTTGTGAATAGCTGTCATTCGTTTTTCGGTATCGTTATAAATTACATCTGTAAAAGTTCCACCTACGTCTACGCCAAATAATTTCATAACACTTCTACCTCCTTTGTAATGTCTTCAAACTTTATAACGCAAGAACCGTGCCAAAATAAAATGCGGATAAAACAAGAGATTATTGAAGGAATCTAATTATAAAATTGCAAAACTGCAATTTAAAAATATAATAAAGGGTGTTTATATTCGGAAAATTCATAAAAATAAAACTAAAAAAGAAATATTGCAAAATCACAATAAGAATTGCAATTTTGCAATATTAATGTTGTACTTTTGAACTTTTCGAGTAATGGTAGACGCATCTACCCCTAATTTTTTACTTGCCTCCTTCATTGTTGATGAAGTTTCTAATGCTTGAATGATCATTTGCTTCTCAAATTGCTCGACTTCATGTTTTAAATTTAGAGTTTTAGCTACTGAACCAGTTGGTTTTCCGGTGGACATAACAAGCTTATCTGGTAGATCCTTTAACTCTATATGCTTTGTTGATGATGTAAGAACTAGTCTCTCTATAGTGTTTTGTAATTCTCTTACATTTCCTTTCCATTCATAATCAATAAAAAATTGTATAACTTCCTTATCAAGTGTTTTATATAATTTATATTTTTGACCAAATGCTTCTAAAAAATGGGTGATCAAGAATGGGATATCCTCTTTTCGTTGAGATAAAGGGGGTATCGTAATAGGTATGACAAATAAACGATAATATAAATCTTCGCGAAAGATTCCCTGTCTTACCATTTCCTCTAAATTACGATTGGTGGCTGCAATAAATCGAACATCTACCTGAACAGGTTTTGTTTCTCCAAGCGGAGTAAATTGTTTTTCTTGTAATAATTGAAGGTTTTGGTCCATTGATTGGCCTCATTTCCATGTTTGACCCCTCTACTCTTGTTTAGTTTTTTTATAGGCTATTATTTGAATTTAAATTTTTATATCAATCAAAATATAGTATTGTGAAAGTTTATTGTCAAATCAGTGATTTAAAATGACAGTATACTGTCATACGGAAAACTGGGTAGAAATTAAACAAAAAAGGCGCCTAACCCTTG
The DNA here is from genome assembly GCF_041106275.1 of Neobacillus sp. BF23-41. Taxonomy (NCBI): domain Bacteria; kingdom Bacillati; phylum Bacillota; class Bacilli; order Caryophanales; family Bacillaceae; genus Neobacillus; species Neobacillus sp. BF23-41. The sequence continues at coordinate 406,468 of NZ_JBGBPR010000002.1, forward strand.
TGAATTAATTTACAAGGGTCAGACACATATCCTCAAATTGAAGCCTTATTTTGTGGCAAAAATGGTTGACATTCTTTTTTAATTGTTTTAAAGTAACAAAGTCAAATTAAATAACAAAATTCTTTTGTTTGTGGACTTTTCTAGAGATATCTCTATTTTCGCCACACAGCTTTCATATGAGAGCTGTGTGGCTTTTTTTATGGAATGAAAGGAGTAGGAAAAATGAAAACTTGGCAATATGCACTAATTGTTTTTTTAGGGGGCTGCTGTTACGGAGTATTATCGACCTTTGTAAAGCTTGCTTATTCGGCTGGTTTCACCGTGACACAGGTAACAGGAAGTCAATACTTACTTGGGACTTTGCTAATCTGGGGGGTCGCTCTTTTTTCGAAAAAGAAAAAACTTACTCTACCCAAAATAGGTAAATTACTTTTATCAGGAATTCCAGTTGGTTTAACAGGGGTATTTTATTATCAGTCATTGCAAACCCTGGATGCTTCTCTTGCCATCATCTTTTTATTTCAATTTGTATGGATTGGCACTTTTATTGAGTGGATTGTTTATAAAAAAATACCAAGTAACGGGAAAATGGTTTCGATTGGTATTTTAATCATTGGCTCCATTTTAGCAGCCGGCATTATCACAGAAGGCGGCGTTCAAATATCATGGCAGGGGACAGTTTGGGGTCTGCTTTCCGCTTTAACGTATACCGCTCTCATCTTTCTTAGCGGCTCCGTGGAAAAAGATACACCACCTGTACAGAAAAGTGCTCTACTTTCCACTGGCGGATTGATCACTGTTTTTTTATTTTTCACGCCAACGGATTTATTCCATTTACCAGTTTTAATGGGAGTAGCACCGTATGGATTGTTCCTTGGGCTATTTGGCGTAGCCTTGCCACCGCTCTTATTTTCTATTGGAATGAAGCATATCGGCCCAGGACTTGGAACGATATTAACAGCCTCAGAACTTCCGGTTGCTGTTATCTTGTCATCGCTCGTCTTAGCTGAAAACGTAAGCTTGTCACAATGGCTAGGAGTTATCCTTATTTTAGGCGGAATTGTGGCGGGGAATGTTAAAATGCCCACAAAAAAAGTGGAATCTGTCTCTTTAGAAAGTGAATCTTTGACTTAAAATTGTCGGGGTGGGATTCCCCGCCTAACAAATTCAAAATAAAACTGGCGAACAGTGCCAAGCACTGTTCGCAAGTTTTATTGCCTACTATTCTTTCTATGGGCGAATTTTTGAGATTTATGGGCGAATTCCGGGTTTTTTATGGGCGAATTTTTAACCTTAATGGGCGAATATGGTGTTTCAATGAGCGAATCCTTGATCTTTATTTTATTTCATATTTTCCAATATGTTTCGTATTTTATCAGTATAGACCTTAGCTAAGCCTTTCTTACTGTATTCGAAGTTTTTCATACTTGATTGTTTCGGGATACCCATGTTTACTAATTGAATATCAAGTTTTTCAATGACAAAACGCTCATCTTCATCATTTTTTACTCCACCCACTTGAGTCAAATCAATCTTTGTACCATCATTTAGTTCAATTATGTAAAAGAAATCACCCTTTGAGTGTTTAAACAGAGAAGGACGCCCCTTACCGTACACTCCTGTATTAATCTTAACAATCTCCACAAGGCTATATTCCCTGCCTTGTGGAGCTAGAAATGAATAATCGATAATCTTGTCGTAGGTTATTACAGTAACAGCTGAAATAACCGTATATATCAAAACAACATTGAAGGTGGAGAAAGCAGCAATCACTAGTTTTCTGTACTTTTTAAACAGTCTCCCATTTCTCCAGATCTCCCTCAAATCTTTATTGAAAAGATAGAAAAACCCCATAAATAGATAAATCTCAAAAATAATCACCAACCCTGAGTAGGGTGATTTAAAAATCCAGATGATATAATCTTTAGGAACAAACAATGCTTCTTGAATAACGGATATTAATATAAAAAAACCGATCGATAATATGATTACGGCAATAAACGCTAGAACTCTTAGAATGGCTGCTTTAATAATTTTTCACCCACCAGCTCGTCCTTTCTTCAGCAGTATCGTAACTAACCAAGCTTTTATAAGTATTATCCGCTCAGTAAGCATTTGGATACTCCTTTTCAATATTATAATATTATTATTTTATCCAAGGGTTTAGCGGATTATAGTCGAGAGCCCTACCCTTTGGAATTTGTCATAAAAGACTTGTACTATTTATAACCTTTTAAAAAGAAGGTAATAATTTTTAGCTGGATATAAAGGAGCGGAACTATGATTCTCTCTAAATTTGTAGATGAACTCCCTATTCCCCCGATTTTAAAACCTCGATGGAAAGATCAATTATATACTTATTATGAAGTGAATATGACCGAATTTAAGCAATCACTCCATCGCGAGTTAAATGATACAACTGTTTGGGGGTACGAAGGCAGCTATCCAGGACCTACGATTGAAGTTGAAAGCGGAGAAAAAGCGTATATCAAATGGATCAACAATCTTCCAGATAAGCATCTCTTACCTGTTGACCATACGGTGCACGGGGCCCATTGGGATGTACCGGAAGTACGAACGGTGGTACATGTTCACGGTGCTTGTGTGGAATGGGAAAGTGACGGCTACCCGGAGGCTTGGTTTACAAACGGATTCAAACAGGTCGGTCCCTATTTTAGTAAACAAGTCTATCGATATGATAATTGCGAACAAGCTTGCACCCTCTGGTATCATGACCATGCCCTTGGTATCACGAGGCTTAATGTCTATGCTGGATTGGCCGGATTTTTTCTGATTAGAGATCAACGCGAACGGTTATTGAATTTACCTAGTGGGAAATATGAGATTCCTCTTATTATACAAGACAAGACTTTTCATAAAGATGGTTCACTTTATTACCCGAAACAGCCAGAAAAACCCGTCCCCGAATTAGAAACATCGATCGTTCCAGAATTTTTTGGGGATACCGTCTTGGTGAATGGCAAAGTATATCCCTATTTAAAAGTGGAACCGCGTAAATACAGATTGAGGCTGCTAAACGCAGCCAACTCTCGTTTCTTTAGGATTAAGCTTGATTCAGGACAGCTGATGTATCAAATTGCGACCGATGGAGGACTTATGCAGCACCCGATCGGTGTAAAAGAAATCATGTTAGCACCTGCAGAACGAGCAGATGTGATCATTGATTTTACCAATCTTGAGGGTAAAAATATTATCATGAAAAACGAGGCTCCTGCTCCTTTTCCAACCGGAAATCCACCAGATGATAATACAGGCACAGTGATGCAGTTTCGAGTGACTCTTCCCTTGGCCAGTGTCGATACGAGTGTTATTCCGGCGTATATGATGCATATTCCCAAAATGAATGAACAGTCAGCTTCGAATTCACGATACTTAACTTTAAATGACAATATGGACCCGTATGGTCGGGAATGGATGCTATTGGATAATAAACAGTGGGATGCTCCAATCACTGAAAATCCAAAATTGGGCTCCACTGAAATATGGTATATTATTAGCTTAACGAAGGATTCCCACCCAATTCATCTCCACTTAGTTGATTTTCAAATCTTAGACCGTAGAGATTTTGATGTAGAAAAGTATAAAAAGGAGAAAATCATCGATTATATGGGTCCGGCGATCCCTCCCGAACCACAAGAACGGGGCTGGAAGGATACCGTTCAAGCTAATCCTAACCAAGTCACTCGAATTATCATGAAGTTTGGCCCTTTTACAGGGTTGTATGTATGGCACTGTCATATCTTGGAGCACGAGGATTATGAGATGATGAGACCGTTTATTGTGATCCGATGATAGACGGTGTTCTGTCAAAAATACATTTTATATCAATTTCCTAATTTATTCTTCCATTCTCTTGATCATATACTGAATCAAGTCAATATTGTTATCAATGAAGTTCAATCTTTCTCGGGCAGTAGTGGACCATTCTGAACTATGATTCATAGATGCGGTAATATGCCGATAGCTAAATGTATATCTCGAATAAAGTTCGGAAATCACAAAGCTTATTCTGAGTTTGGTTTTCTCCTTTTTTGCTATCCCTTCAAGGTCATCATTTAACCAAGCAGGAGCATTCTCAATCGCTTTATTTACTAAATTTAATTCATAATCTTCGTTTGTCATCGGTGTATCTCCTTTTAAAAATAGGTTTATAAAGTTCTAAATTATTCTAACAAATCACGCACTTTCATTTCAATGAATAGTGACTACCTATCGTTAGCACATTTCGTATGTTTGGATTCAGTATCTGCGTGTGATACAACCCTATCCTTAGAAGGTATACGTTTAAGTTTCCTTTGGTGCCTGCAAATATGCAGAGATTATTGAAAAAAAGATAGCCATTTCTAGTCTGAGAAATGCTTAGCAAATAACTGGCTTAGTATCACATACAAACAACAAATTTTATTAAAAGTAAGTAAATAGGCGAACAGTGAATGTCACTGTTCGCCCTAAGTTTAAATTTTATTTTTCCATTGAATCGAGCCTGTATCACTATGAGGATGACAATTCGACTTTAATCTTTTGTATTCATTTTCTAAATCTGTTAAAGGTAACTTCAAAAGCTGTTCCTCACTATCAAAGATTTTAAAGGTAAGCAGAATGTTAATTAACGTTTTCCTTCTTTGTTCCACAGCATTCCGAAGTATATTTTCCATGAAATCCTCTCCTTTATTTGCTTTAGAGAAAAGTTTACTTAGCAATCCAATCATTCAAATTAAAATCTTTTTTACCAAATGATTTTTCCACTTTCGTAAGTTCCAGCTTTCATCCATATTGCTTTCTTGCCATTCTGTTCACAATTGCTGTCTATAAAATACTTTTTCTCGTAAAAAATGTTGTTATAACTCAAGGAGACTCATATTTTGTGTAAAATTATACTCTGTTTGGTTGAAATTTATCGCATCTTCAATTCAATGGGCGAATTTTTAAGTTTTATGAGCGAATTTTAAGCTTTAATGGGCGAATTATTGACTTCAATGGGGAATTTATTGTTTTTATGGGCGAATTTTAAAAACAACAATCTTTTAGAAATAAGCGATAAAAATAGAAATATTAACGATTTTGTACCTGGTTGTAATTAGGATGCCATTGCAGCCAATACTTATCCAAAAACAATTGACTCTCTAATCGTCTCCATAGAATCAGCTCCTTTAATTTAGATAAAAAAGAGACTTCTCATGGGTGCGAGAAGTCTCTATCCGAATAGTCGACTAGTGTATGAATTTTTATAAACAAAAAGAAGACACTTGAATTTGTGTCTCCAGTTGACTGGCTAACTATTTTTATTTTACTAACAAGTGCAAATGCATTTCGATTCATCGCTTTTAATTCCGATAATACTCATATGATTACTTAATATGATATTAACATCCTTGGATTCACTCTGTCAATCAATAATCGGAAAATTCGCATTTTTTTCAGGTCTATTTTTCTCGTAATTTTACACTATAATGCCGCATCGATCTTGGTATCCCTTTTAACTCAAGGAATCCGCTATAAATCAAATGCCGGATTCGATATTCTAAAAAAAAGTCACCAACCACTTCTTCCATTTGATGTAATGTTTCACCAATCACTTTTCCAGTCCTAATAAAGGATTTGTTTTGTTGCTCCCTTTGCAAATGGTCGACTGTCTTTAGGATGAGGTCATCAAAATAATCTTCGGGAACACTGGTAACTCGTCCATTCTTCCATAAACGAAGGACATCTTTCGATTGCGCCAGTACTTCCCAATCTCTTTGGAATTGGATACGCTCCTGATACGATAAAGGCTCAGTCGAATGTGCTTGGTCTAATAGTTGTTTTAATTGATTGGGGTGAAGCATGCTGGAGTATAGTTTTTCATTGTTGGAGTCGATCCGTTGATGATGAAGTTCGGTCGTATTGAGTAGAACAATATCATTATCTTTCTCTTTTAATAAATGAAGGATAAAACGAAGACCCGTTTGTTCGTTGCCATTATTGGCCGTCCATATGTAAATAGGCACAAACTCAGGAATATCCTCTATTTCTAACAAGGTCTTCGAAAAGTTATTTTGTAATTCAAAATCATCCTGCTCTACATTAATATGCTCATTCCACCATTCAAAACGAAGATCTTGGCCTACTTTTTGATCAAGTTTCCATAAAGGCCCGATCGAAAAAAAATCATGAAATCCAATCACCGTCTTTGGCCGATCTAAGCCTACCTTTAAAGCACCCGCAGTCGCGGCGGAAGAAACTAGATGAAACGCTCCTTTACTCTGATAGTTAAAGGAATTTATTTTCCGCTGGCTTTGAATGAGTTGATTTATTTTTCCTGCCATGAAGTTGAGATCGTCCTGGCGAAGAAAATAACCCCGGCCTACAAGGGGAATATGTGCTTCATGATTAAAGCTATCAAATTCATCCGCATGGCGGATCTCATACGTTTCCCATTCTCCTTGTTGAGATAATTCAGATGCGGTTAAATAATCTTCCCCTTCAATTTTGTAAACAAACACGACATTTGGCTCCGTGAAAAAATAAATATATGGGTAATGATCTCGCGTTTTCATACCGCTATTCCCCTTCTTAATTTCAACTTTTGAGGTGACCAGCCCCTATAAATATATTTCAATCAACCTTCTAAAAATCCCTCTTTCTCGATTATTTACACTCTATCAACATTCTAATCAAACGATTTATTAGTTTTTTACCAGCAAAAGATTTGTGTCAGGCACCATGTGAATTTTTCACATGGTGCCTGACACCTTTACGAAGGATTCCCCACTCAACGACAATGAAATTAACTATTAGCCCCACCCATATATTTACATTTAGAACTTCCTCGACCATCTTCTCTCTCCCGCCAGGTAGGGAGAAGTTATTTAAGGTGTAATATGTTAATAGCAAAAATGGCACCACTATTCGGCCGCTTACTGCCACTAACGTGACACCAAAGCTTCGAATCATCCATTTGCGATGATCTGCAAATTGTTTTCTTACTGCCGTACGATATCCTTTCCAACAGGTAAAAAGCCAGATAAGTGACAATACAAGAAAAGAAGTGGCTTTCGAAAAATTTTCAATATACGAAACATATCCTAGACCAAGCCCACCGCTTAATAAGACACTGCCTACATACACTCTGCCAAGAAAGCGATGGACTTTTGGTGTTTTGATTCGAAAATGTTTAACGAATTGGAAAAAACCGGATAGTAGTGCCAAACATGCCGTTACAATATGTGCAATTAATAATGGAAATTGCATGCCAGCCGATGTGATAGATACTCGGCTATTGGCGGGATTTAGTGTTAAATAAGGAACCACAAAAGGAATGATGACTCCTAATGAGATAATAAATAAAATCCACCAACTTTTTTTAGGTTTCACTACTTACACACTCCAGACTCTTCAACCGAATCTCCTCTGCTGTTCCCTTTTTTCTTTCCTAATTTCTTAATCATGTCTCTTCTCCCCTTCATCTTCAAGCAAGGTTCGATGCTTTTTTCTGTTTTCGCTGTCCCCATGGTTTAAAAACCGAAATCACGAACATCGCAACAAGCGAAATAATCTGAAGGATAATTCCGATCCATAGCTGCCATTTGTTTACTGTGAACGATGGATCCGTAAGAGCGTTTAGCCCTCCACTAGTTGTCAACGTTACCGCTTTTAGCGTTAAAATATACATTGCGAAAGGACCCAATAAAATTGAGAGGACTGTCAAACCTTCTTTGACGATAATCCAGTAAAATTTGAACAAGCCCCATTGCGTCAGTACAGATAGTAAAATCCCCGTTACCACCGTGCCAATCGTGGATGCACGAACCGATGTCTGGGCTAGCATATGCATACTTATATAACACGCCTTGAGCACACCATCATCGTTCGTGTTAGCCGCAGTTATACTCAGAATTAAAAAAACAATGGCCACCCCGAACATGATCGCTGCAAATAATAAATGTAAGATGATCAGCCATCTTCTCTGGGTAAGATTCAATTTCCTCATACCATTCACCCCTTGTTATACATTAAACCGATACCCGACACCCCAAATCGTCTCAATATATTGTGGCTTTGACGGGTTTGTTTCAATTTTTTCACGTAATTTTCCAATAAAAACAGTTACCGTGGCATTGTCCCCGATGGAATCCAATCCCCAGATCTTTTCAAACAGTTCGTCTTTGCTGAACACCTGATTAGGATGGATGGCCAAAAATAGTAATAAATCAAACTCTTTTGAGGTAAAGGGAATTTCGGTTTCATTCACGAACACTTTTCGAGATAACTTATCAATACGAATTCCTCGAATCCTTATTTCGTCTTTTTGTCTCGCGAAGTTATCTGTCATTAACCGGTCATAACGTGCTAGATGTGCCTTGACCCTTGCCACCAGCTCGCCGACACTGAAGGGCTTGGTCACATAATCATCTGCGCCGAGGCCAAGCCCGCGTATTTTATCAATTTCTTCCCTCTTGGCGGAAACCATTAAAATTGGGATGTTTTTCGCTTGTCGGACGTGCCTGCAGATTTCAAATCCATCTGTATTGGGAAGCATGAGGTCGAGAATAATCAAATCATATTCCTCTTCCAAGGCCTTTTTCAGACCCACCTCTCCGCTAATGGCGATTTCTACCTCATAGCCGCTTGCTTCTAAATAATCTTTTTCCACTTCCACAATAACCTGATCGTCCTCGATGATTAAAATTCGTTTCACTCATCCTCACCCTTATGATTGATCTTTGGTAATGTAAAATAAATGCTGGTCCCTTCCCCTAATTGACTTTCAGCCCAAACGGTTCCACCTTGTCCTTCGACCATCTGTTTGACAATAGCGAGACCAAGGCCGGTGCCTCCCGATTCTGTATTTCTCGAAGGTTCTGCCCGGTAAAAACGTTTGAAAATATGGAGGAGTTCCTCGCTGTCAATTCCCGATCCGTTATCCCGGATGTGTACTGTTGCTTTTGCTTCGTCGTCGAACAATTCCACCCTGATTTCCTTTTGCTCGTTGTTCATATATTTTAAGCTGTTGTCGATTATATTCATCATTACCCTGCTCAGCTTTTCATGGTCTCCCATAACGAGAACCGGTCTGTCGCTGACGGAAGAGAACGTACTCTTAATATTCTCCATTCGCGGGTCGAGACGTAATTCTTCTATATAATTCCGCAAATACCCACGAATGTCCAGAGGTTTCAAATCAAATGGCAGTCGTTTTAGATCAAGCTTAGAATACAACATCAATTCGTCTATCAATTGATCCATATCGTCCGCTTTTTTCGCGATCATATTTATATATTTATCCCTTTTCGAAACCGTATCTGCGATTCCATCTTGAATGCCTTGAACGCACGCTTTAATTCCGGTAATCGGCGTTTTCAGATCATGTGAAATGTTTGAAATTAGTTCTTTCCGGTTCTCTTCATACTGTAGCTGAAGATGGATCGATTCGTTCAAGCGGGCGCGCATTTCATCAAAGGAAGCCCCCAATTCTCCGAATTCATCTCTGCGGTCCAACTTCACCTCATGAGCAAGGATCCCTTTTTTAATTTGTTCCGCAGCATGTTTTAGCTTGTACAAAGGTTTGATAAAACTTCGGGAAACTAAATAGGTAAGAATACCATTCGTAAGGCCAATAACAAGTAGCAGCGACAATACAAGCAACGGGAAAAACTTTCTTGCTTCCTTGAAAAAAGGATATAAATCAGAAAATATATATACCGTACCTGTAGTGTCATCGCTAAGAGTGATATCGTACTTTTCCACTGAAAAACGACTTTTTCCCCATCGGCCATGAGTTTTTCCCCTTTGCATCTCCTTAATCTCAGTAGTATTTAGATCAAGGCGGTTCACGAAAGGGGAAGTGAAGCTAGTTCGATTATTTTCCATTACCACGAGTCCTGAATGAACACGATTCAATTGTTCGTCAGTGCTTTTCAGGAACTCTTTGTCGTTGAAGCGGTCAGGGTCTGTTTGTGTCATAAACTTCACGCCGGCAATCAAATCTCGGCGTTGATTGGCCGTTTCCCAAAAGGCTGGCATCCCCTTTCCATCCCTGGTTCCAGCCATATCCTTATAAAAAGCTGAAACAAGTGTTGTGGCAATCAAGGCGAACAACACTATGGGAATGAAGGTCATGGCCATATAGGATAGTAGTAGTCTCGTCTTGATCGACATGAGCAAATCTCCTTAACGCTGTTTTTTTCCGAACTGAATGAACCCTGGTATATCTCCAAACTAAGCCAGCCAACGCTTTCTGTTATTTATCATAACCGCGAATTATAAACCCCTTCTAAACCATTTCTAAAAAAAGTATAAAAATTATTTAAACAGTGTAGTTGATTCCAAAAAAGACTATCATTGAATTAGCTCAATGTATAAGACCAATAGAAACCGATAACCCTATCTTTGCATTGAGTGGACATTTAAGCTAATTACTGTTTGTTTTCAAGGAGGAAAATAATGGAAAATGTATTTGATTACGAAGATATCCAATTGATTCCGGCAAAAAGTGTCGTGAATAGCCGCTCTGAGTGTGATACCACAGTATCCTTAGGCGGGCATACATTCAAGCTGCCAGTGGTGCCAGCAAATATGCAGACGATTATCGATGAAAAAATAGCTATCTACTTAGCGGAAAATGGTTACTTTTATATCATGCATCGTTTTGAACCAGGTAAGCGATTATCTTTTATCAAAGATATGAAATCTCGAGGTTTATTGGCATCTATTAGTGTTGGAGTGAAAGAGGAGGAGTACCGGTTCATCCAACAATTAGCTGAGGAACAGATTTCACCAGAATTCATTACGATTGATATCGCACATGGTCATTCCAATGCGGTAATTAAAATGATTCAGCATATTAAGAAGTACATACCTAACAGCTTTGTCATAGCTGGAAATGTCGGAACTCCAGAAGCAGTCAGAGAATTAGAGCATGCTGGTGCGGATGCGACTAAAGTTGGGATTGGACCTGGGAAGGTATGTATCACCAAGATTAAGACTGGATTTGGGACTGGGGGCTGGCAGTTAGCTGCACTGCGTTGGTGTGCAAAGGCAGCAAGTAAGCCGATTATTGCTGATGGCGGGATCCGGACACATGGTGATATCGCCAAATCCATTAGATTCGGAGCAACCATGGTGATGATTGGCTCCTTATTTGCTGGGCATGAAGAATCCCCAGGTGAAACGATCGAGAAAGATGGTAAGTGTTATAAAGAATACTTTGGATCAGCATCGGAATTTCAAAAAGGGGAAAAGAAAAATGTAGAAGGCAAAAAAATGTTTGTGGAGTACAAAGGCTCGTTAAAAGAAACGTTGATAGAAATGGAGCAAGACCTTCAATCCTCTATTTCTTACGCAGGAGGAAATAAGTTAGCCGCCATCCGTAATGTCGATTATGTCGTCGTTAAGAATTCCATCTTTAACGGGGATAAAGTTTATTAACAAAAAAGCAGAATGATGAACTAGTCATTCTGCTTTTTTTGATTCATACGAAAGCAGGAGAGATTTCTTTTTCGCAAACAAGCTTAAAATGTTTCGCAGCGCTCAGTAGGACTCACTACGTCAGACGAAAAAAAGAACCGTTCCTATTCTCCTGAAACGATTCCCCGGTAAACTGAAAACTACTTTTGAAATTCGGAAACTTTATTCCCCTTTGCAAATGGCCAAGTAAACACTTTCTGACCCTCACCGCTGCCGCCAAATTTAAACACGACAATCCCACCGACAATAACCAGCACACCGATCAACTGATTGACAGTAAACGGAACCTTATTCAGACCTAGCCAGCCTAATGTGTCCCCTAATAAAGCAACCACGAGCTGTGATGTCAATGCGATAGCGATGGCATAGGTTGGTCCAAGCCGCTTGATCCCCTGGACGAGACAAACAACCACTCCTACTCCGATCAGACCGCTGAACCAGTACCAAGTCTGCATATTTTGCAAGTGAAATAACTTTCCCCCTTCAAAGAGGAGCCCAAACGTCAATGAAGCAAGGAATCCCATCCCTAATACTAAGGTAGTCGTTGCCCAAGATCCCGCCCGTTCATTAACTTTACTGTTAAAAATATTTTGCAAAGCTACCAGCGCACCGGCAATAATCGCAAACAATAATCCTAGAATCATCCGATTTCTCTCCCTTGTGTTGATATTTTTTAAGGCTATTCGTAAATATTACCCCCGGCGAGATCCCTTAATCCATTCCTGTCCTTAACTAAAATGGACCCTCGATTACGCTCAATTAGACCATCTTCACAAAATTGTGTGATGACCCGATTTAAATGACGATAGCTCGTTCCAATTAAATTAGCTGCATCCTTGATACTGATGCTAAGTTGGTTTTTATTAAGTGAATCGGATTCATCAAAGGAAACGGACAATAGATAACTAGCCAAGCGCACCTCTACGGGATACATGATATTGAAGCTCATCGAGTTGTTTTTTAGATGGAATTTTTTCGTAATGATATCCAATAAAAATTGCAGGAGAGGTGCATGGTCACTTCCATATTTCTTTAACCAGCGATGGTGAATACCAATCATCCAAACAGGGGATACCGCCTCAACTGTGTTAATAATGTCAATGCCCTGTACATACTCAATATCGCCGATCACTTCAAGCGGTTTCTTAAAAGAAAGAATGAGTGTATTACCTTCTGGCGAGCTGGTGTAGATTTTAACCTTCCCCTTCACTAGTACATACAAATACTGTGATGCTTCCCCTTGAGAACAGATGAGCTCCCCTTGCTCAAAGCAGTACAGCGACAAATGGGGAATGAATGGTTCATGAAAGATCGTTTCTAATTTGTATGTCTGGATATAAGCGTCCAATTGCTCCTGATCATTCAGTTCTTTCACTCTTATTCACCTCTGCCTTTCACCTTCTACATTCCAAAAGACACTTATTATGACCTTAGTATCACCACACCAACGATCATCATCCCGATGCCGATAATCTGTGGCAGCTTCATCTTCTGCTTCTCCAGGCCAAACCATCCGTTACTGTCTATGATAAATGTCAGCGTAAGCTGGGCTATTAGGATCGCTGATATACTTAGCGTCACACCGATTCTCTGAATAGAGGTGACATTACTGAAAATGACAATCGCTGCAAAGGCGCCCCCCATCAAATATAACGGCTTCACTTGTTTGAAGCCTTGCCCTTTACCGTCTCGAACGAACATGAAAATAATGAGTGCCATTATAAAACCAGTAAACTGGGTAATAGTTGCTGCTTGCCACGTGCCAATGTCTTCACTAATCCGTGTATTGGCAATCCCTTGCAGGGTAATAAAGGCCCCGCCTAATAATGCAAAGATAATCCCCTTCATTGTTTTCTCCCCTAATTTAGATTTCTCTACTATATTAAAGGATATTTCCAAGTAGTTTGGATAGGACATATGTCCTCAACTCATAATAGAATGTGTTATTTTCATTTTTTTTAATGTACCCTTTTCTAAGCCGTGGAAAAAAGTGTATCTGATAAACTAAATTAATAGTGGTACACTTGAGGGAACGTTCTATTAAAAAAGGAGCTTAGAAATTACTAATTATATCTAAATAAGTTTATAATAATTAAAAAATATTTTTGAGGTGAATAGACATTGGATTTTCATTCAAATTCGAATCAACAATTAGAAAAAGTTGATGATGAAGAATATAAAGAAAGAGAATACGCTACTAGACATAAAGCAGAAGAGGAAGAGGAAGAGGAAGAGGAAGAAAGAGGATTTAAACAATGGATTATGGGATGGAAAAAGAAAAAAGTAGATGAAGATGGCGAAGCGAGAGTAGATTCGCCATCCAGATCCAGATCCAGATCCTCAAATAAGAAAAAGAAAGGGGGAATGTTCTCATTAAAACTAGTCTTTAAGATATTTGTAGTAGCAGCTGTTTGTTACAACTTCAATTTCATTTGGAATTTTATGAAAGATCCTATTGGTAATTTTACGTTTTATCATACATTATATGTACTAGGAATATGTGCAGGTATTAATTTAATTGCCGTTTGGATTCTGTTTTATAAAAGTTCGTTTATGAGGTTTTATCTTTCCCTATTAGCAATTTTAGGATCGTTTGGGTATTACTTTTACGTAAATTACACTAATCACTCCTTTATGGGGAATAATATCAAAACTTCGTTGCTTGTTATGATATCAGTTTTGATCGTCATTAATCCTAAAGTAAATTATTACCTGAAAAGCATCTTACTTCTGTTGATACCTAGTATAGGTATCTATTTAAGTGGTAATAAATTCGCACTTGTATGGGCTTTAATGTTGAGTGCGGGATTTGTACTATTATTTAGAGTGTCAAAATCAAGAGGAAAATCAAAATCAAATAAAAAGGAAAGTCGAGCAAGAAGAAACCAAAAGCAATCCGCATAATATTTATTATTGGTAATTAAAAAATGCAGATTATGGCGGTATATTTATTGAATGAAAATAAGCCGAAAATGTACAAGTGGTGAATAAAAACTTGTATTTTTTCGGCTTTTTAAATTTTAAAAATGGAAGAAAAGTATTGTTAGCTTAATTAGAAACTAACCATAGCAAATATGAGCTTCATCAAGGAAATCCAGTGGCAATTATTTAAAAAATGATTTATATACATTCCTTATTTGAAATAATCCGAAATCAAAATGTAAATATTCTGTCACTGTAATACAGTTGATGTTAGGCATTTGAAAGGATAAACTTTACTTACTATTTGAGGAGTGATTAAAGTGAAAACAGTAACCGTGGATAAGCTAACATTCAAGAAAAATTTATCGATGATTGAGCAATTTGCAATCAAAGATTTCCTGTTTAAATGGGTTGGTCGACCAACAGAAGGATTAGATGAATTTCTACCACTTGAGTACACAGAAAATGTTTTTGCCAAGATGGAGGCAAAACAGGTAAATGCTTTACTCATTAATGGGGATAAACATTTCAGATATGCCACAATAACAGAAGACAATCAAATTGTAATAGGAGTTTTAGATTCGAATGAAGAGTTAAATCATAGAGTCATTTCTCTGGATGAGGTTTTAATAGGTAAGGACTTGTAAGGTGCTTGCCTCTAAACTTTTCTCTAGCTTTCTTCTCGGACAATGACTTGAATTCCATCGTGAAAAACTTCCCTTCCTTTCTTTTTTTTCTCATTAAAAGAACAAGTGTTCTATTTATAATTCCATTATACCAAAGAATTTCATAGAATGTATAATAAACATTTAAATGACATTAAAAACAGCAAATCCTGGTTTGCTGTTTTTTCTTGTATTATCAACATTAATTAAAAACAACATTTTTAGCACAGATTGTATAATTGGGGTCCTTCTTCTGAAAAATATGGAAGTAGCTCTGTTACATTTAGCTCCATCTCTGTCACTATGATATACTTTAGAAAGTTTGTTTTAAGAGTGGGAGGTATCTAATAGTGGAGTTACTAAAATCATATACTCAAACAAAATCGACCTATATATTTTGGCTCGTTACGGGGATTATACTGGTAGCATTTAATTTGCGCCCAGCGATCACATCATTAGGGCCGTTAGTTGGAATGATTCAGGAAGATGTTGGACTAGCACATTGGAGTACAGGTTTATTAATGAGTTTGCCATTACTTGTTTTTTCCATCATGTCTCCCATCGTGCCAAAGCTCGCCAATCGGTTAACAAATGAGGTGACTTTGCTTATAGGTTTGTTCACTCTATTAATCGGTATAGGTCTAAGATCCATCCCAATGACGTTTTTCCTTTTTACGGGGACTCTTTTTATTGGAGTGGGTATAGCCGTTGGCAATGTTCTTTTACCAGCCATTGCAAAGGACAAATTCCCACAGCACTTCGGTCTTATGACAAGTGTTTATTCTACCTCAATGGGATTGTTTGCCTCATTAGCGTCAGGAGTTAGTGTTCCTTTAGCAGACGGCATGCACCTTGGCTGGCAGGGAGCTTTAATTGTTTGGGGTATTCCGGCCGTGCTAGCTATCTTGGTGTGGGCCTTTCTTTTCAAATATAATCATGGAAGTCAAACAGATATAAAAAGGCTTAGTTCTAAATCTAATCAAATCTGGCGTTCACCACTTGCTTGGCAAATCGCCATTTTTATGGGGTTTCAGTCTTTTTTATTTTATGTAACAATTTCTTGGTTACCAGAAATCCTGCATAGTCAAGGAATGAGTATGGAGAAAGCAGGGTGGCTGCTTTCAATCACTCAAATAGTCGGACTACCTTTCAGTTTCTTCATCCCTGTCATTGCAGGACGTTTTCAATCACAAAAATGGATCGCATTCCTGTTAAGCCTATGCTCTATTATTGGTTATGGAGGTTTACTGTTGGGCTCATCCTATCCCGTTTTAATTGCTAGCATTATTTTCATTGGGATGGCTTTGGGAGGAATCTTTCCATTATCACTAACCTATATCGGACTTCGCACCAAGAATGCCAGCCAGGCTGCAGAGTTATCTGGAATGGCACAATCAACTGGATATATCCTTGCAGCGGCGGGCCCCTTTTTTATTGGATATTTATTTGATCAGACCCATTTATGGACTGTTCCACTTAGTGCACTCATCCTTATTTCTTTAATCGTTATGGTATTTGGGATGTTAGCGGGTCGCAATCGACACGTATAAAAAGCGAACAGTGCCAGGCACTGTTCGCTTTTTGTGTATTTTACTATATTTTACATGACATTTGATGTATTTACATCTGATAGGTCTGAATTTTTAATCTCTTTAGGACGGACGGCCAGCCAAACTAGTCCACCGAAAACAAGAAGGATTAGCCCGCATAATTGGAACGCATACTGGAAGCCAGCGGCTGGACTTGCTGAGTGTTCAATGAAATACCCTGTTACATAGGGGCCGACAATCCCACCCAATGAAGTAAGCGCCATAAACCACCCCTGAATTTTACCTTGATGTTTAGGTGCAACCAAATCTACTAGAATCGCTGGTCCCATGACCAAGGTAATACATCCAAATGTTAACCCAAGTGATAATAATACAATGGCAAGAAGATTAGAGCTGACCATTGCTCCGAAAAAGTAGCTGACTGCTCCCGCTAACATTACTGGTCCAAGGACAAAAATCCGTCCCTTTACCATACTTTTCGTCTTATGATACAGTCGGTCAGAAATGGTTGAAAAGGTAATTTGCGAAAGGGTAATCAAAATCCAAGGCAATGCTACGACAATTTTTAAAGTACCTTCGCTGAGGTGGCGGACATTTTCCAAATAATTAGGAAGCCAGTTCAGCCCAATCGTAAAGGACCAATAAGTGGCAAAACCACATAAGGCAACGAAGATGAAATTTTTCGAAAACAAGGCAGAGGTGAAATTTGTTTCGTTTTGGATAGTGGATAACGGGGTACTGCCTTTTGTTGCAACCAACTCAGTATCTGTAACCGCTTTCTCTTTTGCGATCCATAACCACACGATAATCCAAATAAAACCTACTACTCCAGTTGAGATAAACGCCGAGCGCCATCCATAACTCATGATGAGATGCATTAAGACCGGTGCTGAAATGGCAACACCAAGCGGTCCGCCCACTGAAACCAATGTTAAACCAATTCCCAATTTTTCCTTTGGAAGATACTTTGAGGCAGCTGTCATCGCTAAAGCGTAGGAAGGTCCTTCCCCAGCCCCTAAAATGATTCTGGTTACCAATAAATAAGTAAAGCTGCTGACAAAGATCGTTGAGAATTGAACGATGGACCAAATTGCGACCATACCAGCAATGACTTTTTTCGCTCCAATTTTATCCGCAAGACTGCCGCCTAAAACAGCTGAAAGCGAATAGAGTAAGAAGAAAACACTCCCGACAACTCCCCATTGCTCTGGCGATAATCCCAATTCCTTGATAATTGATACTGAGGCAAACCCAATAATCGCCTTATCTGCATTACTAATGACGGTTAATAAAAATAACAGGAAGATGATCACCCATGTTTTTTTTGATACTGCACTTTTGTTTTGCTCCATATAAGGCCCTCCTTGAAATTTCTCCCTTTTCCCCTCGTTCGTTTTCATAGAATGATACCACTTTGACTTCAAGACCTTTCCACCCCATAAATGAAAAAGTCCTTTTAGGTCATTACTTAAATGTAACTTCCACCTTACCAATATGTGAAAATCCAGCAGTGAACCGACCCCCTTTTTCGGCCACTACTGCTGCAGATAATGCCCCTGATAAAATCACTTCTCCCGCTTTCAAAACAACCTGGTATTCGGATAACTTATTTGCCAGCCAGGCCACACATTTGGCAGGATGGCCTAGCACATCTGAACCATATCCTGTATTAATCAGTACACCATTTTTAAACAAATTCATTTCAATCGATGGTAAGTCGATATCCGTTAACGAGAATCGCTCCTCACCAATGACAAACAATCCGCTTGACGCATTATCGGCAATCGTGTCTGCTAAGGTAATCTTCCAGTCAGTAATCCGGCTATCAACGATTTCTAAGGCTGGGGCTATATACTCTGTCGCATCAAGGACATCCTCGATGGTCACAGATGGACCTTTCAAATCCTTGCTGAGAACAAAGGCAATCTCGCCTTCAACCTTTGGCTGAAACATGGCATCTAAGCTGATGACCCCGTTATTACTTACTTCCATGGAATCCAATAGATGACCGTAATCTGGTTGATCCACCCCTAACAGCTGCTGCATGGCAACAGAGGTTAATCCAATTTTTTTCCCAACAATACGCTGGCCCACTCCAACCTTCTCATTAATTGCGAGAAGTTGGACTTGATACGCCTCATCAACGGATAATTCTTGATACAAATCAGTAAGTGGTGTAATGGATTGCTTAGCAGCTTCTGCCTGCTGCAAAAGCTCATGTACATGTTGAACACGATGAATGACTTGATTGCTCATAGTAAAAACTCCTTTTGTAAAAAAATAAAGCACTATTTCATAGATTCAATAACATGTTAACCTATGAATCAATCAATAGCGCTCTCAAAGTGTCGTCTTATTATTTTGTTACCAAAGATGCGTCGTTTTGATTAGCAGGTTCTTTTCCATTTTTCAATAAGAAGTCTATTAATACAGTGTTAAACTCTTCAGGTTTCTCCCATTGCGGCCAGTGTCCGGCATCTTTGATGACTACCAACTCACTAGCTGGAATCATATCCTGAATCGGTTTGGCTTCTTCAACGGTTGAAGTTGGATCATGGTCTGTCCATGCTAACAATGTCGGAACATCGATTTTACCGCACCATGATGGATCCCAGCTGTACAGCTTTCTAACTTCAATATCCTGCAGGCAGACGATATGATGAACGGCCTCTTGATATGATGGCTGTGTATAGATTTTGTAACGAGATTCAATTAGTTCGTCGTTTACTTGGCTCTTATCATACATTAACCACTGAAGTCTGGTTTTTACATTTTCATAGTTGGCTTCAAGAACAGCTTTTAACGTGGAGTCCTTCAGCTTTTGCATAACTTCAGGTTTGTTATTAACGTTCCCTGGCGTATTTAACACCATTGCTTTCACATACTCTGGATGTTCAGCCGCAAACCAGGCAGCAACCCAGCCTCCTAATGATTCACCTGAAAGATAAACCTTTGATAACCCTAATGCTTGGATAACACCCAGTAAATGCTCGCTATAATAATCAATTCCGTATGGGCGATCTGGTTTAGCTGTGTAGCCATGTCCTACCATATCGATGCAAATCACACGGAAATGTTCACTTAAGCCTCGGATATTTCGGGCATAAGCCTCAATATGGCCACCCGTACCATGAAGCAAAATCAGGGGTTCTCCTGTTCCAGCCTCTAGTACTCTCGTTTTAATATCGTTTGCATTAACATAATAGAGTTTATATTCCAAATCAGCTAAGTCTGTCCAGATTGTCATTTAAATCTCCCCTTTTTAAAAAATGGCTCTGTTATACTTGGCTGTTGATTTCCGCTCCAGGCGCTTCGCTTTCCGCGGGCGGTCCGGGGAGCCTCCTCGGCGCTAAGCGCCTGCGGGGTCTCCCCTGCCCCGTCCTCCCGCAGGAGTCTTCGCGCCTTCCGCTCCAATCAACGTAGGCTTTAAAATCAACAATGACCTTTAACACAGCCTTTTTATAAAGTACTGATAAACCGCTGGAACCCAGATGCACCGACTTCATTCCGCTTAAACACACCTGCATCTTCCAAGCACCTTAAAAACTTCTTTCCTACTTCTTCTCTTACCAGACCATGCACATTCGCTTCATTGGCAATAGCTTGATAGCGTGATTTTAACGCTTCCGCCCAGTCTAAATGATAGTCTGCCACTGCCGATGATCGACCTAGGATGAAATTTTCCACTTCTCCTAGTTCATCCTTTAACCGTGCTGGTAAAACCGCCAGCCCCATCACTTCAATCAGGCCAATATTTTCCTTCTTAATATGATGTACATCGGCGTGAGGATGGAAAATGCCAAGCGGATGCTCATCACTCGTCCGGTTGTTACGCAGTACCAAATCCAGTTCATATACATCCCCATTTTTGCGTGCAATGGGTGTAATTGTATTGTGCGGGGTATCGCCAGTCCTCGCCTCAATTCCTAAATCTTCATCACTATACTTTTTCCATTTGTCTAAAATATGTGAACCGGCTTCAACGAGCGTACTAATTTGATCGGAACGCAGGCGAATAACGGACATAGGCCATTTAACAACCGCACACTCTACATCCGGATATCCAGCCATTTTAAATGCCCAGTCATCCCCTGCCTTCGCCATCGCAAATTGATAATTCCCGCCTTGATAATGATCATGGGATAAAATTGAGCCCCCTACAATCGGCAGGTCCGCATTAGAGCCGACAAAATAATGTGGAAATTGCTCAACAAAGCTTAACAGCCGTAAGAAAGTCGTTGGACTAATAACCATATCGGTATGTTTTTCTGCTAGCACGATACAATGCTCGTTGTAATAGACATATGGTGAATACTGCAAGTACCATGTGTTTTCTAATAGATTTACACGAATCATGCGGTGATTGGAGCGGGCAGGGTGCCCGATTCTTCCCGCATATCCTTCATTCTCCACACAGAGCAAGCATTTCGGGTAGTCCGTTTGCTTCACCGATCGCTCGAGTTCAATACTTTTGGGATCTTTTTCTGGTTTTGATAGATTAATGGTAACATCAAGTTCACCATATTCTGTGGCGGTTTTATATTCAATGTTATTGCGAATGCGTTTCATCTGAATGTAGTTACTATTTTTACTTAACTCATAAAAATACTGTGTTGCTGCTTTTGGATCCTGTTTATATTTTCCATAAAAAAGCTGATTAACAGCTGATGGCCGGGCGATGAAACAGTTCATAATTTTACTTGAAAAAATCTCTTTTTCATCAAATAATTCTTCAATAATCCCTTGATTGCAGGCATAATCTACAATTAAATCGAGTAAATCAGGGATATCAAAGTTGCTTTCCCCTGCTGGGTCCACTTCCTTAAACTCCGTTAGATGGAGAAGTGACAATATTTGATTGCGCGCATAGATTTCATCTTCCCGCTCAATTAATTGAGTGGCTATTGCTTGATTGATTAATTGTTGTATTAGTTGATAAATCATCATGTTCACCTCTATTTCTGATATCCATTCGGGTGGTGCTGATGCCAGTTCCAGGCATTGCTAATCATTTGATGAATCGATGTTCTCGTTGGATTCCATCCCAATTTCTTTTTTGCTTTTTCCGAAGAAGCAATTAATGTACTTGGGTCTCCAGTTCTTCGTTCACCGATTTTTACCGGGATATCAATTCCTGTAACCTCTTTAGCTGTCTCAACAATTTCTTTTACTGAGAATCCTTGACTTGAGCCAAGATTGAAATGATTACTCTCCCCGCCATTTTGTAGATAACAGAGGGCTAATATATGGGCATCAATTAAGTCTTCTACATGAATATAATCACGAACACAAGTACCATCTGCTGTATCATAATCTTCCCCAAATATCGTAACGGCAGGCCTTTTGCCTAATGCTGCTTCTAATACAACAGGGATGAGATGCGTTTCTGGGTTATGGTCCTCGCCAATTTGTCCGTCGCTTCTTGCCGAAGCTACGTTAAAATAGCGAAGGGAAACATAGTGAAGATCAAAGGCTTTTTCGCACCAAGCCATCATTTTTTCCATTGCTAGCTTGGTTTCGCCATAGGTATTCGTTGGAATTGTTGCCGCATCCTCTGTAATCGGTACAACCTTCTGCTCCCCATAAACAGCTGCTGTCGATGAAAAAACGATGTGCTTGACGCTAAATTCCTTCATCATTTCAAGGACAACTTGTGTCCCATAAACGTTGTTATCAAAGTATTTTAACGGTTCAACCATTGATTCCCCGACAAGGGAATTGGCGGCAAAATGAAAGATTGCTTCAATGTTTTCTTTTTCAAAAACAGAGCGCATAAACTCACGACTGCGGATATCCCCTTCATAAAAGCTTGCCTTTGGATGAATTGCAGCGCTATGGCCTGTTTGCAAATTATCAATCACAACCACCGTAAACCCCTGATCAATCAACTGGTAAACAGCGTGCGAACCGACATAGCCCGCTCCACCTAATACAAGGATACTCATTTAGATCGCCGCCTCCATTTGAATTTCTTTTGCCCCGTCACCAATGCTCGCTGCATAAAATTCTGCCTTGTAGCCAATTTTCTCGAGATAGGCTGACCCAACATTTGCAATAAAGTTTTCAACCTCGTCATTTTCTACGATAGCAATAGCACAGCCGCCGAATCCTGCACCAGTCATCCGCGCCCCTACAACTCCCGGTTGTTTCCATGCAGCCTCTACTAAACTGTCAAGTTCCACTCCAGTCACTTCATAATCATCCCGTAAGGATACGTGTGATTGGTTAATCAATTGTCCAAATGCCTCTAAATTTCCTGCCTTCAGCTCTTTTAGAGCCTTAATTGTTCGCACGTTTTCATAGACAGCGTGCTTTGCTCGTTTGCGGACCGTTTCATTGGTAATTAGGTATTGATTTTCATCAAACTCCGCTTCAGATAACTGACCTAGAGCCTCAATCGGAAGTTTTTGTTGCAGTTCCGCTAGCGCCTCTTCACATTCTCCTCTTCGCTCATTGTATTTCGAATCAGCTAATTCCCTGCGCTTGTTCGTATTCATGATTAAAATTTTGTAATTATCAAGATGTATGGGTGCGTATTCATAGCTTAGAGTCTGGCAATCTAGTAAAATTCCAGCATCTTTCTTCCCCATGCCAATCGCAAACTGGTCCATGATGCCGCTGTTCACACCAATAAATTCATTCTCTACCTTCTTACCAAGCTTGATGAGATCAAGCCGAGGAATTTCTAATTCAAATAGGCCGTTTACTAGCACTCCGGTTAACAGCTCAATGGAGGCTGACGAAGAAAGTCCTGCACCATTCGGTATATTGCCTTGAATAGCACAATCAAATCCCGAAGGAATTTCATATCCCGCCTCGATCATGTAACGAATCATCCCCTTCGGATAATTGGCCCAATTGTGTTCTTTCTCATAATTTAGCTGGTTTAAATCTAATTCAATGATTCCTTTTTCAGGGAAGTTCGTTGAGTACAGGCGAATAACTTGGTCTTCCCGCTTCCTTGCTACAGCATAGGTACCGTATGTGATTGCACATGGAAAGACATGACCGCCATTATAATCGGTATGCTCGCCAATTAAATTAATCCTTCCAGGAGCAAAAAAGGCTTTTCTAGGTAAAATATGAAACATATCTAAAAATACTTTATTAAGTGTGGTAACGTTCATTTTAATTCCTCCAGAAATTCTGTTTCTTGTAAGTAAATTATTAATTTCAACTTAATTTTATAACGGTTAGTAAAAAAATTCAACTATTTTTACTAAAAGTTTACTTAAAAATATTAAGAAAAGCGCATGAGATTTTCATGCGCTTTCACAGCTCCCTTTCTTTCATCGAGAGAAGCCTTATTTTTTCGAATTATCATGCTTTACAATAATCCGATTGGATTGGATAACCGAATTTCCAGCATGATCCCATGCCTCATAGGTTACAGTATAAACCCTGTCACCGCTGCCACTTCTCTCTGCTCTTAGCAGAAAATCAGTATCAAAGGTTTCAAAGTCTGCTCCCTGTATATCATCGACTGTGTTCCCATCACCTTTTCCATTTTCAGGTTGATTACTTTCGATTGATATTAGTTCTGCTCTATTAATCCCCGAAAGGGTGTCTTCACCATCAACCGCAGCTTTAATTGGAATGAGGGCATGGTTACGATCGATTAGGACGCTCGAGTTAAACGAAACATTCAAGGTCGGAGCCGTTTTATCAATTTTTATTGAAACAGATTTTGCCTCCTCAATGTTCCCTACGTGGTCTATACTTCTGTACTGAACCACATTTTCCCCTTCAGCCGTTACATCAAATAGCCCTTGATAGTTTTGCCAACTACCGTCATTAACTTTATATTCTGTTTTTGCTACACCCGATTTATCATCCGTACCATTCAGAGAGACATTTACACTCTGATTATACCAACCATTATCATCTTGACCTGAGAGGACCGTTTCCGTGACAGGCGCCTTGGTGTCATAATTATTCACGCGGTATAAATAGAAATCATCTAAACTTCCCCATGCACCACCATTAGCTTTTATGTTTGCTCCAATCGTTAGTGTTCCATCTATAACGAGAATATTTTCGAGTTCAGGATTACTCCAATTTACCCAACCATTTACACCGGTATCGACTTTTAATTCTTTACCACCAGTCTTGGCATAGAGATCCATGACGGGGTCTACAGCGTCCCCACCTTGCAAGAACATGGAAAGATTATAATAGCCCGGCTTTAAGCCGGAAATCGTCTGTTCTACTCTAAAATCGACTTTAGCAGCTGAGTAAAAGTGTAAAGAATACTTGCCCGATTTGGCATCTGAAGCCTTTTGCTGATAATCTGTGTGTGGTGCTGTTCCATTTTCATGAATAATTTTCCACATTGTTCGATCACTATTTTCAAAACCTGGGTTCACTATAAAATTTTCCGGCTTTATTTCAAGATGGGCCTTTACCACCGTGCCACCTTCTACAGTTCCTTCTATTATAAAGGTGCCAACACCACTGCGAACGGCTTGTTCAAGGGCTGTTTGGTCCCATGTAACCGGAACAGTTCCTTTACTGCCATCATTATAAGTAACGGCTAAGGTTTCTGGTAATGAAATATTCTCCCCTGAAATAGCACTTAAAGAGATATCTTTTATTCCGTCGATTTTTAATGGGGCAACGGCTCCAGTATTGACATACTTAAATACATTTAATGAAGGTAATGGTTTACCATTAAAATCAAACAAAGCTTGGTTGTCTACGGCACTTCCGCCATACCACGCACCTGCATCATGAGGATCATATTCGGCAGCGTAGCTAGATGCCCAACCAGAACCATATTTTTCCCAAAGCTGTTTATTTTGCTCTAAATTTTGTGGAGGTCCAACTGGAATCCACGCTGGCTCCCAATAAAATACACCAATTCCTGCTTCACCAACATTTGCAACCGCTTGGATCACATCCCTGACAGAATTGGCTTGACCTTGGACTGTAATCGGGTAATCTAACGTTTGACCTGAATCTTTTGGTGCTGTATTTCCGTGTCCATCTCCATCTTCAGCCGTATACGCGTAAGATGTTTCAGCCACCATCACTTTTTTGCCATAAGTATCGGCAACATTCTTAAGAACAGCTGTCAAATTGCTTAACGTACCATGCCAGAATGGATAATAAGAACTGGCAAATACGTCATAGTCTACGTTATTTTTCTTTAAAATTTCAGCATAGGAAGTATATCTTCCGGTTGATTCAGGGTTAGTAAAATGCACGGCTACTAAGATATTCGGATCTACCGATCTAACCGCTTTACTTCCTTCGCTAAATAAAGCACTAATCTTCGTCCAATCCTTTTCTTCAGCAACTC
This sequence comes from Neobacillus sp. BF23-41, assembly GCF_041106275.1. Classification (NCBI taxonomy): domain Bacteria; kingdom Bacillati; phylum Bacillota; class Bacilli; order Caryophanales; family Bacillaceae; genus Neobacillus; species Neobacillus sp. BF23-41. The sequence continues at coordinate 432,372 of NZ_JBGBPR010000002.1, forward strand.
CTCCATTGGTTTCATTCCCAACCTGAACCATACCAATATCAATTCCGGAATCCTTCATGGTTTGCAGACTTTCTTTTGTATAGGTATATAAAGCTCTCTTCTTATCTTCAAAACTTAAGTTTGCCCATGCCTTTGGTGCCTGTTGTTTAGCTGGATCTGCCCAAAAATCAGAATAATGAAAGTCTACTAATAGCTTCATTCCGTTAGCAGTCGCCCTTTTTCCAATTTCAATCGCTTTTGCTAAATCGTTATCACCGCCGCCATAGCCATTTCCTTTTGAATCATATGGATTATTCCATACACGGACCCGAATGTAATTGACTCCTGCTTCATGCAAGGTTTTAAAAATATCCTGCACTTCTCCGGTCGTATTATAAAATTTGACTCCGCTATTTTCTAAGGAAATAACACTAGATACGTCCACACCTTTGATAAAATTAGGATTAAGTCCCTCAACCTTTTTCACAAAGATATCTGCTGGGACCGGCTGTGTACCATTTGCTTTTAAACTAAAGCTATCTAAATATCCCCACGCATCGGGTGCACCGCTTATGGTTGCGCCGATTTGCAAATTAGAGGTTTCTTGCTTTAAGTCGAATTTCAAGGAAATGGTCCCCCATGCATTATACCCTGTAGTCGCAACGGCATTTATCGTTTCTGATCCTGCAAATAGTTTCACATTTCCGGCTTGATTTCCCGACCCTCCCATCGATCTAACTGATAGTTCATAGCTTCCGGCGGGGAGAGTTGCAATTGTTTGCTTTACAGTAATTGTTTGATTTCCAACAGCTGTTTTCTTCAGCCAATATTTGAATGCGTGAGTCCCTTCATTAGGGGTCATCCAGGCATCACTGGCGTATGAATATTGCTGTACATCTATTCCATCCCAATTCGGAGTTTCTACCTTCCAAGATCCATCCTTCCAAAAGTCTGATTCAAAACCTCCGTTTACTAAGTACTGATTCTGTGGGCTTGCGGCGTATCCACTATGAATATTGACCAAAATGGAACTAAACACCACTATCATCGCTAGTAGTATTGCAAAAAGCCTTCGTATTTTCCCCATTTTCTCCTCACCCTTACTATTATTTTTGAAAGATGTAGTGGAATTTGAAGTATTTATGTCTAATCTAGTAAGCGGTTCCACTAAACTATATAAAGAAGACACCCATTTTAAAATGGATGTTTTCTAGCTTTTAGCACTGCACTAAAACTTTCATGAGCAAGGGTTTCTCTCCCCGCTCACTCTTCGTTGTGTAAGGCAATTATTTGGTTGTCGCTACGATTCTTACTTCATATTTATCTAGCGTAAGTTCACCGGTTATCTCTTCGCCTGTAACCAAATCTGTTACTAACGATTCAAATGCAACGGGTTGTTTCTCTTCGGTAAAATTCATTACAAAAATAAAATCTTTTTCTGGAGCTTGTCTGACCTGAACAGATACGCCCTGCCCGTGTTTTACAGAAGCAGCTGGTTCAAGAGATAATTGATTGATTAATTCTTGATAGAAGTCGCGGTGGAATTGATCTTCTAAACGACCGCCAATATAGTAGGTTTGGCCATTTTCGAATTTGTGGCTCGTTACCGCTGGTGTATTCGCATAAAAATCATCCTCATAGTGACCTTCTGCAGTTGCCGTATTTAATTCAAGAACAGTTGCATAGTCTTTTAACTCGTATGATTGATTACGAAAACTTACGTAATTTTTATCTTTTGGATATAAGGAATCAGTTTCCACTGGTTTCATTCCAAAGATCTCTTGCAGTTCCTTGTGCCAGCCGCCCAAATAGGTTAAATCATGTTCATTTACAAGTCCACTGATATAGGTCATTACTAGTGTGCCGCCATTTGCAACAAATGTCTTTAACCGAGAAATCGTTTCTTCACTTACTAGATACAGCATTGGAACGATCAATAATTTATACGCTGAAAAATCCTGTTCTTTCGTGATGACGTCTACAGGAATATCCTGTTCCCAGAAGGTGCGATAATGCTGCTGCAATGTTTGCGGATAGAGCTTCGTGTCCAGCCCAAACCCTTGCGCATCATTAATGGCCCAATTGCTTTCCCAATCATACAGAATAGCCACATCTGCCGGACGATTCGTTCCGACGACTTCTGACAGTTTTTCTAATGTTTCACCAACCTTAGCAACCTCTCTAAATACGCGGTTTTCTGAACTATTATCATGATCAACTACAGCACCGTGGAATTTTTCCGACGATCCACGGGATTTCCGCCATTGAAAGTACAAAATGCTATCAGATCCATGGGCAACCATTTGCATCGATGAAAGCAAGTGCATACCCGGGCGTTTTGCTTTATTCACTTGATGCCAGTTAACTCCACTTGGGGTAGATTCCATCAAAAGATAAGGCTGTTGTTTTAAGCTGCGGTACAGGTCATCAATAAAGCCAACCTTCATCGCTAAATCAGCGGTACTTTCCCAATCATTGTGCCACGCAGGGTACGCATCCCAGCTGATCACATCGAGATATTTGGCAAACTTGCTATAATCAAGTGATTGAAATGGAATTAACTCATGAGTATCCGCCATAAAATTGGTTGTAATCGGGAGATTCGGTGTTAATTCCTTAATAGGCACTATTTCATTTTCAAAGAAAGAAATGGTTTGGTCAGTAACAAATCTTCGCCAATCCAGATTTAAGCCGTGAACCATACTTTCCCCGATTGGAGAAGGCGATTCAATTTGCGACCAATCAGTGAAGCTGTGGCTCCAGAAAGGACCCCACCAGGCATCATTTAAGGATTTAAGGTTATGATTGTATTTTTCTTTAAGCCAGTTTCTAAAGGCAACCTGACATAAATCACAGTGACATTCACCGCTATATTCATTTGAAATATGCCACATTAATAATGCAGGATGATTGCCATACCTTTCTGCCAGCAAACGGTTCATCTGCTGTGTTTTATCACGGTATACTTCAGAAGTAAAACAGTGATTATGTCTTCCACCATGCAGTTGCTTCACCCTCGCCCCATTTACCCGCAATACTTCCGGATATTTTTGTGACATCCATGCAGGACGAGCCCCACTTGGTGTAGCTAAAATCACGCGACCGCCAATGCTGGAGATATTTTCGAAAATTTCATCCAGCCATTCAAACTGATAAACCCCTTCTTCCGGCTCGAGAGCACTCCAGGCAAAGATTCCTACTGAAAAAGTATTGGTATGGGAAAGCTTCATCAACTTTATATCATCCGCTAAAATATCAGGCCGATCTAGCCATTGATCAGGATTATAGTCTCCTCCGTGCAGCATGAAGTTTGCTTTTGTCGTAAATGTTTTCTCATGTTTTGACATAATAATCTCCTTCTAACATTTTTACATTCTTTCCTGATGTCAACCCTTTGTACCACCAGCCGTTAATCCTGAAACAAAGTGTTTTTGCAGCATTAAGAAGGCGATAGCAATCGGAATACTGATGAGAATCGCTCCTGCAGCAAAGGTTGTATAACTTGCACCCATTACTTCATTAACTAAATTATATAAACCAATAGGTAATGTGTAGGATTCAGGTGTTCTCAAAATGGTGGATGACATAACGAAATCTCCAAGCGGACCGGTAAATCCATTCATCGCGACTACCGCTAACATTGGTCTCGACAAAGGCATGATAATTTGTAAAAAGATCCTCGTATTGCTTGCCCCATCAATCTTGGCACTTTCATCCAAATCCATGGGGATGGAATCCATATACCCTTTCATCAGATAGGTATTCATCGGAATGGTTCCGCCAATATAAAGGAGGATTAATAACCAGTGACTATTCATCATGCCAAGGATTTGAGCAAGTACAAACAGGGCTATTAAAGCCGAAAACTGTGGAATCATTTGTAGTAACAAAAACAAAGTTAACGCATTTTTTCTGCCTTTAAAACGGAAACGCGAAAAGGCATAGGCCGTAAAGGAAACACTAATAACCGAGCCAATCATCGTAAAGATACTAATCTTAAGCGAATTTAAATACCAATGTACATACTGCAGACTCTCTTTCCCTGCAAATAATTCTTTATAATGATCCAATGTTGGATTTTTTGGGATAATTGAATTACTTACTAAACTGTTACCAGGATTAAAGCTTGCCCCAACAGTCCAAAGTAAAGGGTATATGATAATAACCGCCATTATAATTAAAATGGAATGCGAAGTAAGGAGACGAATGAATTTATTTCCCTTCATACCAGTCATGATTTAAGCCTCCTCCTTAAACGAATTTGTCCGTCTGAATTGCCATAATGCAATTGCAATGACAAAAATAGATAAAAGAATTGTTAACGCAGCGGCAAGAGAATATTGACTGGACTGCATCGTTAATTTGTAAATCCAAGATACTAATATATCGGTTCCTCCTGCATTTGAGCCAGGAACAGCAGGCCCACCGCCGTTGAATAGATAAATAATATTAAAATTATTAAAGTTAAAGGTATACTGCGTAATGATAATCGGAGCCATTGCGAGTAAAATCATTGGCATGGTAATATATCTAAATTTTGCAAAAACAGATGCACCATCAATGGTTGCAGCCTCGTAAAGGTCTTCAGGAATAGACTGAAGGACACCTGTTGTTACTATGAAGATATAAGGGAATCCAAGCCATCCCTGCATAAGAATAAGAGCTAATTTTGACCATGTTTCATCCGTCATCCATGGAATCGGGTCAATTCCCATCGCAGCTAATATGGTATTATTGATCGCACCAAAGCTATCGTTAAACAAACCGGCAAAGATTAGAATGGTGACAAACCCTGGGACTGCCCATGGTAATACTAAAACCGTGCGATAAAATCGTTTAAATTTAAGGTCTTTTTGGTTTACCAGTACGGCTAGGAAAACACCTAGACCAACTTGGACGGATGAAGCGACAAGCGTCCAGATCACCGTCCAGCTTAATACATCAAAAAAGGTTGAGCGCCAAATATCCACCGTGAATATTTGCTCGAAAGTGTCTAATCCAACCCAATCAGCTAAATGAGCTGGTGGTGAATGGTATAAATCATAATTTGTAAAAGCTAAAGCGAAACTGAATAGGATTGGAAAAATGACCGCAAAGATCAAAATAAATAACGACGGGCCACTAATTACATATGGATAACCTTGAGCAATTAAGTTTTGATAATCTTCCCTAAGAGAACTTGGGCTCGAATTCTCATCACGTAATTCCCCATTTTTATAGGCGTCCCGGAAATTAGCATAATAAAATGCTAGTCCAAAACATGTAACAATAAGAGCAATAATACCTTCAGCTAATAGAAAAATGGAGTTATCCCGGGGTACCTCTGTACCTAGTGTAATAAGCCCCCAAAAACCCATATTTAACAGATCTCTAAACACCGATATGAACGAGACACCCAGAACGAGGAACAAAAGACCTTTTACCCATTGCTTATTGTACAATTGACCAAGTCCAGGAATAACAGATAGTACTAAGGCTGTTTTACGATGCTGCATATCTTTCACCTCTTTATTTTTAGAAAGCGTAAGCGCCTTGTTCAGCCCCGACAGGCATAAGACAAGCGCTGACAGAAGGCGCTTTTTGCCTTCCGAAGCGATTGGCTTATGACCCGAGGGGCTAGGCGCTGAAGCTAGACTGTAAACGAAGTTGGAAATTTCACTTCTCTTAAAAACAAATGGCGTCAAACATCATTAGGCGTTTGACACCATATACATACCTAATTATTTACTGTGTTTTGCTTTAATTTGTCCTTTGATGGTTTTAGCTGCTTGATCTAATGCTGCTTTTGGTTCTGCCTTACCAGTTGCAATTGTTTGCAGGGCTGCATCAGTAGGTGTCCAAACTTCATTCATCTCAGGGATATTAGGTGTTAATTCTGAGAATTGAGATTGCTGAGCCACAGCTTGGGCTGCCTCACTCTCTGTCACAACAGGGTCATTAGCTAATGCCTTTACAGCAGGAACTTCTTTTGTAATTTCGTAGCGTTTCTTAGAGTTATCTTTGTTCGCCAAGAATTCAACTAGCTCTTGAGCAAGCTCAGTATTCTTAGAATAAGCACTTACGTTATAGCTCTTTACGCCAACAAACGCACTCATATTTTTACCATTGGCTAGTGCTGGGAGTTTAGCGACACCATAATTAACGCCAGCTTTTGTAAATGGTTCAAGATTCCACGGACCAGAAATAATGGCCGCCGCTTTTCCAGAAGTAAATAATGATTCTAATACGTTAATCCCTTGTGCCCCGATGATACCGGCAGGGAATAATTTCTCTTTATAAAATTTCTGGATTGTTTTTGCCCCTTCAACTGCACCTTCATTGTTGATGCCTAGATCCGTTGGATCAAAATTACCTTGAGCATCTTTATTGAAGATGTATCCGCCATTACCGCTCATCACACTTTGAGCATAATAAATCTGGTCAAATAGGGCTAAGAAGCCATAATTTCCGCCTTTAGTTACTTTCTTATCGTACTCATACCATTCTTCAAGTGTTTTTGGCAGATTTTGTTCTGCAATTAGGTCTTTATTATAGAAAAGCACCGTTGTTTCTACTGCTTTTGGCAGACCGTAAACCTTATCATTTACTTTTTGGGATTGCATGGCAACATCTGTAAAAGTTGATTGAACATCATCACCAACGTTTAAATCTTTAATCAATCCTTCTGTTACAGCTGTACCAATTTGGTCACCGGGCATCGTTAGCACATCGGGACCTGTTCCGGCCGGACCATCCAAGCGTAAACCTTCAATTTGTTTAGCATACGGTTTTTCAACTATTTTGATTTTCACACTATGGTCTTTTTCAAACTGTGCAATTGCATCTTTAATACCAGCAGATTTCTGTTGATCTTCCCAAACTAGTAATGTTTTATTCTTTGATTCCTTACTTGCATCGGAGCTTGCATCTGATTTCTCACTATCTTGTGGTCCACATGCAGCTAATGAAAAACTTAAAGCCAGTGTACTCATAACGCCCAAATATTTTTTATACTTTTTCATGGATAAACATCCCTTCAAATAAATTCTATTTATCTTGAAAACGTTTTACTAAAATTAATATAGCATCACTCGGAAAAACTGTAAACAATTTTTTTACTAAAAATAAGTAAATATTTTTACGAAAATAAACCAAATAAAAAATGCTTAGTTTCCTAAGCACCTCTCACCATTAGTTTGTACTCTTCCTGACCACTAATTCCGATCCTATGAATAATGTTTTTACAGTTTTCCGTTTATCCAGAACTTGTTCAAGTAAGAGTTCTATCGCATTTTTACATATTTCCTTCATGTCAATATGAAAGGTGGATAGCGGTGGCGATACATATTTTGCCACACTAATGTTGTTAATACTGATAACACTTACCCGATTCGGTATCGAGATTCCTTTTTCATTCAAGGCTTGAAGGCAGCCAACAGCAATCGGGTCTGCTGCTATATAGAAAGCAGTAGGTAATTGATCACCTAATTTTTCAATCGCATTCGTCATTAGATAGTAACCACTCTCAACAGAGAATCCTCTTCTAGAAAAAACGTACTCATCCTTTAAAAAACCTTTTTCCATCATATATGAACGAAATGTCCTTTCACGTATATCCATTTCATCCTCATCCGTATTGGGATTATGGTACGTCCCCCCAATAAAACCAATCTCGCTATGGCCCTTTTCAATGAGAAAATCGACAGTTTTTCTTGTGATTTGCGCTAAATCCGGTCTAACTGAATCATAATGATTCGGATCAGGTGTTGTATCAATAAAAACACCATTCGGCGTAATGCTTCTAAGATGCTCTAATTCTTTGTTAGAAAACATTCCAACCGCAATGAACCCTTCTATATTATCAGGGATATTATGAATCCCATCAGTAATTTTATACGTCGTTAGTTCTACATTAAACTTCTTGGATAGCTTTTCTATTTCTAATCTCATCGATTTAAAATAAACATCTTCTAATTCCTCAATATCAGTTAGCCAGTATAAAAACGCAATATTTTTCACTAAAAGCCGGACTGTTTTCTTCCGATAATTTAACTTCTCTGCAACCTCATATATTTTTTCACGTGTCTCATCAGGAACAGACAGACTTTGATCATTGTTTAGAACTCTAGAAACCGTTGATATCGAAAAACCCGCTTCCTCAGCGATATCTTTAATTGTTGCCATTGTCGCCACCTCCAACATTAACCCTTAACTCACACTAAATATTATTAAGGAAAACTTTTTACTTATATTTTACCTCTCTTTACTTATATGTCAAGATGCTAAAATATCTAGTCGTTTCTTTACTAACAAACTTTATCAATATAATTAAATTTTGTTGGATATTTAATTGGTAATAAAAAAAGGTATACTACCTTCCAATTAGGAGAGGTACTATACCTTTTTCTCTAGTGGACTTCTTCAATGACTAATCGTTTCCCGTCCTGATTTTATTCTATTACCCTTCGGTCTTTTGCAAATAAAAAACCTGGGACTGGAAGTCGCCGCCACGCTCGGCGCTCCCGCCATTGACACCGTTAAACTCCGTTGGAAGTGGCAGCCCCACGTTCATGAGCTCGTCGCCATAATACGTTCGTTCGCTTCCAGCCACTTTATATATTTTCGATTCAGCTAGTCCACTAAGACGAAGCGTTTGCTTCTTCTTAGGATTCGGCGTCGCCAATACCTTATACCAGCCAATTAAGGCTTCTGATTGGTCTTGGCTCACGACCATCCACGCTGTTTCATTATTCGAAAACGGGCTCAACAGGCGATAAAAGTGACCATCACGAATCAACGCGCGATGTTGTTTATAAAAAACTACCTGCTCTTTAATTTCTGCGCGCTCTTCTTCGGTTAATTTCACTGGATCTAATTCATAGCCAAATGTCCCAAAATAAGCAGTATTCGCCCTGGTTTGTAATGGTGTAGTCCGCAATGTTTGGTGATTCGGAACTGCCGATACATGAGATCCCATGCTATAGACTGGATATGCAAAGGATGTGCCGTATTGAATTTTTAACCTCTCAATCGCATCCGTATCATCACTTGTCCATGCTTGCGGTGCATAATACATCATCCCTGGGTCGAATCTTCCCCCGCCTCCTGCACATGATTCAAACAACACATGCGGGAATTCATCTGTTAACCGTTCATAGAGATCATAGACCCCTAAAATATAGCGATGGAAGAACTCGCCTTGCTGATGAACGGCTAGTTTTTGTGAGAATGCTTCGGTAATGTTCCGATTCATATCCCATTTAATATAAGCAAGGTTTGTTTTTTTAATAATTGCGGACATTTTTTCATAAAGATAATCAACAATTTCTGGTCTTGAAAAATCAAGAACCAGCTGATTGCGTCCCAATGTATAGCGCTGACCTGGAACACCAACGGCCCAATCTGGGTGTTCGCTAAATAATTCACTGTTCGGACTGATCATCTCCGGCTCAAACCATAGCCCAAATTTCATTCCAGTTGCAGATATTTTCTGGGCTAAGCTTTCTAAGCCACCCGGAAGTTTATCTAAATCTACATGCCAATCTCCAAGGGAGGAGGTATCATCATTCCGTTTTCCAAACCAGCCATCATCAAGGACCAGCAGTTCGATTCCTAATTCACTAGCTGATTTCGCAATATTAACGAGTTTTTCCTCATTAAAATCAAAGTAAGTAGCTTCCCAGTTGTTTATCAAAATTGGGCGCACGGCCTGCTTCCATTGCGCTTGAATCAGGTGCTCGCGATAAAGACTATGAAAGGCCTGACTCATCCCATTTAAGCCTTGGTCGGAATACACCATCACCACTTCTGGGGTTTGAAATGCAGCTTGCGGCTTTAAATTCCACTTGAAACCAAACGGATGAATACCAACCGTAAGTCTTGCCGTGTCGTAATGATCCACTTCTATTTGCATCAAAAAATTACTGCTATATATAAAATTAAAGCCATATACTTCACCTGTATGTTCCGTCACATCAGGACGCTTTAGTGCCAAGAACGGATTATGGTGGTGCGAACTGGCACCGCGCAGACTGGAAATCGACTGAATACCCGTTTCTAGTATTCTCTCTTTCACATGACGCTCTCGTGACCATGCACCGGCTAAATGGGTAAATACAAAATCTTTATCTGGCAGGTCAAGCGATGCTCCCATTAATCGATCAACAACCAATTCCTCTTGACTTTCATTTTTCAAGGAGGCACTTCTCGTTATGACCGGCATATCACGGAATATTGTATATTTTAACGTCAATTCTGCTTGGAGGAATTCATCCTTTAAGATAATTTGAAGTGTACTAGCGTTCTTATTATCATCTGTATAGGTTGCTGGCAGACCTTCAAGACGAGGCTTTCCGTCTACCAGTTGATACGAATCATATTTGAAATTAGGAACATGATTAGCCGTCGTTTTACTCACACTGATTGCCGGTTCGCGAAAATCAGAATTTCCGTAGGCAGGGTATTCTTGATGGAGCGTTTCCAAACCAAAAGCAGGATCATCTGCATACACGTGTGTAGTAGCCCCTGTTGGCACATCATACGTCTGCAAGTGAGAAAAATCCTCTCTGTGGTGCAATGCCTTTCCATAATAAAGATGGCCTAATTGTCCATTTTTCATCACGTGAAAAATATAACTAACTTGGCCATTTGTTAAATGGAACTGTCTGTCCTCTTGATTAACATGAATAAGCATAACCTTCCGCTCCTTAAGTTTGTCATGTAAAGGAAAGAGCCTGTCTATTTCAGGCTCTTTTCTTGTAAATGCTAAATTTCAAGTTTAGATTCGATCAATGCTAAACTCGAATTCCATGTCTTGATTGGCATGAATGAGGTGTTCATCATGCACCGGTGAACCCCAGCTGTCGTCTCCGCCGACGCCCATCTGCTTGCCTGCGACCGTCACAACGGTGTAATGGACATTTGGAAGCTCGTAATGATGCTGGGCATTCTCGAGTTCAAAAGCCGTATAAGGAGAAAAATTGCACTCTAATGGTTTAGTCGCAGCTGAAATTTTTATTCCCTGTCCTTCCTTGTTGGTCAGACTAACTCGGCGCACTCCCGTCCGGTTGCCCGATTCTTGCGGCATGACATATCCGGATAAATTCTCAATTACTTGATTTTTAAATATTCCAAGTCTTGCTCCTTGCGCCCGGTCTGAGTAATTTTCTTCAGGACCCATCGCATACCATTCCAGTTGGTCATAATCGGCAGGCACTTTGAAGGATACTGCAAAAATCGGCAGCTGCGGGAGATTTTCCGCCCCCTGATAGACCGACTTCACACGAATGCTGCCATTGGCAAGAACGGTATAATTTACTTTCACCACTACTTTTTCACTAATCGATAATTTATAAGTAAAAGCAATGCTCACCTGGCCATTTGCCTGTTCGACATCCATCCCAATGCATTGGCGCGCAAGACTGGCTGCATACCAAAGACCCGAATGATAGCCTTGAGAATAGCCTCGGTCATTATCCGTCGTTGCCCGCCAGAATAACGGTGCCGGCGGAAGAGCAATCATCTCTTTCCCTGCATAGTTAAGTGAAACCAGGCTGCCCGCCTGTTTCGAGAACAAGATGCTGAAGTCAGGGCCATGGACACCAACATTGACATCGCCAGTGACAACCCGTAATTCCCCGTGAGCTGCCGTCTGCTCGACAAACGCCTCCGTCCTGAACACATATTGTCCGAATGCGATCTCGTAGCCAGCGTCCGCCCAGAGATTACTTTCCTTCAGCTTAAAAGAAGTTTGTATACAATATTCGCCAGAAACGCTGGTGATTTCAGCAGGCAATTTAAATTCGATGCGCCCTTCACTCTGCGGTGCCACCACCACATCGAGCTGATTCCGATACAACTCTTTACCTTCAAGGTAGAGAGTGTACTCAAAATCATAATCGGACGTATCTACGAAAAGACCCTCATTCTGAATTATTACCCCCGTACGATCCGGACTCAGTTTGATATTTTGATATAAATACTTTACTTCCTGCATCTTCGGCGACAATTCTCGATTGGCATACACAATCCCATTTGTACAGAAGCCATAATCCGTTGGGCGATCGTCAAAATCACCGCCGTAGGCCAAAAATTCCTTGCCATAACGGTCTTTTTTAATAATTGACTGATCAATATAATCCCAAATAAATCCACCTTGATACATTGGATATTTCCGCTCTAAATCTGTATATTTATTCATACCGCCAAGGGAATTCCCCATGGCGTGCATATACTCACAGCTAATGTATGGCTTTGACGGGTTATCGTTCAAATAGTTCTCAATGTCTGCTGGCTTCGCATACATCCGGCTTTCCATATCACTCGTATCATTGTAATCACGGGCATGGAAAACACCTTCATAATGAACCAGGCGACTTGAATCAACACGCTTAAAATACTTAGAAACATTCAGAATCACTTCACCCGCATAGGATTCATTGCCACATGACCAAATGAGGATCGACGGGTGATTTTTGTCCCGTTCAAACATGGATACCGCTCTGTCCATAACGATGTTCTCCCATTCCGGCTTATTCCCGGGGATGTTCCATGACGGCTCGACTGCCCCCATCTTTTGCCATGAACCGTGCGTTTCAAGGTTCATTTCATCGATGACATAGACGCCGTATTCGTCACACAACTCGTACCAATAACTCTGATTCGGATAATGGGACGTCCGGACAGCGTTAATGTTGTTCTGTTTCAATGTTTTTATATCCCAAAGCATGTCTTCCTTTGTAATCGCGCGGCCAGTACGGCAATTAAATTCATGGCGATTGACACCCTTGAATACAATTCGTTCACCATTAAGGCGCATGATTTTATCGGCCATTTCAAATCTTCTGAAGCCGACTTTCTGCGGAATTACCTCTACCAAATGTCCTAACTCGTTATATACCTGAATATAAAACTGATATAAATAAGGATCTTCCGCACTCCATAGCTTTGGATTATTGATCATTATTGAAACTGTCCAGTTTCCGTCAGTGAAATTGCCATTTTGTGCTGCTACTAAGTGCCCCTCGGCATCGTACAATTCAGCAACTATTTTTGCTGGAGAAACCACATCAGATAAAAGCTTTAGGTCTGCTTGAAGCGTACCTTTGGTAAAAGTCGGATCCAGCTCTGCGCGAATACCGGCGTCATAAACATGAATTTCCGGTACTGTGTAGAGGTAAACATCACGGAAAATACCAGAAAAACGCCAGAAATCCTGGTCCTCGAGCCAGCTGCCCGTGCTCCGTTGGTAAACCGCGACGGCAAGCTTATTCTCACCTTCTGTAAGAAATGGGGTAAGCTCAAATTCTGCAGGAGTAAACGAGTCTTCACTATAGCCGACGAACTCCCCGTTTAACCACACATAAAAGGCCGACTCCACACCTTGAAAGGATATATACAGCGGCTTGTTTTCCATTTGAGGGGGAACGTTAAACACCTTCACATAGCTTCCAACCGGATTATGGTCGAGTGGAATTTCTGGCGGACGGATCTCGTTAAGCCCGTCCCATGGGTACATCGTATTCACATATTGTGGTTTCCCGTAGCCTTGAAGCTGAATGTGACCTGGGACGGTGATGTTCCCCCAGCCCATGCAATTAAAATCCAGCCGGTGAAAATTCTCCGGACGATTGTCTGGATTCACGCTATAGTTAAATTTCCAGTTACCGTTTAATTCATGGCGCATTGCCATTGGGCCTGCCATTTTTGCCTGCTCCAGTGTTTCATAATATCGGTGGTCTGAATGTGCTGGAAGTCGATTAACGGCAAACACAGCTAAGTCGGTAAGCCATTCTATTTTTGGAATGGTTGTCATCACTATCACTCTTCCTATCTATATTTTTCCAAAATTTTATTATTTAACTGAACCCATCATCCCTGCAACGAAATGCTTTTGCATAATGAAGAAAATAAGTGCTGCCGGCAGGGTAGCAATCACAATCGCTGTCATAATCATTCCAAAGTCGGGTGAGTAGCTTGAACCGAGGTTTGAGATTAACAGCGGAATGGTCTGGTTCTCGGGTGACTGCAACACAACCAGCGGCCATAAATAACTGTTCCAGCTAGCCATGAAGGTAATGATGGCAGCTGCTGCATAGGTCGTCTTCATTGTCGGAACATATATCCGGAAGAAACATCCCAATTCGGACAGACCATCAATTCTTCCCGCTTCAAGAATCTCCTTCGGGAACATCTTTGTGCTTTGTCTAAAGAAAAAGATAAGATAAGCAGTTGTAACTGTTGGTAAGATGACCGCTGTAAGCGTATCGATTCCGATCATTGGAAGGGCTTGAGAAATGGTGGCAAACATTCTAAAGAGCGGTACCATTAAAGCCGCAAAAGGAATCATCATAGAAACCAGTAAAATATTAAACACAAAGTCCTTCGACTTACTTTTGTAAATTTCAAATCCATATCCTGCCAAGGAGGCGATAAGCATAGCAAGTACTGTTGTGAGAATCGAGATTTTCGCTGAATTCATTAATGCAGGTACAAGCTCAACTGTGTCTAATAGATTGTGAAGGTTTTCTATAAAGTGACTGCCAGGCAGCATCCTTCCTTGCGTCACATCTACAGACTTGTTTGTTGAACTCACAATCATCCATAGAAACGGAAACATAGAAACAATGGAAGCGATGATAAGAACTGTATAGCTGAATGAGCGTTTAAGGTTATTCATTTTTATCACCTGCCACTTTGAACTGAATAATAGAGAAGATGACGATCATAATGACAATGGCATAAGAGACAGTAGCCGCATATCCGAAGTCAGGGGTATACTTAAATGATAAATTGTAAATGTACTGAGAAATTGTCATGGTCGCATTTCCCGGTCCACCCTTGGTAATATTCATAACCTCATCAAACAACTGAAGCGTACCAATCGTTGAGGTAATCGATGTAAATAAGATAATCGGTTTCAACATTGGAATGGTTATTTTGAAAAATTGTTGAACTGCCGAAGCACCATCTATTCTTGCCGCTTCATAGATCGATTCATCAACATTTTGAAGAGCGGATAAATAGAATATCATGTTATAGCCAGTCCAACGCCATGTGATGGCTACAATAATCGCTATTTTTGCCCAGAAGGGATCAGTAAGCCATTGAATCGGTTCCGAAATTAGTGAAACTTTCATTAGCATGATATTAATCATGCCATCTTGACCAAACAAATATTTGAAGATGACGGAATAGGCAACAAGAGAAGTTACACAGGGTAAGAAGATGGCTGTCCGAAAAAATCCCTTTAGCTTCAACGTCTTATTATTTAATAAAACGGAAAGAAACAAAGCCAGTAAAATCATCACTGGTACTTGAATGATTAGATAAATCACTGTATTTTTTACTGTTGTAAGGAACGTTGGATCCTTAAACAATCGTGTATAATTATCGATTCCAGTAAACGTTAGATTTGCACCGACTCCTGATTGAAAGGACAAAATAAGTGCCTGAACCATTGGGTAGAAATAAAAGAAAAAGATCAATACAGCTGCGACAATAACGAAGGACCAACCAATGACAGCATTTTTCGCCCGAATTTTCCGGCCTGATTTTACTGAACTCAGGGTCTGATTGTGATTTACTTTAGAGGTTATCAACTTGAGTCAACTCCTTACACTTTTAATTAAAAAGATAGCCTCTGAACTTCGCCTGACACATCAGATACCTCCGTTTAACCTTAATGGAGAAGCCGGCGAAATACCGAGGCTTAATTTCTTATAGATTTGTTACTTTTCAACTTGTTTTTTTATTTAATTTGTTCTTCAGCTTGCTTTTGAGCATCTTCTAATACTTTATCTAGATCTTTACCCTTAAGGTAGTCTTGCATTCCAACAGCTAAAATGTCCTCAATTGCATACGTATGCATACCATAGTTTACTTGAGGAATTTTCTCTGTCCAGGCAGCAAAGTCACTAACGACCTTTTGACCTCCGAAGAAATCGTCCGCAGCCTTATACGCTTCGCCTTCAGCAGCTGGCTTGTAAGTACCGATCGCTCCCATTTCCTTATTCAAGGTCTGATAGAAATCAGCATTAGAACCAAAAGTTTTTGCTAAGAAGTCAGCAGCCTTTTCTTTACCAGGAATGTTAAGCACGTACCAAGAGCTTCCGCCTAAGTTAGAGGCGTTCACGGAACCTGAAATTCCAGCTTGTTTTGGCATCGGAACAACTGCCCACTTACCTGCTTGTGAGCTTTCCGCTTTGATGGATGGAGTAATCCAGTTACCCGTAGGAACCGTAGCAACATCACCACTGTTAAATCCTGCTACAAATTGGCCCCAATCAGAGACAGGTTTCACTAAATCCGCATCTAAAAGCTCTTTATATGTTTGGAATGCTTCCTTTAAAGAAGCGTTGTCCGCTATGTCAGGTGTAACCCCGTCATTCTTTAAATACCATGAACCGCTCGTTTGAATCATCATACGAATTAGACCTAGATCTTTTGGATCCTGTGTAAGCATTGATTTACCTGTTGCTTCTTTAACCTTTTTACCTACTTCAATGTACTTGTTCCAGTCGATATCTTTTAAATCCTCAACTTTGTATCCCGCTTTTTCCAAGTAATCCGTTCTAACATATAGTCCTGTAACACCAGTATCGAATGGAAGACCGTAGTTTTTGCCATCCAAGCTGGTAGGAGCAATTTTATACTGAGCGAAATCATCCGCTTTAAAAGAGCCAGTTAACTCATGGAACATATCTGGATACGCTTTAAGAAAGCTTTGTGCCCGATAATCTTCAATTAAAACAATATTCGGAAGTCCTTTTGTAGTTCCAGAACTTAAGCTCGTATTAAGCTTTTGAATAATGTCATCTTGAGCATGTTCAATAACTTTAATGTTTACATCTGCGTTTTCAGATTTATAAGCTTCTTTTGCTAAATTCATTGCTTTAATGTTAAAATTCGGGTCCCATGCCCATACTGTTACTTCATTTGTATCTTTGCCGCTGTCGGAAGTCTCTTTATTTGATCCCGAAGAACAGGCAGTTAGCATCAATATACTAACTAAAAAGAGTGCTAGTACTTTTTTCATTGATATTCCCCCAACATTCTATTTTTGTAAGCGCTATCTGACTTACAAATACAATGTTATCACCTGTTAAGAAGTAACCGTTAGGACGATATTTTTAATGGTTGGTAATATTTTTATAACATGAACACGCTTCCAATTGATTTATTTGGATTATTTTTAGATTTTATGACTATTTTCACTTAGTTGAAACTGGAAGTGTCATCCGGACCTTTGTCCCTTCACCCAACTCGCTAGAAATTGTCACCCCATACTGTTCCCCGTAAATCAGTTGGATACGCTCATGGACATTTCGCACACCAATCCCAGAAAACATCTGTTGCTTACGCTTTGTAGTCGGGAGTTTATTCTCTGAAGAGACTTCCATTCCATCTCCGTTATCCACGACTTCACAAATCAACGTATTCTCCTCTTTCCAGACAAGTACATTAATATAGCCACCAGTCTTACGATTGAAGCCATGAAAGAATGAATTTTCCATAAAAGGCTGCAGGATAAGCTTTGGTACGTGATATTCCAAACAATCTGGCGCGATAAAATAGTTAACATTAATCCGGTTACCGTACCGCTTTTGATTAATAAGGACGTAATTTTTTAAATTATCCACTTCTTGGACAATGGTATTCGTCTCGCTGACATTGCCAATTGTATTCTGAAGCAAGGATATTAAAGAATTAATTGTTGCTTCGGTTTCTTCTTTTCCACCTTGCTGCACCATGAATTTTATTGAAGTTAACGTGTTGTATAAAAAATGAGGATTAATTTGCTGCTGAAGCGCAGCCAATTCCGCATTGCGCTTTTGCTTTTGTGATTCCACAAGCTGTTCAACATACAAGTGGAGCTCATCGAGCATGGAATTAAAGGCATTGCCGATTTTCATGGTTTCATATGTGCCGGTTGCAGTAACATATTGGTGGAATTCATGTTTTGACGCATCTTCTATCTGCTTAACAAGACTCGATAACGAATTTGTCAATCTCCTCGTCGCTAGTAAGACAATGATTAACGCCACAAAGACAATACCCATTGAGATGAGCACGATATCTTTCTTATCAATTAGGTCTCCAACTGCTTTTTGTTTATCAATTATATTAAATAGGTACATGTCAAACGATGGAAGGTATTCCATCGAGATAATCTGATCCTTTCCCATAAAATTATCAATGATATAATGGTCTGAACTCTTTTCAATTTTTCCTACATAGCTAAGCAAGCCTTTTGGTGCTTGACCTATGAGCTTTGATTGGTTGCTAGAAACAATAACTCCCTGCTTGTCTACGACAAACACATTATTACCAGGTCCTGTATAGCTTGTGAAGAACTGTCTAAATTGACTTTCATCAAACGCAAAGAACATCGATCCATAAACAGTACCGTTGATCCGTTCCATTAGTACCTTTGATGCCACAATGAACTGGCGATTCGTTCCATCATTTCGCTTGTCCAATTGGTACACCAGTTTCTTTGGTTCCTTAAACGTATTACTAGTAAGTCTGCTAGTCCTTAATTCCTCATCCGTTATTGGCCAGTACGTCCGATCCGTTGCAAAACTGAATCCATTTCTACCCATGACTAGAATGCTTTCTTCATATGCATCTAAATTAGTTTCAATTCGCTTTAACTGTTGGCCCGCATTAAAATAGGCATTAAGTTTCTCTTTATTGCTATATTGCTCCTTCGTAAGAATTTTTTTAACCGTATTGCTTTGAAGGAGATTGTTAGATGCCAGGACGACCGAATAGTTAAAGGATTCGAAACTTTCCTTTACCTGACTCATTACTTTGGAGTTCGTAATGCTAAACTTTTTAATAAAAAATTGCTCCGACATCCGAATCGTTGTCCATGTAATAGTGATCGAAACTGTGATAATCATCATAACCGTAATGAAAAACATAACGATAAACAATCCGTTATGTTTAAAACGTTCGGGAATAAATCTCATAATTCACCATCTCTTATCTTAGTTTTTGCTTTCTTTTGTATTGGCTTGGAGACAATCCCTTTATTTTCTTAAAAACTTTACAGAAATAACTGTGGTCCGAATAACCGACCATTCCACTAATTTCTGAGATAGATTCCATTCCCTCCATGAGCAGTTTCGTCGCTTCTTCGATCCGCATTCTATTTAGATATTCGATGAATCCTTCCTTATTATGCGTTGAAAAATAGCTTGAAAGATAAGATGGATTAAAATGAAAGTGCTTTGCGACCCCAGTAAGGGTAAGCGGTTCGGCATAATGTTCTCTTATATATTCCATCAGTTTTTTCATATTTATATCTTCGGGCTCACTCTGCACCAAAAATATGCATTTTTCCGCTTCTTCAATAAAGCGATTCATTAGTTCAACCGTGGCCTTCGCCGAAGGTGCTTCATCAATCGACCTAAAATATGAATACTTGGCTTCTTCCAATTCTGTTACGTCAAATTTCATATTACTTAGGAGAATGGTAATGTTAAAAATGATGTTGCCAAAAAAAGCTTTATATTCAAAGACATCCATCGTATAACAAGAAGACATTACCTTTACATGGTCTTGTAGATATTTGAAAGCGGAATCAAAATGTTTTCTCTTTAATTCTTCTGTAAACCAATCCAAATTAAAATTTTCGGGTTTGGGCGGCACTTTTGGAAGATTCTCTTTCATTAAAAACGGTTGATTTGGAAAATAAAAGCGATAATCTAACAATTTTACGAGACTTTCTTTGTAGTTGCTTTCTAGTTGAGAAAGGTCTGAAAACTCATCAGTCAAAGCAATACTTATTCCTGGTATAGACTCTGCAAGTTGGCTGGCCAATTTAATAAACTCTTTATCATTCTGCTTGTTTATATTAATTAAGTATCCAATGATATTCTCTTCAACGCTTAAGGGCTCGTAAACAACTTGATTTATGATATGTTGCAATGCCTCTTCGATTTTCGCCTTGATACTTGTTTGAAATTCTGCACTATTTCTAGACTGGTGATTCCTTAAATCAGCTCCAATTAAACAATAATGGCTGTATGGCAAAGCTTTGGATACTAACTCCGAATCATACTTCACTTCATATCCTGAAATCAGTTTATTGATAATCTGCCCAATTGGGAGATTGCCTGTTAATCTTTGATCCACTTTCTGAAAGGAAGGAATTCTGCTTGCGGCGTTTTTCAGCGCCTTTAAGAGACCGTCTGCATTGAGCTTCGGCTTTAAGATATAATCAACAACACCACTTTGGAAGGTGGAGCGAACATAATCGAATTCTCCAAAACTACTTAAAATAATGATTTCAATTTGAGGATATCTATCCTTCACAATTCTTGTTAATTCTTCTCCATCCATGATTGGCATCACGATATCTGTAATGATGATGTGTGGTTTGGTTGCTTCGATTAACTCCAGGGCTTCTTGACCGTTCGAAGCCTCACCAACAATCATAAACCCCTCTTGCTCCCAATTGATATAATGCTTAATCCCTTGTCTGATTAACATTTCATCGTCTACAATAAGTGTTCGGCATAGTTCCCCGACTGTCAACGCGATCCCTCCAGAATATGACCTGCACAATTAGAAATTTCAGTATTTTTATTATACTATAATCATACTGATTACTTTTTCATAAAATTGTTCCAATTGTTGCACAGCCGCAGAACACAAATAGGGCCCTATCCCAATCATGGGTAGGGCCCTGATGTCCTTCCGTTTCTTCCAGAGAGGTACAATTACTCAAGGTCTTTATATATTCGTAAAAATTTCAAACTGGCCAAAGGGTGTCAGGCACCGCTTGTGGACAAATGTCCACGAGTGGTGCCTGACACCTTTTTATTCTCCATTAAAAATCAAGTTGGATTTTTTGTGCTTCCTCCAGCCTTTCGTGTTTATCATTAAACACGTCACTGGTTAGAATACTAATCCATTCCGTTTTTTTGCTGCCTGCTTGATCAACTATAAAGCCTAGACTCCCCCGTTTGATTTGATTTCCTTCGATTTCTCCATTCAAATGTTCAAGATACATATCCTGTTTCCAATCCATTTTCACACCTGTATTCGTTTCAAAAAGGGCGACTGGAGCAAAATTCCGTTTTTCTTTGGATTGATTTTTTATATCCACACTTAATTTAATAAAATCAAATTCCTCAGCTTCTGTTAACGGATGGAAATAGTCAATTAAACTATAATCAGGTCGGTAGTGAAGTAGTTTCATTTCTTTGATCGTGTACTCAATGTCTCCGAAATGATATACCTTATTTATATGTTTGATCGCTTTTAAAGTGGCCTCCCCTTTTTCATCCGTAACAGACTGGCCGGGTTTTTGTAAGGTTGAATCATCCGTAACCTGAGGGCTATTATAATAAGCGTCATGATCATCTTTCGAGATCTTTTTGGTAACTGTGGAAGTATTCTCTGTTTTTGTATCAGTTTTCTCATTGGTCGGCTGAATTGAAGCAAATGAACAGCCCGTAAGTAGGAAAACAAATAAAATAGTTATCATTGCCTGTTTCACATCGATTCCTCCCATCAAGTAAAACTCCTTTTTAGATAGATATCCCGCTGCTGAAAAGGCAACGGGATATCTTATTTTCCAATCCTAATCTACTAAATTATTGAAACTTACTTGTCTTCGATGACTATTTTTTTGCTGCCTTTTTCAAGAATGTCAAAGATGATTTTCGCATTATCCGTATTATCAATTTGACCGGCAAAGCGTTCGCTGTCAGGACCAAATGCATATACGTTTACATCTTCGCCTGTATGTCCGCCCGTCGTCCACCCAGTGAATGAACGGGTATCAATAATTTGTTCGATCGCATTATCGATATCCACTACTTTCTTCGTAGCAGCAGCATCTTTAACAGACTGAATCTCTTTATCTGTTAAAGGGAGATTAATATATTTAGATAAAGTTTCTTTCACATCTGCCCCATTAGCAATTTGCTCTGCCATAAAATCAGGGGTGCGTTTTGTTGCATTGATTGGTGCACTAAACCAGTTGTACTCTCCGCGGGCACCGATCGAGTAACCGCCAGTTGAATGGTCAGCTGTTGCCACTACTAATGTATGTCCATCCTTTTTGGCAAAATCAATCGCTGCTTTGAACGCTATTTCGAAATCTTCCATTTCACTCATCGCCCCAACAATATCATTATCATGACCTGCCCAGTCGATCTGGCTTCCTTCCACCATCAAAAAGAATCCTTTTTTATTTTGATTTAAGCGCTCAATGGCCGAAGTCGTCATATCTGCTAAGGAAGGTATCTCAGCCGTCCGGTCGATCATTTTTGGCATGCCTCGTTTCGCAAATAAACCAAGAACCTGGTCATTTTTGTCTTTTTTCAATTCTTGAAGGTTTGAAACATAACTGTATCCGTCTTTTTTGAATTCATCTGTAAGGTTACGGTCTTGACGGATAAATAAATCCGAGCCGCCTCCCAAAAGAACGTCAATTTTGTGTTTTCCGTTTACCATTTCATTATAATAATCATCCGCAATGGCATTCATGTTATTACGGTTTACATCATGAGAACCAAACGAAGCAGGTGTGGCATGTGTGATTTCTGACGTAGCAACCAGTCCGGTTGATTTCCCCTTCTCTTTCGCTGCTTCAAGGACTGTTTTGACTTCAGATTTATCATTGTCAACTGCGATGGCGGCATTATAGGTTTTGACCCCCGCAGCCATGGCGGTTGCTGCAGATGCTGAATCCGTTACATTTTGCTTCGCATCCTCTGGATATGTAGTCTGTTGTCCAACTAGAAATTTATCAAACTCAGTTGGCTCTACTCTTTTAGTAGACGGGTCGTCTTTTAAATAACGGTAGGCCGACGTATATGAAACACCCATTCCATCCCCGATTAGAAAAATGACATTTTTAATTTCTGCATTGTTTTTAGTTGTATTTTCTGATTTTGCGTTAACGGTGCCTGTTCCAACAAGACTGCTAAAAGCTATGGTTGAAAGGACAGCAACTGGAAGAACCTTTTTCATAAGTTTTTTCTTAAACAATTCGATTTCCCCCTCAAATAAAACTTGAATATGTTGTTTTACGATTTTCATTATAGAGGGGGTTTATTAAGCAAATGTAAACAAATGTAAAGACTAATAAATCGGAAGTGTTAAAATATAGGTAATTAGTATGAGAACAAATTACTTTTGAACAGAAAAGCTACATTTTCCAATATATTTCGGACTCATTTCTCCTAAAAAAGGCCTATTTTTCTTTATATTTTCTTAACAAAAATTGAACATTTATGGAAGAGCGAATCCTCAAGATAAACAAGATGCCATTAGTTCACTAGTGGTGCCTGACACTGTTTTCTGATAGTATTTTGAATAGAATTATATTTTGATATGGATATGAAAGAGGATTGAGGGACACCGTTTATGTTTAGGAACAAGAATGTTTGGATTTTGTTAACAGGGGAATTTATTGCCGGTCTAGGTTTGTGGCTCGGCATTATTGGTAATTTAGAATTCATGCAAGAGAAGCTTCCTTCGGACTTTTTAAAATCGCTCCTTCTAGCAGCGGGACTGCTCGCTGGGATTGCGGTTGGGCCCTATGCTGGCAAACTTACCGATCAAGCAAGTAAGAAAACAGTTATGCTGTTGGCTGGATTTGTAAGGGCTATCAGTGTTGTCTTTATGTTAATAGCAATTGCAACAGGATCCATCTGGTGGATGGTTGTATTTTTAGTTCTGCTGCAGATTTCAGCTGCTTTTTACTTTCCTGCTCTTCAAGCAGCACTGCCGCTGATTGTCGCAGATAAGGATTTGCTCCAATTGAACGGTGTTCATATGAACGTATCGACCTTGTCGCGCATTGTTGGAACAGCCGTGGCTGGAATTTTGTTGGTTGTCCTGCCCTTAGCGATGCTTTATGTTGGCTCACTGGTAGCGTATATCGGAATATTTATTCTCACTTTTTTCTTGAATATAGATGAATCAAAGGATCATCAGACCGCAAAGAAAGGCCCATCAGAAGAAACAAGTTTTAAAGACGTTTTTCCGATTATTAAAGGTCTGCCGATTGTCTTTATGACGCTGATCATGACATTGGTCCCCGTCCTGTTTCTGGGCGGCTTTAACCTTGTCGTCATTAACATTAGTGAACTCCAGGATAGTTCAGCCATAAAAGGCTGGATCTACACGGCAGAGGGTATTTCCTTTATGATTGGCGCTTTTTTCATTAAATTAATTAGTGACCGCACTTCACCTTACATCATCTTGTTTGCCTGTTCCTTTTTGATTGGTGGATCTCAGCTGCTTCTTTATTTAGCTGATATACCGCTGTTGACCATCGTTGCTTTTGCATTATTTGGATTTTCTGTTGGCTGCTTTTTCCCAACGGCTTCCACCATTTTCCAAACAAAGGTACCGAAAGATTTTCACGGACGATTCTTTTCTTTCCGGAATATGCTGGACCGGATTACCTATCAGATTGTCCTGCTCATTAGCGGCTTCTTCCTCGACCTAATCGGCCTGCAACTGATGTGCGTCCTGTTCGGGGGTTTATCAATCATCATGACAACGGTCTTCTATTCAAGACACAAATACCTTCAAAACCGGACCCGAACAGCAAAACAAGATACCTAATCACAAAAAGGCATCATCCAAATTGGATGATGCCTTTTTGTCCACTTCACACGGATAAATGTCCACGAACGGTGCCTGACACCCCTTTTTGACTTCCTCTTTAAAATGACACCAGCTTAAAAGTGGGTGGTTGAGTAGATCGGCTTTAGTTCTTTTTCGGGTTCTATGTAGGCTTTGGCGCTGTTTACTGCAGTGGGTCCTTCTGAGAATCCGCCTGCGATTAGGTGTAATTTATTTGGGTAGTTTGCGACGTCGCCCGCGGCAAAAATTCCTTCGATGTTGGTTTGCATCCTGTTGTCTACTTTGATGTTTCCATATTCGAATTCTAAACCCCATCCCTTGATCGGACCTAGATCAATACAGAAGCCATGATTGACAAGAACTTCGTCTACTTCAATCACTTGAGTCTCGTTAGTTTCGATGTTTTTGACGCAAACACTCTCGATTCGATCATTCTCCCCATGTAAGGCGTCTAAAACATGCGGGGTTAGGATGGTCGCAGCAGATTTACGCAAATTACTGATATTTCGCTCCAGTCCTGAAAATTCATGTCTGCGATGCACCACTGTAATATGTTTGGCAATCGGCAGCAGCTCGTTGGCCCAATCAACGGCCGAATTGCCGCCACCGGAAATGAGCACATGTTTATCTTTATAGTCACTCAGCCTTTCAACCCCATAACGCAGGTTCCGTCCTTCATATTTCACAGCATTTTCTACGTCAAGCTTTGCACTTTTCAACGTCCCAAAACCGGTTGCTAGAATAATGGTACGTGTATGATGCTTCTCACCGTTATGACTTGTTAAAAGAAAAGTCCCATCCTCTAATCTTTCCAATCCGACAACCTGTTGATTCAAAGCAATCGTCGGGTTAAAGGTTTGTGCCTGATCCGCCAACTGTTTGATTAGATTTTCTCCTGAAATAGCCGGAATCCCGCCAATATCTCGGATGACTTTTTCGGGATAGAAGTAGGAAACCTTTCCGCCTAAGTATGGAAGAAATTCTATTACTTTCGTTTCCAACTCTCTCATCCCACAATAAAATGCGGTGAATAAGCCAATTGGACCCCCGCCGATAATGGTTACATCATAAATTTTCATATCATTCCCCACCCAATCCCGCTTCTAACTAGAAATTCATGACTTTTCGTTTGTCGAAACTATGATCTTTCTGGATTAAATCATAGCAAAGACATACCGGCTTTTTCGTCCGTGGATCTTTTACAATTTCTGCGTCGATTTGAAAAACAGTTTTTAAAACTTCCGGGGTCATCACTTCTTCTGCCGTTCCCTCTTTGACCTTTTTACCAGCACGGAGGGCAACCATGTGATGGGAAAAACGCGACGCATGATTTAAATCGTGAATGACCATAACAATTGTCCGGCTTTGTTCCTTATTCAATTTTTCAAGCAGCTGTAAAATCTCCAACTGATGTGCCATATCGAGGTACGTTGTTGGCTCATCTAGCAGCAATAGGTCCGTTTCTTGTGCGATTGCCATTGCAATCCATGCCCGCTGGCGTTGTCCACCAGATAGTGCATCGACAGGATGGTCAGCGAATAAAGTAAGCCCGGTAACCTCTAAAGCCCAATCAATCATTTTGCGATCATTATCCGACAGCCTGCCGAATCCGCTTTGATGCGGGGAACGACCAAAGGAAATCAATTCATAGACGGTTAATCCGTTCGGTGCCTCAGGGCTTTGCGGAAGGACGGCCATTTTCTTTGCAATTTCCTTTGTTGGGACTTTGTGAATCATCTTTCCATCTAAATAGATAATACCAGATTTAGCTGCATGGACACGGGCTAATGTTTTTAAAATGGTAGATTTCCCGCAGCCATTGGCGCCGATAATAGTGGTAATTTCCCCTTTGTTTATCTGTAAATTCAAGTTTTCAACGATCGTCTTGTCTCCATAGCCTATCTGAAGATTCTCGGTAAAAAGTGAAACCACAATCCGTTCCCCCTTATTTTGCTTTCATTAGTAAAAAGATAAAATATGGTGCACTAAATATTGCTACAACAATTCCAACCGGTATTTGTGTTGGCGCGAGAAGGTTTCTGCCAATCGTGTCTGCCAATAAAAGCAGGAACGACCCTAACACTGCTGTTATTGGCAGAAATAGTTGGTGCTTTGGCCCAATTAATCTTTTGGCAATATGAGGTGCTACTAATCCCAGAAAAGCAATTCCTCCCCCGGCGGCCACACTAAACCCTGCGAGTGCTACTGCTGCTAAAAGCAATAGCCGTCTTTCTTTCTCTACCCGAATGCCGAGACCCGTCGCGACTTGATCACCTAAATTCAAGATATTTAAGGTGTGTGCTTTATATAAGGCAAAAGGAAGCAGAAGCAGGATTAAGGGTGCAAGAATGGCAACAAACTTCCAATTAGCTCCCCATATATCACCTGATAGCCATACAGCCGCCTGCATAAAGTCCTGCGGATTCATTTTTAACTGAAAAATAACAATCGCGGCGCCAAAGCCAGAATTCACACCAATTCCTACTAAAATCAACCGGACTGGGTCAATTCCTTTTTTCCATGCCAATACGTAAATCAGGAATGCCGCAATTACTGCTCCTATTAAGGCGAATAGCGGCATTAAAAAGATGCCAAACGTACTCACACTGTTCATAGAGCCTTGAAAGAAGTAGATAAATAGGATGACCATGAACCCTGCCCCTGTGTTAATTCCTAAAATCCCAGGGTCCGCTAAATCATTTTTCGTCACACCTTGCAAAATGGCCCCAGAGACCGCTAATCCTGCACCAATCAATAATGACAGAATCATTCTCGGCAGCCTAAAGTCAACTAAAACGAGTTGATCCCGGGCTGTTCCCATCCCAACTAATGTCTTAAACACATCCAGTGGGGCAATCCGGACCACACCAAGGTTTAAGCTTATGATAAAAGTGATAATCGTTAGGATAAATAATAGACTAATTACGACGATAAATTTTTTCTGTTTTACTTTCCTTTGAGTCATCACAGCCCTCTCCTTTCCCCGCGAGCTAGGTATAAGAAAAAGGGAACACCGATGATGGCCGTTATGGCTCCGACCGGAGTTTCAAACGGGGCATTCACCATTCTTGCTGCAATATCGGCGAGCACCAGTAACAGCCCGCCTAATACAGCAGAAATTGGTATAATCCAGCGGTAATCGGACCCAATGATAAAACGAGTAATATGTGGAATCACCAGTCCAATAAAACCAATGGCGCCGGCAACGGATACTGCTGCACCAGTTAGCACCAATACAACAATTACGCCAAGTGATTTTACTAAAAGTGTATTTTGACCGAGCCCCTTTGAAACCTCTTCGCCTAAGCTAAGAATGGTGATTGACTTTGAGATGTACAGGGCGAGCAATAGCCCAAGTCCACCAGAGATGAGTAAAATCTTAACGGACCCCCAAGAAGTTGTCGTTAATCCACCTGCATACCAGAAACTCATGTCCTTTGCGACTTGTGTATGAAGCGCAATGGCGCTTGAGAATGCACTGAGCATTGAGCCAACAGCCACTCCGGCAAGTGCAAGCTTTACTGGTGTCAATCCTCCCTTTGAAAATGCCCCGATTGTAAAAACAAGGATAACACCTAATCCTGCTCCTATAAAGGATGAAAAGGTTAAACCCAACATGGTCGCTGTCGGAAAAAAAGCAAGGGTAATGACTAACGCAAACGCAGCCCCATCGGTCACTCCCATGATGGATGGAGATGCGAGCGGATTCCGTGTCAAACCTTGCATCACGGCACCTGAAACGGCAAGTAATGCTCCGACTAAAACGGCTCCAACCGCCCTCGGCATGCGGATTTCTTGGATGATTTGATGGGAAGTAAGTTCAGGGTTAAAATGTGACACAGCCTCCCACACCGTTGCCAGCTTTATATCCGCTGCACCGTAGGCAATGGATAAACCCATCGAGATTAAGATTAGTATCAATCCCACAATTAATATTAAAGTTGCTTTAATGGCTGTTTTTAATCTGTTTTTATGAAGTTCTAAAGAGTCTCCGTCTTGTTGCTTTGCATTTCCTTTCAAATCTTACACCTCTTCTAGATAAAAAAAGAACATTTGGGTATATTACTAAATTGACAAGTATAATTGAATCGCTATAAAAAGAATGATAATCATTATCATTAAGTATAGATATTTACCCTTGATTTTTCAATATAATAGTAGGATAAAAAGTGTTTCCATAAATATCCTTCAAATTCCCTTCACAAAGTAGCGCTAATCCACTTGTTTTGTTTATTGACATCACAAATGAAAATGATTATCATTACCATTATATCAGGTATTCACTATCTCAGGAGGTTTATATATGCTTAAAAAGCGCTTTTATTTATCTTTTACTTTATTACTAATGTTATTTTTGGTAAGTGCATGCAGTAATTCCGATAAATCAGATACGGACAAGAAAACGGAGAATAAAAATACCAAGGTGAAATTAACTGATGCGATGGGTGAAGTGGTTATACCCGCTAATCCGAAACGAATCATCGCTCCTTATTTAGAGGATTCATTGGTAGCATTAGGTGTAAGACCCGCAGCTCAATGGTCAATCGGTGACACGGTTTTAGATTATTTGCAGCCCGAGTTAAAAGACGTTCCCAAAATCGGCTGGGACCTTCCGCTAGAACAGGCAATCAGTAATAACCCTGATTTAATTATTTTCAGTTCTCAATCCTCCATCCAAAAAGGACAGTATGAAGAGTATAAAAAAATTGCTCCAACATACGTTTATAAGGACGAGGTTAGTGCTGATTGGCGCAAACAGCTTTCTCAAATGGGTGAGATCTTAAATAAACAGGATGAAGCTAAAGAAGCCTTAGCGAATTACGATACCAAAGTAGCTGATGCAAAAGCAAAAGTCCACGATTCAATTGGCGATGAATCTGCCGCCATCCTTTGGGTAATGGCCGATAAGTTTTACTTGATGGAAAACAATCGTTTCAGCGCAAACGTTCTATACGGCGATCTAGGCATTAAGCAGCCTGCTTTCGTTGAAGGTCTTGGCGGAGCTGCCGTTCAATGGGATCCAATTGCTCTTGAGAAATTGCCAGAAATCAAAGCAGATCATATCTTCCTTGTCAGCAAAAAAGGCGAAGCGGGCTTAGACCTTTTGGCGAAGAGTTCCATCTGGAATGGTCTTGATGCAGTAAAAAATGGCCACGTATATGAAATGAACGACCCAAGCAACTGGACAATCAACGGTTTAATCGCCAGTGAAAAAACAATTGACGAAGTTGTAAAATCCCTTAAAAAATAATGGCTAAAATTTCAAAAGGCGTCATCCTATTTTTAGGATGACGCCTTTTCATCAATATAGCTTATGTTACGGCAGGAGATGTCCTTTTGAAGATCATTAACGGTGCTTAATTCTTTCTCATTATACAAGACAAACTAAGCTGGTGTGTTATTAGGTTTATTACTGCTACTAGGATTTAATCAAACGTCTGATTAGTTTTTTCACCTTTCTTAAAAAGCCAGATGTATCATGGCTTGAACACGATATAATCAATCGTTTGATTAGTTTTTCCATTTCCCTAAAAAAATCAAATCTATCATGGCCTCAAATTCATTTAATCAAACGCTTGATTAGTTTTTTCATTTTCATTAAAAAGACCAGATCTGCCATGGTCTCAGTCCCATTTAATCAAACGTTTGATTAGTTTTTTTCCAATTATAAAAATCAATTTCTTAACTTTATTATAAGTTAAGAGATTATGTTAAAGAGGTTGCTAATGTGGAGATATTATTAAATAAAAAGAGGGTGTCAGGCACCGCTCGTGGACAAATGTCCACGAGCGGTGCCTGACACCTTTTTTGATATCAACAACAAACTTAAATGTAAAATAGTATCAATTGTTGTTTTTGTAACTAAAGTAGTCAAAATCTGCATGCAGGTTTTGGCCTGATGTGTCTTGGCATTGCATGCCTACAAATGCGCCGGTGAAGAAGCCGCCGCCTTGAATATAATCGTCCGACAACTTGTAGGAGTGGAATGTTACTGGAATCACTGACCAGTTCTCACCATCGAAAGAGTAGGAGTATTGATATACATCCGTCTTCACATCCACACGAAGATACACATATTCAACATCCTCTGGAATGACAATTTCTTGACCTTGAAGCGGTTGGTCAAAGGTAAAATTTTCACAGGTCATGAGTTCAAGGATTCTCCCTTTGTCCTCGTTCCAGGTGATCTGGCATGATGTCCAGTTCTGTGTATTATAGTAATTCACCAAGCCCGCAGATTGCTGGAAGGTATTCGGGTTAAAGGCAACTTTTGTCTCCGCGCTAAAGGTAAAATGCTGCCAACGTCTTGCCACAAATGCTTGTGTGAATTTAGAAGTTAACGATTCTTTCCCGTACAGGCGCAAGTGACCAGGGTTATCTTTCAATGAAACGATTTTCTCCCCTAATGGGATCCGTAAGCTCTGAAAATGCGGGTTCAACATTTCTGTATCAAATTCGTCTTTCTCAGGGAAGTCCCTGTCCCACTTCACTTCGTCCACCCTTGGCCCTTCTATCTCAACAGATGGCTGGTTTCCTCCGACAACATATGGCCAATCATTTTTCCACTCTAGTCTCTGGATCGCAGTTTCCCTTCCAAGTGGACAGTAGCCACGGGGATCTAACAAAGGCTGGCCTTCTCTGGACAATGGTCTTCCAGTTAAATGAACAAGGAACCACTCACCAGTATGAGCTTGTACAATCGAAGCATGACCCGCTTTTTGAAGAGGAATCCTCGGGGCATGGAACGACGTGATCAGCGGGTTCTCCGGATGTACCTCGTATGGACCCCTCAGTTGTTTAGAGCGCGCAATGGTTGCTTGGTGATCAAATTTCGTGCCGCCTTCAGCTGTTAATAGATAATAATAGTCGCCAATTTTATATAAATGCGGCGCCTCCGTTAGTTTAATATCTGTTCCTTTAAAAATAATTTCAGCCTTACCAACTAGCTTTTGTTCTACCGGACTGTATTCCTGAAGTGAAATCCCGTAAAAATTGTGATGACCCATACGATGATCCCAATTCATGTTGACCAAATATTTTTTTCCATCTTCATCATGGAATAATGAGGGATCAAAACCTGAGCTATTCAAATAAATAGGGTCTGACCACTCGCCATCAATCGTTTCACAGGTAGCAAGGTAATTATGGCAATCCTTCCATTGACCTTCAACCACCTTTACATCCGTATAAATCAGCCAGAACTGACCATCACGATAGGTTAGTGCCGGTGCCCATATTCCTCCCGAATCCGGATTTCCCATCATATTCAACTGGCTTAACCGGTTTAGCGGCCTCCCTGCTAAACGCCAGTTTTTTAGATCCTTGGAATGGTAAATCCCCACCCCTGGAAACCATTCAAATGTCGACACCGCAATATAATAATCTTCGTCAACCCGGCAAATACACGGATCTGGATTGAAACCCGTTAAAATGGGATTTTGAATTGTAGCCATTTTTAACACTCCTGTTCATCAACTAATATTCATGCTCGTTTTATCACTTACCATATCTGCCAGCACTACTTACCTTCTTTTGTCTTGCCCCCACCCGGTTAAAGCAATAATTCCCTCCAAACATCAGTATCCAAGCAATCGTTGCAGCACTAAAAAATGGGATGAAGCTTGTTTGGTACAAATTCAAGAAAATGATCGCTGCTGAAGCTGCCAGCATCAATACTGTCATGTGGAAATTAAGTACGCTTAAGAAAAAGGCATTTTTTATATAATCCAAAGTTTTTAATTCAAAATGGACATAGACTGGAAAAATATAAGCAAGGGTAAGTACGTAAAATCCTGTGATAATCAGTAATGGGATGAAAAAGGTAAATTGGAGCGCTCCCCCTACTGTTCTCAAGTAAAGAAAGTCAAAAATGATAAATACCCCACTCAATCCGATACATATACCCAATCCATTTGATTTTTTGAATTCTTGTTTGTAAACGGAAAGAAACGTTTTCCAAATGGGGAGGTCGGTTTCTTTCAACTGCCATTTTCGGACGATCGTAAAAAGAGCCACCGTTGCCGGCATGATTCCCAGCAGAACCAATCCTACTAGGGAAAAGAGAAACCATAACAGATTGACGTATGCAAGCCTCATGATCCACTCACAAAAAGTGAACAGTTTCCCCATCGTTTTTCCAAATTGCACGGTTTTTCACCTCTAATCCCAAGTTTCCCTCAATGCCTTCCATCCTATTTTCATAGGTTGCTAGATTATAATAAATCAGCCTTTTACTGAACCGGAAGCAATTCCTTCGACAATTCGGTTGCTCAAGATTAAGAATGCAATCAGAATTGGCAGGATACTAATAACAAGTGTTGCTCCAATTGCACCCCAGTCCGTTGTATATTGACCAATAAAGTTCTGAATTCCAACTGTCAGCGTTTTAAAGCTGTCTGAACTAATAAATGTGTTGACGAAAACAAATTCATTCCAGTTGTATATCATGTTAATAATCGCTGCTGTTGCAATAACTGGTGCAGTCATTGGCAGGGTAATCCGGAAAAATATATGATTAATCGAAGCTCCGTCCATAACAGCAGCCTCTTCTACCTCTCTTGGCAGTGCCTCATAAAATCCAAGCAATATCATAATTGTGATTGGCAGATTAAAGGCAGTATAGGCTAAGATGACGGAAAGCGGATTATCAATCAGGTTTATTTTTGTAAAAGTATTAAATAAAGGAATCAGTGTGGAATGGACCGGAATCATTAGTCCTACCATGAATAAGCCCAACACCAATTTACTGCCCTTCCAGTTCATTCTCGTAAGGGCGAAGGTTACCATACTTGCTAAAATAACAGTCAATACAACCGCTACTACCGTGTAGGTGATACTGTTGAAAAAGTATTGGCTAATGTTCCCCTCTGTCCAAACCTTTTGGTAATTTTCCCACTTTGGCTGTGCTGGCAAGGAAAAGGGAGACATATTAAAAACTTCTTGGTTATTTTTCAATGAGAAAAGAAATAACCAGATGATCGGAAAGATTTGAAAAATTGCTATGATAATAAGGAATAGGTACATAATTCCATAGGCTGCGCGATTAAGGAATGGGCTCTTCGCTAGATTCGATTTTTCCTTATTTATGATTACCGGAGATCCAGTCGTTTTCACCGTATTCACCTAAATCCCCCCTCTTTTAATAAATATCGTCATTCTGTGTGGTAAGTTTCCTTATGATATACGTAACAACTAAACAGATGATTAATAAGAAGAAACCAATAGCACTTCCGTACCCAAAGTCAAAGCCCTTAAATGCTTTATGGTACATATATGAAGCCATAACCTCACTGGAATTGTTTGGACCTCCATCAGTCATAACATAAATCAAGTCGAAATATTTCAATGATCCGACAACTGCAAGAACAATTGTTACCTTGATTACATTCATGATTAATGGAATTTTTATTTTTAATGCAATTTGAAGTGGCGTAGCTCCATCAATTTTCGCAGCTTCTTCAAGGGAATCCGGGATGTTTTTCAATGCTGCATAATAGATCAAAATATAAAAGCCTGCATATTGCCAGATAATCGGGACGATAATCGCGTATAGCGCGATGCCTGGTTCCGCTAGCCATGCGGGTGGATTTTCAACTCCAAGTGAAACCAGAACACTATTTAGAATTCCATTTGTAGGGTGGTAAATTTTCAGCCAGAGTTGCGCAATGGCAACAGATGCAAGCAGCATGGGAATCAGATAGATTTTTCTAAGCAAATCTGCTCCTTTTATTTTGCCTGCCAATATCATCGAGATGAATAAATAACCAATCAAGCTAAGTGTTGAAAAAACTGCCAGTATTAAGGAGTGGTAGGCACTCTCCCAAAACAAGGAATCCTGTATCAGATGGGCATAATTTTTTAAGCCAATGAATTCCATCTCTCCGATTCCATTCCATTTCATTAAGCCAAAATATCCGGTTTGGACAATTGGGACATAAATCAAGGAAAGGATAAGAAAAAGCGCTGGTGCGATATACAGAGCAACTATCTTTTTATTGGACATAACTCTATTCATTACGGTTCAACTCCTTTGCAAACAGGATAAAATGAAGGGGCACATACCAAAAGTAAAGATATATGCCCCTTTTTTCTAAGTTGCGATTATTTGCCTTCGTCAGCCTTTAACGCATCTTCGTGTTGTTTAGCAAAATCTTTTGGATTCACTTCGTTCCCGAACAGTGATTGAATTAGATTCAAATGTGTTTCAGCAACAGATGCACTCATTTGAACATCTGCGAATAATGTTAGATTGCTAGCTTTATTCAATTCGTTTAATACATCAATATAAAGTTGTGGCAATTTAACTTTGGCAGTATCAACTTTAGTAGCTGGAATTACACCTGCTTTTTCAACAGATTGCTCTCCCCATTTTTCAACAAAGAATTTAACAAATTCTTTTGCTTCAGGCTTAACCTTTGAGTTTTCAGATACGAACAAGCCAACCCCTGGACCGCCAACCCAACTGTCGATGTTCCCTTTACCGCCTTCAACTGTTGGGAATTTAAAGAATCCAACATTGTCACGGAATGCTTGTGGAATTTCTTCATTTGTCGTGAAGTTCGGAAGTTCCCATGTCCCCATTAGGTACATAGCAGCTTTTCCATTTAAGAATTCTGATTTTCCTTCATCATTAGACAAACCATTAAATCCTTTATTGAATGCATTTTCTTTTACAAGTTTTTGAATTTCATCTGCAGCTGTTACTAAGGCAGGATCTTCAAATGAACCAGTACGATCGATTGCTTTGTTTAAAACCTCAGAACCGCCTAAACGGTCTGCAAGGTACATATACCATAGAGATCCAGTCCAACGATCTTTATTTCCAAGTGCAATTGGTGCTACACCTTTACTAGCAAGTGTTTTCACAACATTTGTGAATTCACTGTAAGTTTGTGGTACTTCGAGATTAAATTTTTTGAAAATTTCTTTATTGTAATAAATAGGAGCGATGTTTAATTCTAGTGGAAGACCATAAGTTTTGCCGTCTAACGCATATGCTTCTGTTGTTCCACTAACGAAAGAATCTTTCAAACCGCCAGATAATACATCATCAAGTGGTGAAAAAAGCTTTCCTTTAACGAAAGGAGTCATATATCCAGCTGCCCATGTAAAACCTACATCTGGAAGCTCGTTAGATGCGGAAAGAACTTTCATTTTGTTCTTGTATTGTTCATTTTCAAGTACTTCAACCTCAATTTTTACATCCTTATGATTTGCCTCGTATTGCTTGATAATATCTGACACGATCAAATTTTGTTGTTTGGAGCTTCCGGCAGGCCAAAGATGCATGAATTTAATCGTTTTCTTGGAACTGCTCTCATTGCTAGCCTTGTCAGAACCACTGCAGCCCGCAAGACCAGCTGTAAGAAGCAGTGCAAGTACTAGCAACAATGTATACGCTTTCTTAAACATTTCAAAACCCCCAATAAATTGTTTTCGCTTACATACTGAATTTTAGCACTAATAAAAAATCACGGTAAGGTAACCGCGATTGGGGGAAATTCCACTATTTTTGGATAGGTGCTTCGTCAAGGACAGCCACTTTTCTGTATTTGCTTGGTGTAATTCCCTCATAATCCTTAAAGATTTTAATGAAATACTTAGCTGTCTGATAGCCTGCCTGCTGGGCGATATCTTCGACATGTGCATCCGTGGTTAATAAAAGGTTTTTGGCCATTTGCAGCCTTTTTCTCGTCAAGTATTCACTAAATGTCAAACGGGTTTTCTCTTTAAACAAAACACTGAAATAACTGGCATTTAAATGGACAGTATCAGCCACTTCCTTTAAGCTGACCTGCCTATTTAAATTTTTATTTATGAATGTAATTGCATCTTTTATTAGAGAATTCGAGAGGTCTTTCCGAGCATCCACATTCAGTAGCTTTTGATCGGCAACTTTTTCTAGATGGTCTGCCCTTTCGATGTTAGCTTCTGTTTCCAATGCCTGCTCAACTGCTTCAATTAGTTTTTGTTTACTTAACGGCTTCAGGAGATAATTAATTACTCCCAAACGAATTGCTTCCTGAGCATATTCAAAATCAGGATGTCCAGAAATAATCATCACAACGGGCTTATATCCTCTATCCTTAATGTTTTTCAACAGTTTCAAACCATCCATCTCAGGCATGCAAACATCTGTGATTAGAAGGTGAATTTTATGTTTGCCAAATAGCTCATATGCCTCAGGTCCATCAGTAGCACTTATTATTTCATATTTTCCCGCGGACCATATTTCCAGTGTTTTTTTCAAGCCTTGTCTTGTTGTTTGCTCATCATCGACGATTAAGATAGTCTTGGTAGACATCTGTTATTTACCTCCTCAGCTCTGGAATTTCAAATGTAACCTTTGTTCCCTCGCCTTGTTCACTATCTAGGTATAGATGCTTCAAATTGTATTGATCATAATAAAGTCGAATTCTTTTATTCACATTGGTAAGAGCCATCCCCATTCCTTTAATGGAAGACTCACCATCCATTTCTATCGCGTGATTAATTTGTGAAAGCATTTCCGCCTCCATTCCTGAACCATTGTCCTTTACGGTTATCGTGATATTTGAGGAGTCGTCCACTTTTTCAACATGTATAAAGACGGTACCTTGCTTTCTCTTTTTCTCAATTCCATGGATTATTGCATTTTCAACTAAAGGCTGAATGATAAGCTTTGGTATTTTTATATCTATGAATTCTGGCCGCACCGATATAGACCATATCAATCGGTCCCCCAGCCTCATTTTCATCAGCTGCAAATAGCGTTCAATATGTTCAAGTTCATCGTGAATGGTTACCCATTCGCCACTATTTTTGTTTCCAATTGTATAGCGGAAAAGCTCTGACATCGCAATGACTGTCCCGGCCAAATCCTCTTCTCCCTTTTCTTCTAATGACCAGTAAAGGGCATTTAATGTATTGTAAAGAAAATGGGGATCAATTTGGGATTGAAGCGCTTTCAATTCAGTTCTACTCCGCAACAGTTCCTTTTCATACACCTCTTGTATTAGGTGATTCGTGTTTTCGACCATTTGGTTGTAAGTATTATTAAGTTCAATAATTTCCAACGACGCGGAACTTCCAGGATTTATCTTTAATTCATCCATTTTAGCTTTCTTCATTGTATTGGTTAGTCGCTTAATAGGCCTCGTGATCATCGTCGCCAAAAAAATAGAAGAGACAAAGAAAATGATATATCCGATTACACCCGATAGTAAAATAAAGGGACGTACCGCTGAGACACGTTCTGAAAGGAAACTCGTCGGCTTTAAGATAACCAATGTCCAGCCCGTCAGTTTGGACGATTCCTTTACTATCATGAACTCTTTTTTATTAATAGTAACGGCTTTTTGTCCTTCTAAAAGCATATTCTGAATATCAATTCCATAATTATCAGTAATTGGAGCTAAGTCTCGATCAAGGAGCATCATATACCCCTTTTCTCCATGTTCCTCTATGTTCTCTTTTACTTGAAAATAGCTGTTAGAGATCCGAACGACCAAATATCCCCCGTTTGAAAACCAATGGTCTATTAAACTCACTCTTCTAATGGCATAAGAATAATTGGTATTGGCCGGGTCTTTTCCTACCCATACTAATCGTCCTTTTTCTTTATCCGCTACCTCTATCCATCTCGGTTGAATGCGGTTAGATAAGTGCTTATTATCAAAAGGATAAATTCTTTTCCCCTTAGATGTAAATAGTTCAAAGCTGGAAATCCCATCCGAGTAGGCGTAGAAATTATTGATGACTTTGATTAACGATTGCTGCTTGGCGAAATCCATGATATCCCCGTCAACGATCCCTAACAGTAGCTGCTGGACGGTGCCATTCGTCGCCAATTGGTTCGACAGTGTGTCCACTTGTCTATATAATGTTTCCATTCTTCCATTTGCTTCAACTGCTGTTTGCTGAATTTGTTCCTCTGCATTGTCCTTCATTAAAGTTCCAACCTGGTTGTATACCATAATGGAAACAATCGCAAGAACAATCATCATAACAAACAAAAAAACAGCTAGAATCTGATTACGCAGGGTATTTAAGCTTCTCAATCGTGACCTGATGATTGTAATCACCCATTCTGTAATAACTTCTATCAATATATAAATCCATTATTCCTGAATTATATCAAAATGCCCTTGTAAATTATATGTATAACACCCGAATAATCTAAAAACTTCGTATCAAGCAATTACTTCGAAAAAAGGTCACAAAAAGGGTGTCAGGCACCGCTAAAAGACAAATGTCCACGAGCGGTGCCTGACACCCTTAGTTTGTTTATAACTTGATGCCCTTAAGAAACACGCTTTAAATGTTTAAATTGTCCTTTTGAAAGGACGGTTTTTTCTAGTCGGTGGGCCATGATTCCGGCAAGGACGGCTAAGATTATGTCTTTTGGAAGCGGAACAACCATCCATAACCAGGCCATTTTATAAGTGAATCCTTCTGGTGCAGCAGCCCAAAGCTTATAGGCAAAATACATCCAATTAGTACCGAAGAAGTAGTTTACAGCCATTCCGATTAAGGAGGCGATGATAAAGGCTGCGACAGTTTTCTTCTTCTCAACGATTTTTCCAATGATAAACGCTGTAAAAATATACGATAGAATAAAGCCGAAGGTAGGACTAAAAATTGTGGATGGACCTGCCCCAAATTTAGCAAAAACAGGAACGCCCACAAAGCCAACTAGCATATAAACCGTCATCGCTATGGATCCTAACCGGCTCCCCAAAATAGCTCCTGCCAGGATAGCGAAAAAGGTTTGGAGTGTAATTGGAACTCCTCCCACCACCATAAAAGGCACCAACGAGGTTATATTTGCCCCAATCGCCATTAATGCTACAAACATCCCCACTAGTGTTATATCCAACGCTCTTAATTTCTTCATCATTCTCCCACCCCAATAATTAATTGTTATAATATTAAAATATATGGTTGAGCGCTGTATTGTCAACCTAATTTTAATTTAAGTTAACATTAGTAATGAAAGAAGGTGTCAGGCACCGAGAAAGACCACTGTTCTCTCCACGTGGACAAAAGGCAGTTTTGTCCACGTACGGTGCCTGACACCAACTTTTACTTGGTTGTGATATCGGTCAGGACGGCATAGCCGTTGTTTACTTTTAGTTTGGCTAGTATTTCTCCTTTAGCAGAGGCTTTTTCCCATTCTGCCCCGGTGTTGTCCTCAAGGAAGTATTTATCCAGATTGTACTCAATGAAGGCAATTTCTTGTCCTTGGTTGCCTTTATCAATATAGTTTATTGTTCCTTTTAGGAATATTCCTTTATCGGGTTTTTCAAGGCTGACTTTAATGGGGGTGTGGACTCCGTCCTTTTTCTCCATAAGAACGAAAACATCAAACTGTCCCCCCTGGTCCTGCAATCGTGAGACCACAGCCTTATCCACCAAACTTATCGGGACTTCTTCAGCTTCATATTGAAGGGTCACATAATCGCCTCGAAATAGGTCGGATGGGTCCAACGGTTTGGTTTTGAGAATCATATCCACCCCCGTTAACATGGTATAGAGGGGCGCGAAGCACATGCCTAACAAAATCAGCACCGGTACGGAACAGGCCAAAACCAACTGCTTTGCTCGCTTATTCATGCACACTCACCCCTTTTTTCCTTTGTTTTTCAAAATAAAAACCGAAACCTAGGAGCAGGAATCCTCCAATAATAAATACGAACGATTTCGGCAAAAACTCAAAGGATAAATCCAAGTAAAAACGGAAGATCATGACACATAGAATAATGATACTGAGCAAACTTCCTTTTTTAATTAAGTACAATACATAGAGCACATAGATGACCGAAAAGGGAATATACATCCAATCCATTGGCCAGGTATCTTCAAAAGATAACAATAGCGCTGCGGCACCATGAACGAGGTATCCCAAGACAACGTAAATGTCTCTAATTTTCCCTCTTGAGAGGACTAGAGCTACGCCTATAACCAAATAGATTAATCCATACACGTAAGGAAAATCAGTATAGTCATAGCGGTTGACAAAAAAGCTAATGACCGTCCCGATAAATGCTAACGATAATAAGCCAGCGACAAATCCAGTTACTTTTGAAAACCCTATTTTTTCATTAAGTAAATAAATGGAAGCAATCCAAAGCAGTGTCCAATATGGGATATTTACCCCTTCGAGATATTGTCCATCCAGCATGTATTGGAGGACAAAAAAGGAAGATGCTAATAGGATCCATTTATCCCGTAATACCCATGCTAATGGCAAAATGCCAAGCGACCACCATAAAAAAGCATTTTGTGAATTTGTTCCGAGATGAAACATTTGCTCCACAAGAAAAATCCCCGCCCCGAACACAAGAACACCTACATAATAAAGGCTTTTAGATGTCTTTGGATAGTTCCTTTCCATTTTAAATCCTGCCAGATTACTGGCAACGAACAGCGCGATAATTAACAGGAGCTTCGCTGTTTTTCCAATCTCATCCCAATTACTCGCGATAAAACTGAGTACCCCCGCGCCAATCAAAATAGAACCCACATACAAAAGTGTTTTTGTGAAAGAAAGTCTCTGTACCTCGTAAATCTCATCTATCTCATTGGCCTTTCCTGCAGGAAGAATCTCTGAATCTTCTAAGAACCTAAGCTCCCGCTTTAAAAAATTTAATTCATGCTGTTTTACAATCCGCTTCGCCATCCATCCCACCCCTTTAACATCTATTTATTTAGGACTACACGCTCACAACCACTTTAGGCTAATTGCACTACAGTTAAGTTTATTCGACAATTAGTGTTAATATCCTTTTAAAAAATGAGTGTATGACCCCCTTTGCCTGATATCACTAAAAAAAGAAAAAGGTGTCAGGCACCGCAAAAGGACAAATGTCCATGAGCGGTGCCTGACACCATTGTTTATTTATCCCGGCAGTTTTTGCAAACTTTGATGGTTTGGTTTGTTTCTGTTGTTTGCGGATATAGGAGCTTGATTCTTGTCCTTTCACACAGCGGGCAGGTTCCCCGGCCATTTGAAGGCAGGTAGCTGATTGTTTTCCCTCGGTTTCTCTTTGCCATTTCCATCCATCCCAATCTAGATAAAATCTCGTTTCTTTATCTAATGATGGACTGGCACAAATATTGTTAGGCAAATAATTGTTTTTAGAAAAAAGGTTGTTCCAAGGCTATTAATTTCTATATAGGGTTAGCAGATTCCATTTTCCGTTGTTAATTGAGCATAATTCAAAACCGAATCAATACTGAGCAGTCTTCGCGCTGTCCTCCCAGTACGGACAAATGAAGCGTTTGTCCACGGACGGTGCCTGACACCCTAAGGTGTCACACCCATGCATTTTTGCTCACCTATCTACATACATTTCAATAAAGATCAAATACTTTCAATGGCTGCACGACAATAAATCACTTTCCATAAGATAGGAGTAAGAGTCGAGACTAAATTTTTTAGTTGGAAAGGAAAGATGTGGTGCTTCAAGATGAAAAAAAACGGGGCTTATCACGATTTGTTTCAAAATCTTCAGGAGAATGGAATGTCGTTCGAACAGGTTTTTGAACGGATTGTAGCATTCATGAAGTTAGATCCAAGTGGGAACTATCGACTAATGGTTGGCACAGATTCTCAAGTCCATAGATCCACAACTGTTTTTATCACAGGAATTGTGATTCAAAATAAAGGAAAAGGAGTATGGGCGTGCATAAGGAAAGTCATTATTCCTAGAAAAATGACTCACTTACATGAACGGATTTCCCTTGAATTATCCTTAACTGAGGAAATTGTATCGCTGTTTAACGAAGAAAGGAAAAATGAGTTGATCAATCTTGTCCTCCCCTATATATATAAAGGAGCAACCTTCACAATGGAGGGGCACATTGATATCGGTGCTGGTAAACGAAACAAGACGAGTGAGTTTGTAAAAGAAATGGTAACGAGAATCGAATCGATGGGGGTTGAACCGAAAATCAAACCAAATGCCTTTGTTGCTTCTAGCTATGCAAATCGTTACACCAAATAAGGGTGTCAGGCACCACGTGGGACAATTGTCCCTTAATGATGCCTGACACCCTTTTTTACATCCTTATTAAAAGCATTCCAGTTCAACTTTTACAGTGGTGCCTTTCCCAGGTTGACTGTCGATTTTCATAGTACCATTATGTTCCTGGATGATTTTGTTGCTGACGGTTAGGCCAAGTCCGATTCCTTTATCCTTGGTTGTATAGAAGGGAGTTCCCAAATAGTGCATAAGTTCGCCGTCAATGCCCATCCCTTCATCCGAAAAGCTAATCTGCACTCGTTTGCCTTCTATCCTTTGCACATGAATATTCACATTTCCACCAAACGGCATCGATTCAATTGCATTTTTCAAAAAATTAACAAAAACCTGTTTCAACTGATTGGGATTACAAAGCAAATCAATATTATCCTTTTGATAATGGCTGATTATTTGCACATCATGTAATAAAGCTTGTGGATGAAGTATATTAACCGTGCTTTCTAAGATTGAATTTAGATTTTCTTGATCAAATTGAATGGCTTGAGGTTTCGCCAACGACATAAATTCATTCACAATCATATCAATACGATCTAATTCGTTCATGATGATTGATAAATAATCACTTTGTTTTTCTTGGTTCCTAGTATCTTTCAAAAGCTTTGAAAACCCTTTCAACGAAGTCAACGGGTTTCGTATTTCATGAGCAACTCCCGCAGCCAATTGGCCAATAATCGAAAGCCGGTCTAAATTTCGGAGGGCATCATCATTTTTTACCCGGTCTGTAATATCCCTTCCCACCGTCACATAGGAATCAATTTCTCCTTGTTCATTAAAAATAGGAGAAAAAGTGGTCTCCGAGTATATTACTTCCTTATCAGCTGCTTGTAACTTTGTTTGCAGCAGTTGTGGTTCCTTTGTTTCTATTAACCTTTGATAAACTCTTTCAAAATGGTCTATTTCCTCAGGTACGATAAGATCGTATACGGTT
Organism: Neobacillus sp. BF23-41; assembly: GCF_041106275.1. NCBI lineage: Bacteria > Bacillati > Bacillota > Bacilli > Caryophanales > Bacillaceae > Neobacillus > Neobacillus sp. BF23-41. The sequence continues at coordinate 475,902 of NZ_JBGBPR010000002.1, forward strand.
TTACCTATTAACTGGTCAGGAGTATATCCAATTCCGTTTTCATGAGAAGGAGATGCATAGACTATCTTTTTATCTAACGAATAGACCTTAATCATATCCGATGTATTTTCAGTTATAAGCTTGTACAGTTCACGTGTCTTTTTTAATTCTCTTTCAATATTTATATGCTCTGTTATATCGCGAAAGATTGCAATAACAGCAATAATTTCCCCACATGAATTTCGAAAGGGAGAATAGGAAACAGCAATATCAAGTATGCTTCCGTCTTTATGGTATCTTTGGGTAACCATATCAGGATATGCTTCACCACTTTTGACTGATTCAATAATATCATGCACTATGTCAGGAGTGGAAAATTCCTCAACTCTTTTTCCGATGACATCGTCCTCTGTATAGCCAAATATCTTCGTATACACATGGTTCACTCGAATAAATCGATTCTCCATATCGACCATACAAATCGCGTCTGCGGTACAGTCAAGAAATAAGTCAATTAAATCATCTGGATTATAAACCACAGATTCATTCTCTTTCGTAAAAATCGGGAAACTCTTCGACATAGAGATCTCTCCAAACACATCAATTATACTCTTAATCTCCATTTTACAGAGTTTTTCGATAAAGAAAAGAAGTATTTTACAAAATGGTGTCAGGCACCACCGAAAGACACTCGCTAGAATTTGTCCACCTCACATGGACAATTTAGGATTGGATAAGTATTTTATTTACGCATTGGCGGGAATTCGAAATAGGTCAGCGCGCGCCACACCCATTCCAATGGTCCGAAGCTGAAGAACCGCGTCCAGACCGTACTGAAAATAAGTTGGATGACATAAATCGCAACACACAGGTTAAGAGATTGTACATACGTCAATAGATTAAATAAATCGAAAACTTTTCCAGTGAGCAGGATTAGAGCTGTTTGTGAAACATAGTTTGTCAGCGCCATCCGTCCGTAGCTCTTTAAAGGTGACAGGACCTGCCGGACAACAGGAAAATTCAGAAGCAAAATCATCAGCCCGATATAAAAAGCAGAGACAATTGGACCAATCGTGATTCCAATCCGTAAGAATTGCTGCGTTTCTATGGACTCACCACCTGATCCAAAATCAAACGGGGCATGCTGATATTGATAAATAAGACCCGCCACACTTAAAACAAACATCCCCCCTGTGAAAACAGCTGTCACTTTCCATCGATCTGATATTCGTTCAAATAGCCGGTACTGCCCGGCGGCAATTCCTAACAACATCAATGGAACCACCATAAACATTTTCTGAGCATACAAACTTAGGACGAGCAGCATGACCATTCCAAAAACAAGATTTACAACCTTGTTCGCTTTATAAAAAGGTAAAATAATCAGACCGCAAATAGCGTAAACCGTTAATGCTTCCCCTGGATGAAATTGCACATGAACTAATCCAAAGATAAACAACACGAGGATTCGCCGCAAAAACAAAACATATCCATTTTTCCCCTTCGCATTTGCCCTGGAGATAAATATATAAAACCCCACACCAAACAAAAAGGTAAAGATCGTATAAAAGCGGCCTTCTACAAATAAATATAAAAACCTCAAGTACGATGCATCAGTTGTATGGGGTATTGGTAACTTAATCGACAATAATGGAATAATGTTAACCAGGATAATCCCCATTAGTGCAAATCCCCGTAAATAATCAAGAACATCGATCCGTGTGGATATCTCCTTCGCATTCATCCTAATCAACTCCACTATCATTATAACCGTTAACAAGATATTCAACTATTTTGCCAATCTAAAAAGGCTGACAGCATGCTTCCTGTCAGCCTTTAATATTTTTAGCTTTGCCACAATCGTTCTATCATTACATCATTGTTCTTCCATTTTTAAAAAAACAACCATAAAAAGTCAGAGCCCTGTTTCATAGGCATCAAGTAATCGGTGCAGGGTTAAATAAGCATAAATCATTATGCAAGCCCCATTTTTCCGCATAGGTTTGCTTGCGACCGCTCGCCACATCTAAAATCAGGTAAAAAATTTCCCATCCTACATCTTCAATCGTTGCCTCACCTGTTGCAATTGTTCCAGCGTTAACATCAATCAGGTCCTTCCATTGCTCGGTTAAGGCATTGCGAGTTGAAACCTTAATCACAGGAGCCATGGCTAGACCATAAGGCGTTCCCCTTCCCGTTGTGAAAACTTGCAAATGCATTCCGGCGGCTAATTGCAGTGTCCCACAGACAAAATCACCTGCAGGGGTAGCAGCGAAAAGTAAGCCTTTTATCGTTGCCTTCGCACCTGGCGGAACTACTTCAACAAGGGGACTGTTGCCCGATTTCGCTACCGAACCCAACGATTTTTCTACAACATTTGATAAGCCGCCTTTTTTATTTCCTGGCGTCGGATTGGCATCCCGGTCCACTTGACCGCCTTGCAAATAGTTGTCATACCATTTCATTTCCCTTTTTAAATCGTTGCCTACTTTCTCATCAGCAACTCTGGACATTAATAAGTGGACAGAATCCCTTATCTCAGACACTTCGGAAAACATAACCGTTCCACCTGCCCGAACAATGAGGTCGGCAGCATAGCCAACAGCTGGATTGGCTGTTACACCGGAGAAAGCATCACTACCGCCACATTGTACGCCAATAACAAGATCCGAAACAGGACATGTTTCCCGCTTCCGCTCATTTAACCTTTTTAGACGTGTCTCGGCCATTTCCAAAATCTTTTCGACCATAATTATAAAACCTGTCTGTTCTTGTAATAAGATAACATTGGAGGTATCTCCATCTGGTAATAATCGGTCAGGAACTAATTTTTCACACCCCAAGCCAACCACCATAACTCCCCCGCCAAAACTCGGATGGACGGCTAAATTTTGGAGGGTTCGAATCGGGATGATTGCATCGGGGGAATTAATCGCCACACCACAACCATAGGCTATGATTGAGAGCGACGACATCGTCTACATTTGGGTATTTCGGTAAAAGTTCATTTTTAATCCGCTTAACCGCAAATTCCATCACTCCTACGACACATTGTACACTTGTTGAAATTCCAAGGATGTTCTTGATACCTACCGTGCCGTTCGAATTCCGATACCCTTCAAATGTATATCCCTCTAGCGGCGGCAAAGGCTGTGGCGCTTGCTCAGGTGCTAATAGTTCGTCCAGCTCGGGTGCACTTGGCAAATCAACCATGGTTTCATTGACCCAGCTTCCTTTTTTTACAGGATTTTTAACATAACCGATGATGTGGCCATAACGAACAATCGCATCCCCACACTTTAAATCCGTAAGTGTTACTTTATGACCTTGAGGTACTCGCTCATTCAGTTTTAGTCCATCTGAAAAAATTGCCCCCTCAGGCAATCCCCCAGTGTTGACAATGATCGCTACATTATCATCAGGGTCCACTTTAATATATAAGGGCTTTTCAATCTCAGTTACGTTCAAAGACATGATCCAGGCTCCTTACTAATAGATTAATAGCTTTCCTCATAGCTTTTGAAAAACTATTCGTTATCACCTATATTGTAAACCTGTTAGAAAAATTAACCATTAGTCAATTAAATAATTATTATGATAATTTTTTTGGACAATTGCACAACTAACATCTTGGTAAGCCCCTTACAAAAATAAGTTCACTAAGCCAGGTTAGTCTCAACACTAACTTGGTTTTTTTCCGCTATCAACAGACATCTACCTAATTGACCCATACCAAACACCTCCCTTTTTCATACCTTAATAAAAAAACTGCAACTGAGATGTGTATAAAATGGAGGTAAACAGAACTATGTTGGAGGTAAGGCAATCTCAATACGGGAGAGGAATCTTTGCTACACGGGATATTAAGAAGGATGAGCTTTTAGAGGTGTCACCCGTCATTATCTTCCCTAAAGAAGAGTTTAAGAATTTGGAAAAAACAACCTTGATCGATTATGTATTCTGGTGGGGAAAAGATTTCGATGAATGTGCGTTAGCCTTAGGAGTTGGGTCGCTCTTTAATCATTCCCGCACACCTAATGCCATTTTCAAAAGGAAATTAAAAAAAGGTACAATCAATTTTTATGCTTATACCGACATTAAAGAAGGAGAGGAAATCCAGATCAATTACAATGGTGACCCAGATGACAAAACAAGATTATGGTTTGAGAAATAAAGACAAATGAATGAAACTCGAAATATGAGCCCAGTCGTTAGAATGGGCTCGCATATTTGTTGACAATTCCAATCATCATTTCTTGTTTTACTTTAAGCCATTTGTTTTTTCATGATTAATAATCTCGCTAAAAAAATGGAAAGTGTAAGTAAGGCCTCTGACACCACAATACCTACATAGGCAGCAAGAAAAGGATATCCGAAAATGTTTATTGAAGTAAAATTCATGTACAAGTCTTCCACTTTAGTAATTCCCAATTAACCAAAGAGCCTTTCCAAAAATGGAAAAGGCCCTTAATTTAATTGTTAAGATTAGATTTAAACAGTTTGTTGTTGCTGTTGGCGTAGTTTCCGAGCGGCTGACACCATATTTTTTAGCGATGCAATGGTTTCTTCTTCATGACGTGTTTTTAAACCACAATCTGGATTCACCCAGAACTGTTCTTTTGAAATAATTTCTAAACTATCGTTTAAAATCGCATTGATTTCTTCTAGACTTGGTACACGTGGACTATGAATATCATACACTCCTAAACCAATACCAAGTTCATATGGATTTTTTTTAAGAGATTGAATCAACTCCCCATGACTTCTAGACGTTTCGATTGAAATCACATCTGCGTCAAGGGCACGAATCGGCTCAATAAAGTCATTAAACTCGCAATAGCACATATGTGTATGGATTTGTGTTTCATTTTTCACACTAGAAGTTGCTAACTTAAAGGCATTTACCCCCCATGCTAAATACTCAGCCCATTTTTCTTTGCGTAATGGCAGTCCTTCACGTAATGCCGGTTCATCCACTTGAATAATGGCAATGCCTGCATCTTCTAACGCTGCAATCTCTTCTCTTAGTGCTAAGGCCAGTTGGTTGGCTACTTGTTCACGTGAAATATCATCGCGGACAAAAGACCAATTTAAGATTGTGATAGGACCTGTTAACATCCCTTTCACATACTTAGACGTTAATTGCTGTGCCGCTTCTACTTCCTTCACGGTCATTGGGGCTGTCCACTCGACGTCACCATAAATAATTGGTGGTTTGACACAGCGTGAACCATAGGATACAACCCATGCTTTTTCTGTAAAGGCAAAACCTTCTAGCTTTTCTCCAAAGTACTCAACCATATCCGTCCGCTCAAATTCACCATGCACTAAAACATCCAATCCTATTTCTTCTTGAATTTGAATCCAACGAGCTGTTTCATTTTTTAGAAACGCTGCATACTCAGCGTCTGTAATTTCCTTTTTACGCCATGCTGTACGTGTCCGTTTTACTTGATCTGACTGAGGGAAGCTTCCAATGGTTGTGGTTGGATAATCTGGTAAATCTAATGCCGTTTTCTGCAAAGGCTGACGATCTTTAAACGTCATTGAACGAGCAAAATGCTCTTGTGTTACTTGTAATACTAGCTCTTTAACACGTGCATTTTTCCTTGCCTTATGCTGTGCTAATGCTTCAGTTGCTATCATACTTTGTGAAACGCTCTTATTTCCTGTCCAAGCCTCGTCACGTACGTAAGATGCGATATGTGATAACTCAATTATTTTCTCATCGGCAAATGACAAAGCATTTGTCAGTATGGCATCCAGCTTTGTTTCTGCCTTCGTCGTCACAGGTACATGCTGTAAACTACATGAAGACTGAATCCAAGCTTCTTTTACACCGCTTAATAATAAAACAGCTTTTGTATTGAATGCTTTTTCAGCCAAATTTGCCCGCCAAATATCCCGTCCATTTACGATACCAATTCCTAATACTTTGTCTTGTGGGAACCCGTGTTTTCGAAGCGAAGCCATATTCTCTTCGGAACCATGAATGAAATCAAGACCAATCCCTGCAACAGGTAATTGAGACAGCTCTTCATACGCTGATAGTCCTTCAAAATAGGTTTGCAACATGATTTGTGCAGCCGGTACTTCTTCTGCTAACTGTTTGTAAATTTCTTGCACTAGTTTTACATCATCTGCTGTTAGTGAAAGGGTTAGTGCTGGTTCTTCCACTTGAATCCACTTTGCACCAGCATCTACAAGTTGCTGCAATACTTGAGCATATAACGGTAAGAGTTTTAAAATAAACAATGCTTTCGATTTGGCATCGTATCCTTTCGCTAAGCTAACAAAAGTAAAAGGACCGATCATTGTAGGCTTTGTAATAAGACCTAATTCCTCTTTGGCTTCTACAAAATAATCTAAAATGTAGTTCTTCGTTAATTGTAATGACTTGCCTTCATACTCGGGCACGATGTAGTGATAGTTGGTGTTAAACCACTTTGTCATCTCACAAGCCACAACATGGCTTGCCCCACGGGCCATTTCGTAATAAGTGGTTAGATCGACTTCATCACCTGTCCACTTATAACGATTTGGAAACATTCCGAACATTGACGCATGGTCAAGCATACGGTCATAAAGGGTAAAATCCCCAACTGTTAGTAACTCTAAGCCTAATGATTGCTGGCGCTTCAAATTATTCAAACGATTCGTTTTCATCTCGAAAATAAATTGCTCCTCTGATATCGCACCCTTCCAAAAAGATTCTATACAACGTTTCCACTCCCGATTATCACCAATGTACGGGTAACCAATGGCAGTACTAACTAAATTCATATTTCATTCCTCCTTAGTTAAATTTACATATTCCCAAATAGAACAAAAGGCGCAAGCGCCCGTTTAGCTGCGTATGGACTGGAGCACTCCAACTGAGATAAAGGAAACACGGAGAGCGTAGCGCATTCGTGCTTGACTTTTCGTAGGGCGGAGAGCGAAGTCTACTAGCAGTTGGGCGCTGGAGCTGGATTCAGAGAACTAGTTCACGTTATCCAAAATAAATGATTTGATAATCTCCTATACAACAAAAAAGCCATCTCCACAAAATGGAAATGGCTCTACAATCAAGTTTAAGTTTTGCTAAAAAAATATGCATAAACATAGCTACTCATAACTCGTTTGTCGTACAAATGAATGCCACCACCTATTTCCACGTAGGTATTTGGTGTGTACTGGAAATTGGCAGGTCTCCTGGCTTATCATCATGGCTCCTCACACCTTCCCATCCTAAGACAGTGGTATTTGTGATTCACTCCGATTTACAGTTGCGGGACAGCGACGGAATTACACCGTTCTTCCCTTTTAAGCCAAGCCTTAGCTTGGCACCAATTCTTACACGATATGTAATTTTCACTAACTATAGCATATTAATAATATGAAGTACATAATTTTCTGAAAAGTGGTCAGTATGATGAGAGTTCTCTCACTCACCTTTGGATTCTATTTTGCATTCGCATCGGGATGATGAATTCCGAATATATTGCCTTCGGTATCAATATAGTATCCTTGCCACGCCATTCCAGGCAGGGCATATTTGGCCATTGCGACTTTGCCGCCATTCTCAATAATTTTAGCTTCCGTTACATCGTAATTTTCCACTCCCATTGTACAAGCAAATGCATTCAAAGCTTGGTTTGCTTCCGGTGGAGCACTTTGCCGCTGCATCAAAGCACCATTGATCCCAAGTTCATTCTCATCGCCAGTCACTGCTCCAAAGTAAGGCATTCCTGCATACTCACTCCAATCTTGAAATGACCATCCGAATACCTCTCCATAAAACTTCTTTGCCCGTTCCATGTCATTGACATGAATTTCGAAATGAACTAATCTTCCCATGATTGCCTCCTAATTAAAAAAGTAATTATATTCGCTTCTAGCAAGTTAGTACTTATGTATAAGTTGGGGTTATGATTCATTATCTTATGTTAGCAAAACTAAGGATGAAGCCAACTTTTCAACTTGAGCCAAAACCTAATATATTTCCTCTTTATTATAGGATAATTATTGGAATATATTCAATTTTTATAAAGATTAAATATTTTTACTTATTGTAAAAAAATATTCATTATGGCTAGACACCTTAGAATGGTTAGATGGAATGCAAATTGTTACATATGAAGGTAATTACTACTATAGAGTTATATGGATACGGAGCGAAATTGCAGAATTTAGCAAACAGTCTTAAAACATTAGCCAAAATACACTCTTACACTCCCTTCTATTTTTGCTGTTGCTAAACAATTCTGTATAAAATTCAGGATTTGTTTTTGATCCCAAGTTAAGAAATCCCTTTCTGACAGAGAATCACCATTTTTATAAAATTGCTTGTAGGCATTCATAGCCTTTTCAATTTGTTGTATCGAGAAGGTAGAACTGTCGCCTGATCCACTAACTCCTGCATAGTAATTATTTGCATCAAGTAAATTATACAGTATGGTAGCATTATAATTCCCCATGCTAAAACGAGCATAAGCAATTTCTTTTCCTGCTTTATTGTGTCCTGATATATCGTGACCCATTAATTATCCTCCTTCAAATATAAATTTACTTACCAGAAATAATTAGTCTTAGGAAACTTTTAATGATAATATGCTTACATGGTTTACCTATCCTTTCAGGTCTATTTTTTTATTAAACAATTTTTCTTGAAATAACATGGAAGAAATGGGTGTTAAAGTAGAAAAATGTGAAGATTCAATAAGGAGGTTGTTCATAAACGTTTGCATAATTTCAAAGTTGGATTTATTCTTCAAGGTTTTCATAAAATCATTGTTTTGATGGGGAAAATGATGGTGGACAGAAACGCCAAAAGTTGAAAAAGTAATTATTTTATTGTCATGTTTCCATTTTGCTACCTCCTCAGATAAAATAATATCACATTAGAATTCATATAAATTTAGTCTTTTCAAAAGCTTTTCTACAATTATGTGAACATATTAGTAAATCATTAAAGACCTTTAAAAGGCAACATCCAAAGTGTACTGCACCCCAAAAGTTAGAGTGAAATCTAATTTTTGGGGTGTTTTTTAGTGGCTAAATATAGTGAAGGATTTAAGTTAATGCTAGTAAAAGAGTATCTAGAAGGTAAATTGGGATATAGATTATTAGCACAGAAGTATGATATGAAAGACTTTACACGCATTTTGAGATGGGTAAAAGTTTACGAAAAATTTGGGGAGAAAGGGTTAATGAGAAAGAAGAACAAGGAAACTTATTCTGTTCAATTTAAGCTAGATGTTTTAAGCTTTATGAAAAGAACAGGTTCTTCAGAGGCAGATACCGCCCTTCAATTTGGACTAACCAACCCTTCTATGATAGCTTCATGGAAGAAAGCTTTTTTGGAGGGTGGTCCTGAGGCCCTGGATAGACCGAAAGGACGGCCATGCATGTCTGATAATAATAAGAACAAAAATTGGAGAGAGAAAACGAACTTTTGCGTTTAGAGGTAGAATACCTAAAAAAGTTGCGAGCTTTTCAGATGGATCCGGAAGGCTATCTCGAAAAGCACAAGCAGCGCTATCATTCGAACTCAAAGAAACCTTCAAACTAAAAGATGTTTTAGAGAGAGTTGGTATTCCTGAATCTTCGTACCATTATCATATAAAAGGGATGAAGAAGGAAAATCCAGATCACGAACTTGAAGAATGTATTCAATCCATTTTTGATGAAAATAACGGAAATTATGGATATCGTCGTATCCAACTGGAATTGAAAAACCGTGGTAATGAAGTGAATCATAAAAAGGTGCGACGCATCATGAATAATCTCGGAATTAAAGTGGAGAAGTTTAGTAGAAAATCACGTAAATACAGTTCTTACAAAGGAACTACAGGAACAGTTGTCAAGAACCGTATAAATCGTCGTTTCCACACAAAGGTGTGTCATCAAAAATTAACAACAGATATCACAGAATTTAAGTGTTCAGACGGTGTAAAACTGTATCTGAGTCCTATTATGGATATGTTCAACGGTGAAATTCTTTCGTATGGGATAGGTATGCGCCCAACCATAGAATTAGCGCTCAGCCCTCTGAAGGAAGCTCTTGAAATAGTAAAGGATTCTAAGTTTAGAACCACTGTACATTCTGATCAAGGCTGGCATTATCAACATAATAAATGGGTAAAAACACTAAAGAAAAACAAGGTGTTCCAGAGTATGTCGCGGAAAGGAAACTTTTTAGATAATTCACCTATGGAGAACTTTTTTGGGTTACTGAAACAGGAAATGTATTACGGAGAAGCACTGTGCCCATTTGAGGAATTAAAAAAGAGAATCGAAGAATATATCAATTATTATAATAACAAGCGTATAAAGCAAAAATTGGCAGGCATGAGTCCGGTTCAATACCGTATCCACACCAGCCAAATAGCTGCTTAATATAAGACTCTAACTTTTGGGGGTCACATCAAAAGGTTAGTTGCGTTCTTTTAAGATGAGTTGCGCCACACACTCCACATGCGTGGTCATCGGAAACATATCGACCGGCTGCACTTCTACCGTTTTGTATCCACCGTCCTCCAATATCCGTAAATCTCTTGCGAGGGTGGCTGGATTACATGATACATAAACGACTTTTTTCGGTTTCATCTCAATAATCGTCTGCAGCAAGGCCTCGTCACAGCCTTTGCGCGGCGGGTCAACAACCAAGACATCGGCCACATTACCTTCCTTATACCATTTCGGTATAACAACCTCCGCTTCCCCTGTAGCAAACTCTGTATTCGTCATCTCATTTAACGCCGCATTCCGCTTAGCATCCTCTATTGCCTCTGGAACAACTTCCACACCGAATACTTTCCGGGCTTTTTGTGCTAAAAATAGAGAAATCGTTCCGATTCCACAATAAGCATCAATGACACTTTCTTCACCGCTAAGGTCCGCATATTCTAGCGCCTTATCATATAACATCTTTGTTTGAACAGGGTTTACTTGGTAAAAGGACAGCGCGGAAATGGCAAATTTCACATCCCCGATATAGTCATAGATGACTTCATTCCCCCACCAAACGGTCGTTTTTTCCCCCATGATGACGTTTGTGCGCTTCGAATTGACATTATGGACGATTGACTTTACCTTCGGGAGCCGCGCAACAATTTGCTCAACCAGCTGATCTTGCTGAGGGAGATCCGCCGTCCTTGTGATAATTACTACCATGAGCTCTCCCGTCTGCTGACCATAACGAGCCATAATGTGTCTGAGTACACCTTTATGAGATTCCTCGTGATACGCACGAATCCCTAGCTCGCTGCATATTTCCTTTACCGTCTGGACCGCTTCATTAATTTCAGGCAATTGAATGACACTTTCATTCGTATCAACAATTTCATGGCTCCTCGGTTTAAAGAAGCCAGCAATCAATTTGCCATCCTTCTCCCCAACAGGTACCTGTGCTTTGTTGCGGTAATGCAAGGGATGGTCCATCCCCAGAATCGGATGAACAACAACATCCTCCAGTTTACCGATCCGTGTAAGCACCTGACGGACCTGGTTTTCCTTATATTTGAGCTGACCTTCATAGCTGATGTGCTCGAGCTGGCAGCCGCCATATTTATGGATATCACCGCTCTCAATATCGACTCGGAACGGGCTTTTTTCATAAAGTTCGACCAATCGCCCAAAGCCGTACCCTTTGCCTGTCTTAATCACCTTCACTTTTGCCTTTTCGCCAGGCAGTCCGTTCGGGACAAATAACGGGTACCCATCCACCTTGGCCACACCCGCTCCGTCATGGGTTAAATCTTCAAAAACTACATCTATGTAATCATTTTTATTAACCGGTATTATTCTGCTCATTCGTTTCTTCCTTTGCTTGTTTTGACTAGCTAAGATTGTAACACAAAGCATGACTGTTTGTGAAACTTGCAAAGGACAAGAGCCTTTTTTCAAAAATAACCAAGAAAATTGTCAGAATTTTTTTATTTCCAAATATAATAAAAGTGTATATGATTAAAACAATCTCATTACTGGAAGGAGTGGATAATAATCAAGCTGATAAAAAACCTGTCCATTCCGTTACTCTTTGCCTTCCTTTCTTTCACCTTTAGCCACTTTTCAAATACACTTTCACACTCTCATACTGATTTCAAAGCAATCATCAACGTAGATGATGGCAAGGTGAAAGATCAATGGGGTGATAACAAAAAGCTGCCCGTTGTTATACAAACTCTCTTTATCCTTACGACCATCCTTACAGCAGCACTAACTCCACTCATTTATTTGTTCATAAGTTTTCACAAAAGCTTTATTTTTCTCATTCCCATCTTTCATCAATCAAACTATGTGATCCACCCTCCCGAATCATAAGCTAACACCATAATAAGGGAGGAAATTAATATGTGGATCCGCTTTGTAATCATTGGCTTCTTTTCAATATCAGCCGCAAGTATGCTTACCTATCAGGGTATTGAAATTTTCCATGCCTTTGTCGATTTCTTTAAACAAAAATAAACGAAGGGCAGACTCAAAAGGGAAATAACCCCCCTCTTAAGTCTGCCCTTTTTTATCAAAAGAACGCCTGATCGTTACCTTTTCATTGCCTCTACCTTGTCTTTAACCTCTTCAATATTTCTCATCTTGTTATCCCAGCATTTTTGACTCAGGTCAACTGGATAATCTTCTGGATTCGTAATCCGCTGATACTCGCCCCAAAGTGCATCGAGGTTTTGCTTCAAATAATCACGGGATTCTTCCAAGCAAGGCATTTCATAAACAAGCTCGCCTTTAGAAAAGATTTCTTCATGTAATTCTTTAGCCGTAAAGTTGGTAACCACCTTATTCATGTACGTATGGGTTGGATGGAACATTCGCAGCCGTTTTTCAGGCATCTTTTCGTCTGCTAACGCAATATAATCTCCTTCGGCATGGTGGTTTGTATTATTGATGATTCGATAAACCCTCTTCAATCCTGGAGTTGTAACTTTTTCCGGATTGGATGAGATCTTGATCGTATCTTCCATTTTTCCGGTTTCATCCTCAATAGACACAATTTTATAAACCGCACCCAGTGCAGCTTGGTCGTAAGCTGTAATCAGCTTTGTGCCAACTCCCCAGCTGTCGATTTTGGCGCCTTGTGATTTCAAGCTCATTATCGTATATTCATCTAAATCACTTGAGGCAACTATCTTTGCATTGGTGAATCCTGCTTCATCGAGCATTTTGCGCGCTTCCTTTGAAAGGTAAGCAAGGTCGCCGCTATCAAGTCGAATTCCGATAAAATTAATTTTATCGCCTAACTCTTTCGCCACTTTGATCGCATTAGGAACACCGAGGCGGAGTGTATCATATGTATCCACCAAAAAGACACAATCCTTGTGTGTTTCGGCATATTTGATGAAAGCCGTATATTCATCTTTATAAGCTTGGACCATCGAATGGGCATGTGTTCCAGATACTGGAATACCAAACAGCTTACCCGCTCTTACATTGCTTGTTGAGTCAAAACCGGCAAGATAGGCTGCTCTTGTTCCCCAAATCGCTGCATCCATTTCCTGGGCCCGTCTTGTCCCAAATTCCATTGCCACTTCATCGCCTACAACTTGCTTGATGCGGGATGCCTTTGTAGCAATTAATGTTTGATAGTTCACAATGTTAAGCAGCGCCGTTTCAATCAATTGGGCTTCACAAAGCGGAGCCTCCACACGTAAGATCGGTTCATTGCCAAAAACAAGCTCGCCTTCTTTCATCGCACAGATTGTTCCGGTGAACCGGATATCTTTAAGATAGGTGATAAAATCTTCTTTGTAACCTACTTCATTTTGCAAATACTCGAGGTCTTCCTCACTAAAGCGGAAGCCTTGAATAAACTGGATTACTTTCTCCAATCCAGCGAATACTGCATAGCCGTTCCCGAACGGAAGCTTGCGGAAAAATAGTTCGAAGACCGCGCGTTTATTATGTATCCCATCTCTCCAATACGTTTCTACCATGTTGATCTGATATAAATCGGTATGCAGAGTTAAACTATCATCGTGATAAAAGTGTTTCATAATCAGACCTCCGAAATACTATTACAGCTTTTCCTCATTATAACCAATATTACCCTCGAAAGTCTATTTAACTATCGCTCCTAGGGATTGTTCAAAATGTCCGAGGGCCCATTCATGACCCGCCTGATTAAAAGAGGCCACGGCATCCTTATATACCACAATCTTAAATCCTTTATTGTAAGCATCTACTGCTGTATGAAGAACACATATATCGGTGCAGACGCCGACCAAATGAACTTCTGTAATTCCGCGCTCTCGTAATTTGATTTCAAGGTCTGTTCCCGCGAAAGCAGAATATCTTGTTTTATCCATAAAGGTAACATTCTCACGTTGTTCATTCATTTCAAACACTTCCTTCAGCGCACCAAACAAGTCTCTTCCTGACGTCCCGCGAAGGTTATGCGGCGGAAACAATTTCGTTTCTGGATGGTATTGGTCACCCTGATCATGGACATCAATGGCAAATACAACGTAATCACCCTTCGTAATAAACTCTTTTGTCAGTTCAACCATCCTTCCTTCGATTTTTTGTCCTGGCTCACCGCATGTTAACGCCCCATCAACCGCCACAAAATCATAGGTATAATCGATATTTATTAACGCCTTCATTTCACAACGCCCCTTCTCATTTCATTACAGACATTATTCTAGGATTATTACACAATTCCCTTTTTCACCTGTAAAAAAAAGCCCGCTCCGCTTGGAACGAACTTTTCACTTAGCTATATCTTTTCCCCGATTCCCAATCAGTCGGGCGATCATTCGGGCGAATATCTTCAAGAGGAACAAACACCTCTAAATGACGGTACAAGTTTTCAAACTCGGCTGGAAGCAAGCCGCCAAACTCCCCATCCAAATTCAACTGGACTTTATCTACTGCCTGGACTTTAATCCGGTTGGCCTGAGTGTAGATGATATTCGGATCATTTACATGCTCACCGCGTAGAGCCAACGTCGCAATCCGGATAAATTCAGCAAGATTCGTCTTTTTCAATATTAATAATGAAAAGAGTCCATCGTTAATAGAAGAATCCGGTGCCAGCTT
Source organism: Neobacillus sp. BF23-41 (assembly GCF_041106275.1). Taxonomy (NCBI): domain Bacteria; kingdom Bacillati; phylum Bacillota; class Bacilli; order Caryophanales; family Bacillaceae; genus Neobacillus; species Neobacillus sp. BF23-41. The sequence goes on from NZ_JBGBPR010000002.1 coordinate 490,914, forward strand.
TTCAAAGCCGCCAATTGAGTTTGTCAGCCCGACAAGAAAGAGCATCGCTTCACCCTCAAACAGTTTCCCATCATACTCAATCGAAACTTCTGAAGGTTTAATAGAAGGCAGCATTTCCATCCCTTTTAAGTAGTAGGCTAGTTGGCCGAGCATCGTTTTCAATTTGCTTGGAACTTCATATGTAAGCTCGGTTATTCTTCCGCCGCCCGCAATATTAATAAAATATCGATCATTTATACGTCCAATATCGACGGGAATCAATTCACCTTTAGTGATAATATCTACAGCTGGTCCAATATCTCTGGGGATATGGAGGGCTCGGGCAAAGTCATTCGTGGTTCCTGCTGGAATGATTCCTAATTTAGGACGGTAATCTTGTTCCGCCAGTCCGTTGACCACTTCATGAATCGTACCATCTCCACCCGCTGCAATGACGATATCATACTGGCGCTCAACAGCTAAGCGTGCTGCTTCGGTCGCATCCCCTGCCCCAGTGGTTGCGTGACAAGAAGCCTCATACCCAGCAATCTCAAGCTTTTGAAGAATCTCTGGAAGATTCCGCTTTAGAATTTCACGTCCTGAGGTAGGATTGTAAATCAATCTTGCTCTTTTCATCGTTTTCATCATCCTATTTTTGAAATCAACAATCGGCATTCGTTATCTGCTCAATTCAATATTCTACCAATTATTATCCTAGCTTACAAACTTATAACCAAGCCTATAAACTATTTTCTTCAAACATCCAACTCCTATCATAACGTTTTTTTATTTTTTTGCAAAAATCGAGACAAGTGGATTTAGCCATGAATGCCTAAATCACTTGTCTATATATTTATTCATTCGTAGTAAGACTGACATCATAGGCATTGGCAATATTGATATGGTATTTTCCTTCACCCGATTGAAAAACCGCATTTTTCCTGCCATTATCGATACCATTGAGATCCTTTTCCGTTGACACCTTCCAGTCGCCATCTTTCCCTCTTACCTCTTGTGCACCTACTGCAACAACCTTCAAATTGCTACCCGCGGCCACATCGACAACGATCGATGCGACACTTTCAATACTCCAGTCGTTCACAAGCGAGCGTGGCTTTAAGGTTAACGCATTATCACTGCCAATCACCTCAAGCTTCACATGATTCGGAACCAAAAGTGTCGCCGCAACCTCTTCACTTGCATTAAATGGGCTAATTTCGTTTGGCAGTGACTTCATGTTTAAATAGAGTGTATCACCCTTTTGGTTTGCTGAAATCATGTCATCTGCACTTTCAAGTAACTTTTCCTTTTTGGCTGTTTGCACCCGGTATGTGCCGAACAACGATACCTCTTTTTCCTCTGTCGATTCCACTGTCATCTGATGACCCACCGTCCTGACCACCACTCGTTTGATGCTGTCATCCACTTGGTAGGAAAAAGCAGGCAGTTCAAACGAGCGCTCTTCCCTCGCCATCACTTCTTCCACCTTCCCCATAACCCCCGTTGTGCTTAAAATTGCAAACGCAATCCCGGCAGTTCCAATCACACCTACAAAGAAAATACTAAGAAAATCATATTTTAAGACCGGCTTTTCCTGCCGTGACAAAAACAAATAAAGGAGAATTTCAATTCCAAGAACAACCAATAAAAGCGGCCACCAAGCCGTCATAACTTGTACAAGGTCTAACCCCAAAAACTTTGAAAAAAAGAGAAAGAGGCCAAGGAAAACGAGTGAGGCCCCCATCGAAAACGTCCCAACACGCCAAGTTCTCATGCTTCTTCTCCTCCCTTTCTTTTTCTAAAAAGGAACCCAATCCCGAATCCGATTATTGCTGCCCCTGCAATAGTTTTTCCCCACTTACTCATGCTTCTCAGCCCCCTGCTTTTGTTTGCTTCCAGATAGAAGTTTAATTCCCCCGCCAATCAACAGCAGACAAACAAGTCCCGTTTGAAAATAACCTTGAACCCAATACATCACATCGATATCAATTAACCTGCTTAACATCGGTGAAAAAGCTGGAAGCAGGACGTTCATCACTAGATAGTAGAGTCCCATCAAAACAAGTCCAATGCCGACCCATTTCTGATGATTAAGGAAATAAGCAATAATCGGAACATCCTCCACCGTTTCTTCCCCGTACTTTGAAACCTTTTGCATGGCATCGAAAAAGCTGTAAAACCAAATGATCGGGATTAAGAACAAGAAGATACCAAGCCGTAAGATATCTAAAATATAGATAGAAAAGAGAAAGGCTGCCATTAACTGAATGCCCCGGCGCTGTAAGCCTAAATAGAGGTGGCCTGCCCCTGGGAAGATTGAAAGAAAGGTCGCAATCGACTTACTCTTTTTCCCGTCCTCGCGGCGCATTTCAAAGTCTTCAAAAATCGTTCTGTCGACAAGCTCCTCACCGCGCTGCTTTTTATTTACCTGTTGAACCGCATCAAAGAATCCGTAGACCCAGATAATCGGCAGGGCCGCCATAAAGACCATAAATTCGCCACGATTGGAAAGCGCAGTTACAAATGTAACCATAACCCCCAGCCCCAAAAACGTTGCCAAAAGTGTTAAGCCCCTGTTCATCAGTCCAATTTGGAAGTGCCCTAGTCCCGGAATAAATGACAAAACGATGGTATAGAAGCGTTCTGAATCTTGGGAAGCCTGTTGCTGCGGTTCATCTGGGTTCGCTGTCTTCTGCGCTTTTTTATGTTTAGAAACCTGCACACCCATGTCGATAAAACTGATTAGGTAAATGAATAGTCCTAACATAAAAGTAACAATGCCAACTTCCTCATTATTCGTAACTAACCCAATAACAGTGACGAACGCCAACCCCATTACGGTCAGTAGATATAGTACTCCGCGAAACATGTTGCCGAAATATATATGACCAAGGCCTGGAAATAAGGATAAGGTCAATGCTTTTGTCGGATTTTTCATTTCTTAACTGCCTCCTTTTTTTCTAGTGAATCCATCCATGCAAAAGTTTTATTAATAACACCCTCTGTGACCGAATGCTTCTTTTTCTGAACTTGCGGTTGCGGGCTTTCTAACGAATTCGCATACGTAGCGAGCGACTGAAAAGCACCCGTGAAGGTCAACAGAATCGTCGCCGCTGCAGCCAGCAGATAATGGAATGCCGCTTGCTGATAGAAAGGTTTTTTCTTCATTTTGGTTTTGGCGTCAGTTTTGGTGTCAATTTTGGTGTCAGGCACCGAAGGAACCATTAACATAGTGTTTAGGTTTCTAACGGTGTCAGGCACCACGATTTTTTGTTTCGAAACCTCTGCCATGACCAAATCGGTAAACTCGCTCATGTCGGAGAGAATTGGAAGCGATGATTCATTTGCTTCCATCGCCATTAAGTAATGCTTGAGACATTGGTCGCACGAGTATAAATGGTCTTCTAATTCCTGCCTTGAATTCTCATTGATTTCGTCATTAACGTATTGCAACCACTCATCATAAGTGTAATGCTTCATGAAAAATCGTCCTCCTTCCAATTCTTTTTCATCCAATGGCGAGCCCGGTATAGCTTTGTTTCAATCGTTTTCACTTGTACATTTTGTTCGTCTGCCAATTGCTGATAGCTTTTTTCCGCTATGTAAAATCCGTAGATCACATCACGGTAATTTTCGGGCAGTTCATCAAGCTTCCTCCTGACGAGCCTTCTCCGGTCGGTATCCATTATCTCTTTTTCAATACTATCTTTCGGTGTCCCTACTAACTGCAACTCGAGGTCTTCCGCCACTTCCTCTTTTCTTCTCACTTGTTTTCTTTTGATATCTATCGCATGATTAACGGCAATTCGCGTCATCCACGTTTTGAAACCTTGATTTTGATATTGGGGGAGAGAAGTATAGATTTTCATAAAAACTTCCTGTGCCGCGTCTTCTGCTTCCTTTTGGTCGCGAAGAACAGCAAAGATGGTCCGGAACACATCATTGCGGTACTTCTCTACCAAAAGGCGAAAGGCGTGATCATTGCCTTCCAACACATTTTCTATTAAGGCTGCATCGCTAATTGCTCTCTCCCCCTTTCTTTGTTGTTACTCACTTTAATAGACGACAGGTTATTGAAAAAACCCTACACTAATTTAAAAAATATTTTTTCGAATCTTTTTTATCATACCATGCTAATTTTCATGGCAGAAAAATTCCACAAGAAAAAACCGTGCGACGGCGGCCGCACGGTTTTAGCAGATATATAGTAGATTATTCTTTAATTTCCAAGCCTAATAGCCTCGCAAATCCTAGCGCCTGGTCTGCAGAAACCGTGCACCCTGCAACACTATCAAGTGAGAGATTTAAGCGGTTAAAGTTACAGGTGCTGAGGTCCACTCCTTTAAGAGTGGTTCCCGTAAAATTCGCATCATCAAGATCACAATTTTTAAATTCAATTTTTTTAAACTTGGCATCATAGTAATCAGCATTGCGAAGGGAACAATTTTCAAATTTCATTTCCTTCAAATCGGCATATCCAAACGAGCCCATATTCAGATTACAGCTTTCAAACAAGACATTACGAAGTGTAGCATCTGCAAGATTTAATCCTAATAGTTTAGAATCGCGAAACTCGACACGGTGGATAATTCCATCGGTAAAATCCACATTGGATAGATCGCATCGATCAAAAATGACATCGGTTAATTGAATAAACCGAAATGATCCATCGAGAAAGGTTACATTTTTAAATACAACCTCCTCAAAAATTAGCTTTTCAATTTCCTCTTGTGATATCGAGCAATCGCTGATGATTGCCATGTTAATGTAAGAATCTTCTCTATCGTTAAAGTCTAATGGTGTTAAACTTGATGGAATTTTTGGCTGTTGAATTTTAAGCTTCTGACTCAAATTGATCATCCTTTTCATAAGGCGATGTTGTTTCATCATGTGATGAGTTTATCTTTTAAGTTATTATAACGTAAATAGTAGAAGGTCTACTCTCCAATTCTTAAAATACAAACATTACATTCATGTGGAATGACAAAGGATTCTTGATCTGGTATTGAACTGGCTAACTCCTCCAATGCCGCTTTTCGAACATTTACATCTATTCCTGCCAGCCATGAAATCGACTCCATTCGCTCGATCCATTCCTGCTTTGTAAAGTTGACCGTGTAATTTAACTTATAAAAATCTCTCAGTTCGAAACCATTTGTCTGCCATTCAGCAAACCACTCGACGGGAAATCCGTTCATCCGCATCTGGGACTCTGCCTTCGAACCTGCTGGCAATAAGCCGCCTTCAACGTATTTGGCTAGAACTGCCAAGGTTTTTTCAACGGCAGGCGTGCCTGATAGAAAACCAGAATCAATAACAATTAACGTCCCTTTTGCTTTTAATATCCTTTTCATTTCTTGGATTGCCTTAGGACGATCAAACCAATGCCATGCCCTTATTACTGTGACAATATCAAACTGTGAATCTTTTAGACCTGTATCTTCTGCACTGCCCAGTTGATACGGAATGGTAAAATTCTTCGTAAGATTGAAAGCCTTTGCCTGCTCTAGCATTTCCTTTGATGGCTCAATGCCAATAACATCCGCTTTTCGTAAGGCCACTTTTCTTGTTAACACACCAGTTCCCGAGCCGATATCAGCGACTTTTTTTCCTTCAAAAAAAATATTGCGGAGATAGAGGCTATCCATTAAGGTTACGGGAATATCTTCTCTTGCGCATGCATAGCTATTAGCAACTTGACCAAAATCAATTTGTCTCATGTTGAGCGCTCCCTTTTCTTACTAATAGTGAGAATTCAACAAAATAATACCACTGAAGTGTGATAGAATCTATAAATAACATGAATTTATTAAAATAATAGATGGGGGAAGGGTGCTTATGTTCTGGCTGTTGCTTCTAGCTTCCTACTTAATTGGAAGCGTTCCCACCGCCTTAATTGTAGGCAGGTTGGTCTTTGGTGTAGACATCCGGGATCATGGCAGCAAAAATCCTGGTGCAACCAACACATTGAGGGTTCTTGGCAAAAAGTCAGCTATTTTCGTCCTGCTTATTGATCTTACTAAGGGCGCTTTGGCAGCCTACATGCCAATTTACTTCAATCTTGAGGCGGAACCCCTTTACTTTGGATTCGCTGCTGTTGTTGGACATTGCTTTCCAATTTTTGCAGGCTTTAGAGGGGGAAAGGCGATTGCTACAACTGCCGGAGCACTGTTGATTGCCAATTTTCCTTTATTAGTGATTGCCTATATTACCTTCTTTTTGGTTATTTTTTTAACAAAGTATGTATTCTTCGGCTCCATCACCGTTGGTCTAAGTATGCTCGTATATTCCTTGGTTTCTCCTAATTTTGAGTTAGAACTTATCTCTTTTTTATTTACTTTTTTCTTAATTTATTTGCACCGGTCGAACATCCGTAATTTCATTCTTGGAATTGAGCCAAAAATCAGTGATAAAAATTTGCAGAACGACCGTATCCCTCCAAAGAACAGCAGTATTTAATATGGACGAGAAAAGGATCCCCTTGTAGTTAAAACTACTTGGGGATCCTCTTTGTTATTTTAACAGTGTCGATAGGATACTATTGGCCACGGTTTGCCAAATGGCCGCATCTGTTTGATAGGTTTCTTTAAAGCTCTTAAACATTGCCATTTGTTTCTCTTGGAAATCCTCAGCGTCTTTATCTGGCAAGGCAGCACGCTTTTCCATTACAAATGCCTGTATTTCAGGTGCTCTTGGTCCCCATACACCTGCTTCATTGCCTGCTTCATTGATAAAAATAAAAATTGGAATGGCTCTCGACGTGCCATTGGTTAAATATTGGTCCATTAACTCCAGATTTGAATCGCGGAGCACGAAACGGACTTCCATCTCGGCGGCCTCAGCTAGTCGCAGCAAAATTGGGTTATTCAGCATCGCATCCCCACACCAATCCTCTGAGAGGACAATCGCTCGTAATTTTTGCGGTCTTAATGCCTCGAGTTTATTTCTGTCTTCATCCGTTAAGGTAAATTGCTTATAGATTGTGAGCATTTCATCTTTATTGGTGGTCATCGCGTTGATGTACCCATCGACAGTTAATCCTTTTTGAAACCATTGGTTTAAATCCATTTATACAGCACCCTTTCCATTTGCTTCTATAATAGTCGTTTCAATTACACGTTACAATCGAACTGCTTAAGCAGATTCGCCAATGTTATACTACAAGTATTTTTCCCTATTTTATAAAAACATATTTTTACACTAGTAATAGAGTTTTAAAGTTGATAGAATATTTTTTATATAGAAAATATTATTAAAAGTGTTTTCTACGATAACAAACTGGGGAGGAAATATATGTCTAACGAATCACTACAACTACTCTCGATTGGAATCTATATTGCCGCTATGCTCTTTATCGGTTGGTATTCATATCGAAAGACTAGCAATCTTACGGATTACATGCTTGGTGGAAGGTCTTTAGGACCTGCTGTAACCGCCTTAAGTGCCGGGGCTGCTGATATGAGCGGCTGGCTCTTAATGGGCTTACCTGGAGGGATTTACGTAACCGGTTTGGCCGATGCGTGGATCGCGGTCGGTTTAACGATTGGAGCCTATCTTAACTGGCTGCTAGTTGCACCACGCTTGCGTTCTTACACTCAAGTTGCCAATGACTCCATCACGATTCCTAGCTATCTTGAAAACCGTTTTAAAGACAACAGCAAACTACTCCGTATTGTTTCAGGTATTGTTATTCTTATATTCTTTACTTTCTATGTTTCTTCCGGAATGGTTTCTGGGGCTGTCTTTTTTGAGAGCTCGTTTGGCACTAGTTACCATACTGGGCTTTTGATTGTTGGCGGCGTTACGGTTGCCTACACCCTATTTGGTGGATTCTTGGCTGTAAGTTATACAGACTTTATTCAAGGATTAATGATGCTGATTGCCCTAGCACTTGTTCCCGCAATTGGCATCTTTCACACGGGCGGTCCCGCTGAAACGTTTGAAACGATTCGAGCGATTGATCCTACCAAAATGGACTTATTAAAAGGGACAACCTTTTTAGGAATAGTTTCGGCAATGGCATGGGGCCTAGGCTATTTTGGCCAGCCGCATATTATTGTAAGATTTATGGCAATCAAAACGATCAAAGAAACAAAAAGCGCCCGCCGAATTGGTATGGGCTGGATGATTATCTCGCTTATCGGTACAATTTTAACAGGATTTATTGGGATTGCATTTTTCCATAATAATCCGGAGCATGTATTAAAGAATCCAGAAGCGGTATTTATTGAATTAAGCCAGATTTTATTCCACCCTCTATTCGCTGGATTTGCTTTGGCTGCCATTCTTGCAGCGATTATGAGTACGATTTCTTCCCAATTAATCGTAACTTCTAGTGCGCTTGTTGAAGATTTATACAAAATGGTAATGAACAAGAACGCTAAAGATAAACAACTTGTCTTCTTAGGAAGAATGGCGGTTCTTCTTGTGTCCGTTGTTGCTGCTGCACTTGCTTTCAAGCAAAATAGCACCATTTTAGATCTTGTTGCCTATGCATGGGCAGGCTTCGGAGCTTCTTTCGGACCTGTTATCCTGCTAAGTTTATTCTGGAAAAAGATTACGAATTGGGGAGCCCTTTTCGGGATGATCGTCGGTGCTGTTACCGTTATCGTTTGGAAAAATGTTGGACTTGGTGACACGCTTTATGAAATAGTTCCAGGCTTTGTCTTCAATCTAATTGTAGCAGTCGTTGTCAGCTTGATCACTTATAAGAAAAATGATGCCATTGAAAAGGAATTTAATGAGAGCGTTCGTTTATTAAAAAATGAATAACAGAACAAAAGGCGCAAGCGCCCGTTTAGCGGCGTATGGACTGGAGCGCTCCAACTGAGATAAAGGAAACACGGAGAGCGATAGCGCATTCGTGCTTGACTTATCGTAGGGCGGAGAGCGAAGTACACTAGCCGCTGGGCGCTGGAGCTGGATTCAGAGAACTAGTTCAGTGTTATCCACAATTAATTATTTTACACTACGGTATACAATAAATAACGCTCGGATCCAATCGATCCGAGCGCTTTTTTATTTCAAAGCTTCTACCATGGTCGATAGTTTGATGACGGTTTTCCAGTTACGTACTGTCGCAGGAACACATAATTTCGGCAGCTGAGTGGCAAGTTTTGAATCGAGGATACTTTGCCGTAAAAAAAGGTAGACTTCTTTCCCTTTTATAAAACATTCGTCCGGCTCGCTTTCGTAGTTGCGTAAAAGGTCCGTTTTCACTTGGTAGGGTTCCTCCGCCAAAAAGGCTAGTTGGATACTCTCGCCTTCCTTAAGCGAATCGATAGAATAGGGACAATCACGGATAATCTGCTCGTATTCCTCAGCTGTTCTTAAAATAACAGGGACCGGAAAACCAAATGTCTTACTTATCTCATCCTCTAATCGTTGGCTAAGTTGCTCTGCCTCGTCCTTTGCTTCGAATAAAACATTTCCACTTTGAATATATGTTTTCACCTTGGTTAGGCCCATTGTTTCTAATAGACTTTTTAAATCTGCCATTTTGATCCGGTTATGCTTGCCAACATTGATTCCTCGTAACAGCGCAATATAAATTGTCATCCGTGTACCTCGCTTTATTTATAACATCATTTTGTTTAAATCTTACCATTTATTTGCCGAATTAAACTACGAATAGTCCTAAAATCTACTTTCCGCAAGTTGATGGCGGTTATCCGCAAGTCAGGGAGGAGAATACTAATTTTTGGAAAAGAGTACAACATAATAATTTTTATGGAGGGATTTATATACAAAGGGGGTATCTAAGAAAGCTTTGGACGAAAAAACTAGTTTCATATACTAATAAAGATCGCCTCTCATTTTTAATCAGCGGATTTGAGAGTTTTATCAGCGAATCTAGCCCATTTATCAGCGAATTCACACAGTTTATCAGCGATAAATCAGATTTTATCAGCGTATCAGAAAATAGCCATTTAAATATTTAGCCTAAGTTCTTTTACATACCTCGACTATTTTCCCAAAAATATAGAACTAACCAAACGTTTGATTAAAACTAGTATCAGCCCCGGTAAATCAATGTTTTTCTCCGAAATCATATAAAAAGTTTGTCGGGAACTGGGGCAGCTAAGCCTTCCATTCACCTTATTTCCCTTTAAATTTACACCCCTCGACCAACTGCAAACTAATCAAACGTTTAATTAAATAGGAGGAATAGCCCTCCCTCTCAACCTTTTACTCCTAAACCTGGAAAAAAGATTGTTGAATTTACACTACTCCAAAAAACTAACCAAACGTTTGATTAGTTAGCCACGAGGCCATATAAATAAAGTGTTTCAGCCACTTATTGTGAAAATCCTTTGTCGACTCGAGCGATAATTTACCTCTAATAAAATAAAAAACAAGTCGATATTAGGACTTTCTTATGGAAACTCCTATGCTTCGACACGATAACTGATCATTCCTTAATAACCAAACGTTTGATTAGTCTTGGGAAAAACCCTTTTAAGAAAAGGATTTTTTCCCGGGAAATGGCGAAAAGAATGTCGAAATCCGCTAATCATAAAAAAACTGGCAGAATAGACTCTGCCAGCTTCTTTTAACGTTTTTGTAATTCTTGCTGCAATAACTGATTGACCATCTGCGGATTGGCCTGACCCTTAGTTGCTTTCATTAACTGCCCAACTAAGAAGCCCACCGCTTTATTTTTCCCATTCTTAAAATCCTCAATCGATTGCGGATTCGCATCCAGCACCTCAGAAATAATTTTGAGAAGTGTTCCCTCATCGGAAATCTGGACAAGCCCCTTGTCCTTCACAATTTGCTCAGCATCGCCGCCGTTTTCGATTAACTCTTTAAAAACGGTTTTCGCGATTTTCGAAGAAATTGTTCCGTTTTCGATTAGCTTAATCATGCTTGCTAGACCTTCCGGTGTTAAGGCTACTTGATGAAGCTCTTTTTGCTCAGCATTCAAGTAGGCAGAAACATCCCCCATGATCCAGTTCGAGGCAAGCTTCGCATCCGCACCACCATTTACTGTCTCCTCGAAGAAATCAGCCATTTCTTTCGTTACGGTTAGCACCTTAGCATCATAAACAGGTAGACCAAGCTCTTCTATATAACGCTTTTGACGCTGATCTGGCAGTTCAGGGATTTCGGCACGAATTCTTGCTTTCCAGTCCTCATCAATGTACAAGTCCATTAAATCCGGCTCTGGGAAGTAACGATAATCATCGGAACCTTCTTTGACCCTCATCAGCAAGGTTGCTCCAGTGGCTTCATCAAAGCGGCGAGTTTCTTGATCAATCGTCCCGCCGGCTGACACCACTTCGCGTTGACGCTTCTCTTCGTATTCAAGCCCTTTGCGGACAAAATTGAATGAGTTCAGGTTTTTTAATTCTGTTTTCGTTCCGAATTCTTCTTGACCAACCGGACGAATCGAAATATTTGCGTCACAACGAAGTGAGCCTTCTTCCATTTTACAATCGGAAACGCCTGTATATTGGATAATGGATTTTAATTTTTCAAGATAGGCATACGCCTCATCAGGCGTGCGAATATCCGGTTCAGAAACGATTTCAACAAGCGGAGTGCCCTGACGATTGTAATCGCATAATGAATACCCTTTGCCATGGTTCAGCTTACCTGCATCTTCTTCCAAATGAATTCTCGTAATTCCAATCCGCTTCGTATAGCCATTTACCTCAATATCAATCCAGCCATGTTCCCCAATTGGTTTGTCAAACTGGGAAATCTGGTAGGCCTTGGGATTGTCCGGGTAAAAGTAGTTTTTGCGGTCAAACTTTGTATGGGTAGCAACCTCGCAATTAATGGCCATGGCAGCTTTAATCCCAAATTCTACCGCTTTTTTATTAAGGACAGGTAAAACTCCTGGGTAGCCCAGGTCGATCACACTTGTATTTGTATTCGGTTCAGCCCCAAAATGATTGGGGCTCGCCGAGAAAATTTTTGAATCTGTTTTTAACTCAACATGGACCTCAAGTCCAATCACTGTTTCAAATTCCACGGTCTTCACCCCCTATAATCCAGGTTTCTGTTTATGATAGTCTGTTGCCTGTTCAAATGCATGTGCTGTCCGATAAATTGTTGCTTCATCAAAATACTTGCCGATGATTTGTAAGCCTAGCGGCAACCCGCCATCAAAACCACACGGAACCGAAATTCCTGGTAAGCCTGCAAGGTTCAATGGAATCGTTAAAATATCATTGGCATACATCGTTAACGGGTCCTCAATGTTTTCACCAATTTTAAAAGCCGGCGTTGGTGTAGTTGGTCCGATAATCACATCATACTTGGCAAAAACACTCTCATAGTCTTGCTTGATTAATGTCCGAACCTGCTGTGCCTTTTTATAATAGGCATCATAGTAACCTGAACTTAGCGCAAACGTTCCAAGCATAATCCGGCGCTTTACTTCATCACCGAAGCCTTCTGCTCGTGATTTTTTATATAAATCAATTAATGTATCCGCATCTTTTGTACGATAGCCGTAACGGACTCCGTCGAAACGGGCGAGGTTCGCTGAGGCTTCTGATGACGAAAGCAAATAGTAAGCGGCAAGTGCATACTTCGAGTGCGGCAGGGAAACTTCTTCCCAAACTGCGCCAAGACCCTCGAGCACCTTTAATGCATTTAAGACGGATTGTCGGACGGGTTCACTGACACCTTCACCAAGATACTCTTTTGGTACTGCGATTCTAAGACCCTTTACGTCACCAGTTAAGGCACTAGCAAAGTCAGGTACGTCCACATTTGCTGAGGTTGAATCCATTGGATCCAGGCCGGATATTGCTTGAAGCAGGTAGGCATTATCCTCAACGGTTCTTGTAATCGGTCCAATTTGATCAAGTGATGACGCAAAGGCTACAAGGCCAAAGCGGGAAACACGACCATAGGTTGGCTTTAATCCGACGACACCACAAAAAGAAGCTGGCTGACGGATCGAACCACCCGTATCAGAACCTAGGGAAAATAGGACTTCTCCTGCTGCAACAGATGCTGCTGAACCGCCTGATGAACCACCTGGAACCGTCTCAAGATTCCATGGATTCCGTGTCGTTTGATAATGGGAATTTTCGTTTGAAGACCCCATTGCAAATTCATCCATATTTAACTTCCCAATCGTTACCGTTTCTGCCTGTTGCAGTTTCTGAACGACGGTGGCATCATAAATTGGATCAAAGTTTTCGAGAATTTTACTCGCACAGGTTGTCCGCAGTCCTTTTGTAACCATGTTATCTTTTAAGCCAATCGGCATCCCAAATAGCAAACCTTTTGCCGCATCCGTGTTAAGTTTCTCATCTAATGCTTTTGCTGATTGACGGGCGCGCTCTTCATCTAATGTTAAAAATGCCTGAACCTTGTCCTCGACTTGTCCGATTCTCTTGTATGATTCTTCAACAAGATCGGATACATTTAGTTCTTTTTTATGTAGCAGCTCATGTAGGTCTGCAACTTTATAATCAAATAAACTCAACATTAATCCTCCTTCCCCATAATCGATGGTACTTTAATCTGTCCATCCTGATGTTCCGGCGCATTTTTTAGTACCTCTTCAAGCGCTAATCCTTGTTTGGATTTATCTTCACGTAAAACATTTTTCATATCCAGCACATGGTATGTAGGTTCCACATTTTCCGTGTCCAATTCATTTAACTGCTCAGCAAAGGTAATAATCGCATCCAACTGCTTTGTAAACTTTTCTGTTTCTTCCTCTGTTATCGCCAAGCGTGCCAGGTTGGCTACATGCTTAACCTGCTCATTTGAAATTCGTGACATATCATAACCCCCAATCCCATTTGTCTTGTCATATCAATACTAATGATGATACCAAACTTTTCCGCATTACCGCAATGATTCAACTATCAGTATTGGCAAGCAAATCAATTTTTGTTCAAACTTTTAAAAATTTAATTCTATTTTTCTCTTAATAATGCAAATATTTTTACTAATAAGTTCATCACAGACATTCTTGGCATCTTCCCTTATAATGGTCAGGGATGGGAGGACTTCTGAATGAAAAAACGAAGACGGAAGAAATTCAAACTCTTTTTGATGCTGTTTATGCTTTTTTGTGGATTGGCCATGTTCCAAAATTATTTTCAACAACCAGGTTCCCTTCAACTTGAAAAATCTGATCCATTTGCTGATGTAAAAAAATATAGTCCCTTAATACACGATGAATTAGCGAAATATAATCTCGAAACTCATACGACAGTACTAGTAGCCTTAATGCAGCAAGAAAGCCGCGGCAAAGGCGGGGATCCTATGCAGTCGTCGGAATCGGCTGGTTTGGCAAGAAATACAATTACAGATCCCCAAAAAAGCATTCAGGTTGGGGTTAAACATTTTCAGCGCGTACTCACTTATGGGAATCAGAAAAAGGTAGATTTCCAGACCATTATCCAGTCTTACAACATGGGAATTGGTTACATTGACTATGTCGCACAGCACGGCGGTAAACATAGTGAGGCATTGGCGAAAGAATTCTCCCTCCAGCGGGTAAAAGAAAAGCCAGCTATATATACTTGTGGCGGCAATAAAGATAATTTCCGCTACCCTTACTGCTATGGTGATTTTACCTATAGCACAAAGGTAACCAAAAATATTCAATTGTTAGCAGATACAGTACCAGTTACTGGGACTGAAAAAACCACCAGTGGATCTTTTTAAAGATTCATGGTGGTTTTTGTTTACTTTGAAACTGACTCCTAAAATTGCGTTGTTTTTATGCTTTTCTTTTTCAAATGGGCGATCAGAAAAACGAACTTAATTGGCAGGTAACCAAGAATTCCACCAGCCGTATTTAAAATTAGGTCGTCCACATCAAAGCTGCCAAATTCAAATACGAGCTGCAACAGTTCGAACGTTAGACTTAAGCAAAAGGTAGCAAAGGTGACAGTGCTGATTTTTTGAAACTTTTTTGCAAGCAATGGTAAGATAAATCCGAACGGCATAAAACCGATGACATTCCCTGCTAAGTTCTCAATCCGAATACTTAGATTGATATCTGCTAAAAACAAATAAAATTTAATGGTTTTAAAGGGGACGAAATTATTCGACCGCCAGTGGTATTCATCATAGGTAAAGTTAAAATGATTAATAATCTCAGATAACGGGATATATTTAAACAAAATTAATTTCGAAAGAATCGCTAAATATAAACAAAGAATTAGGAAAAGGGTAATTTTAAAAATAATTTTCATTATCACTGCTCCATTTTTTACGTATCAAATTAACCATACCATATTTTCCAAATAACGTGGGAGCAAAACTAAAATTGGAGGAATTTAGAATGGCCGAACATATTTTTCACTTAAAGGCGAACTGGCCGGGATTACGGAATGATGTCGGAGAGATTGAAGCCGGGAATCTAAAAACAAAGATTTCCATCCCACCAGGAATGGATGGGCCGGGTGTCGGCACTAATCCAGATGAGATGCTGCTAGGGGCTGCCGCGACCTGCTATATTATCACACTTGCAGCGATGTTGGAACGTAGTCATTTGCTGAAGGAGACTCTAATGATGGAGTCTGAAGGAATTGTGGATGTCACCAATGGGGTTTTTACATATAAAAAAATTATCCACCGACCACATGTAGTCTTGAAACCAGGTGCATCCGAAAAAGAAGTGGCGATGGCTAAGAGACTCGCCAAAAAAGCGGAGACTTCTTGCATGATCAGTCGAGCCATTCAAGGAAATGTTGAAATGGAGCTTCAGGCAACGGTGGAAGTGGCAGCTGGATGAAAACAGAGGAGTGTATAGTGTCATAAAGACAGTTGGAGGTTGTGCATGAGGTATTTTGTCCTTATGAACTCCTCATAAGGACAGTTGGGGCTCTGGCTTGATGCTTTCCTCTGTTAAGGGCGTATGTTCTCTGAAATCACATCTGCTTATTTTTTAAAGATTTTTGAAAAAAAGCCCTTGCTCTTTTTAACTTCCTGCAGCTGGGCAGGTACCTTCTTGGTTATATAGATATCTTCCTTATCAATGGCATGATCCATAGCTAACACCAAGCCGATTTCCGTGTCGTGCTCTTTATTGGTCACAATAGTATGTTCAATCTTATATTTTGTGGCCAGCTTTACATATTTGGAAAGGGCCTCGTAATTCATG
Organism: Neobacillus sp. BF23-41; assembly: GCF_041106275.1. Lineage (NCBI taxonomy): Bacteria > Bacillati > Bacillota > Bacilli > Caryophanales > Bacillaceae > Neobacillus > Neobacillus sp. BF23-41. The sequence continues at coordinate 506,983 of NZ_JBGBPR010000002.1, forward strand.
TTTCCATTTAAGAAAAGATGGGACTGGGGCTTTTCCTTCATATGCTGCTCCACTTGGGGATATACTTCATTTTCTCCCACTTGGCTTTTCTTAAGGGCAATAACAATCCGCTCTCTCAAAGTTCCTAAGAATTTCCGCCGCTCATCTGGTTTTGTTTCAAGTGGTCCATAGATACCTTGCTGTAAGATCTCATCAACGGTTGTCTTTTTCAACTCAATCAACTCCATATAAAGGCTATTATTATCTATGATGATACATTAAAAAACGTTCCGTTCCAAAAAGTGCTGGAGAAGTGAGATTGTGGGCTGGATGGAATTAGTCATTCGATAGTAATCTTGGCTTATCTAAGGGTAAACTCTTTCCATATGACAGTAAACTCACCTTATCCGCCAGTAAACCCCTCCCATCCGCCAGTAATCTCACCTTATCTGCCAGTAAACCCATCCCATCCGCCAGTAATCCCACCTTATCCGCCAGTAAGCCACTAATATATTCATATCCTCCTCCACAAAAAATCCCTCCCTCCAATAGGAGAGAAGGATTCGTGGCCTGCTGAGAACTAGTTTTTCCCTGTAAATTGTTCTGCCTCAGTTGAACCTTTTAATGCGGTTGTTGAAGATGTTCCACCGGTAATGACCATAGATACTTGGTCAAAGTAACCTGTACCAACCTCACGTTGGTGACGTGTGGCCGTGTAGCCGTATTGCTCGCTATCGAATTCAGCTTGCTGCAATTCGGAGTAAGCTGCCATGCCGCGCTCTTTATAGCCGCGGGCAAGTTCGAACATGCCGTGGTTTAAGGCGTGGAAGCCAGCAAGAGTAACGAATTGGAACTTGTAGCCCATTTTTCCAAGTTCGACTTGGAATTTCGCAATTGTTTCTTGATCCAATTTCTTTTTCCAGTTGAAAGATGGCGAACAGTTGTATGCGAGCAACTTGCCTGGGAATTGCTCATGGATCGCTTCTGCAAATTGTCTTGCTTCCTCGAGATTTGGCTCAGAAGTTTCGCACCAAACAAGATCCGCATATGGTGCATATGCTAGACCGCGAGCAATCGCCTGGTCAATCCCCGCCCTCACTCGATAGAATCCTTCTCCCGTGCGTTCACCCGTAATAAAGGGTGCATCATTCATATCAATATCACTCGTAATTAAATCAGCAGCGTTAGCATCTGTCCGGGCAACTAATATGGTTGGAACACCCATAACGTCTGCAGCTAAACGAGCAGCGATCAAGTTGCGAACCGCTGTTTGGGTTGGCAGCAATACTTTACCCCCTAAATGGCCACACTTTTTCTCGGAAGAAAGCTGATCTTCAAAGTGGACGCCTGAAGCACCCGCTTCAATCATGCCTTTCATCAATTCGAAACAGTTTAATTGGCCGCCAAAACCGGCTTCGGCATCAGCGATAATTGGAGCAAACCAATCAATTGAGTTGTCGCCCTCTGAATGGGTAATCTGGTCTGCACGTTGAAGTGCTTGATTAATCCTTTTGACAACACTTGGTACACTATTTGCTGGGTATAAGCTTTGGTCAGGATACATGTGTCCGGACAGGTTTGCATCGGCTGCTACCTGCCAACCGCTTAGGTAGATAGCTTTTAGTCCTGCTTTAACTTGCTGGACTGCCTGATTTCCTGTTAATGCACCAAGGGCATTTACATAGTCTTCTTCATTTAATAGCTTCCAGAGCTTTTCAGACCCTTTTTGAGCCAACGTATGCTCAATATCAATGGATCCGCGTAACTTGATAACATCCTCGGCAGTGTATGGTCTTGTAATCCCCTTCCAACGGCTATCCATTTCCCAGCTTTCTTGTAATTGTGCAACTCTTGAATTTGTCATTTTATATTCCTCCTATTAATCTATTAAGTATTTTTTTAATTTAATAAACTAGATCAACTCATACCCTGGTAAAGTTAAAAATTCAGCAAAATCATCATTTAAAATCAATCGGTCAAACAATTCAACAGCTTCATCAAATCGGCCGTTTTCAAATGTCTGAATTCCAATTTCCTGTTTGATTTTTTCCAATTCCTCCACCTTATATTGCTGGTACATTTCCGCGGTGACCTTCCGTCCGTCGTTCAGAATCCCTTTAGGGTGGCGAATCCACTGCCACAGTTGAGCTCGTGAAATTTCTGCAGTTGCAGCGTCCTCCATTAAGTTGTGAATAGGGGCTGCGCCACTTCCACTTAGCCAGGAAGCCACATATTGAATCCCAACATTTATGTTCAAACGAACGCCCTCTTCTGTAATCGTTCCACCTGGTGATTCAAGCAAATCTTGGGCAGTCACACTGATTTTCTGTTGCTTAAGTGTATGAATTTGGTTGGCAATCGGCATTTCACGGTTGAAAACTTCTAGGGCTACCGGAACAAGACCTGGGTGTGCCACCCATGTTCCATCATGACCATCACGGGCTTCACGCTCTTTATCAGCGCGGACTTTTGCAAAAGCCTCCTCATTAGCAGCCGGATTATTTCGAATGGGAATTTGGGCTGCCATTCCTCCGATTGCCGGTGCCTTGCGGCGGTGACAGGTTTGAATCGTTAGTAACGAATACGAACGCATGAATGGTACTGTCATCGTTACCTGAGATCGATCCGGTAAAATGACATCCTTGTGGTTACGCAGCTTTTTCAAGTAACTGAAGATATAATCCCATCTTCCACAATTCAATCCTGCAGAGTGTTCCTTTAGCTCAAATAAAATCTCATTCATTTCAAATGCGCCCATGATGGTTTCTAGTAAGACAGTCGCTTTAATGGTTCCATTCGGAATCTCAAGCTTCTCTTGCGCAAATACAAATACATCATTCCAAAGCCTTGCCTCCAGGTGACTTTCCAGCTTCGGCAGATAAAAATATGGTCCTGTTCCCCTCTCAAGTAACTGGTTCACATTATGGAAAAAGTACATCCCAAAGTCGAAGAAACTTCCTGAAATAGTCTTGCCATCTAGTAAAATATGTTTTTCTTCTAAATGCAGGCCGCGTGGTCTAACAAACAGAACAGCTGTTTTTTCATGCAGTTCATATTTTTTACCGTTAGGATTTTCAAAGGAAATCGTCCGATTTACTGCATCTCTTAAGTTGATTTGTCCTTCGATGATGTTTTCCCATGTCGGTGAAGTGGCGTCTTCACAATCAGCCATAAAAACCTTTGCACCAGAGTTTAAAGCATTGATGACCATTTTTCGATCGGTCGGGCCTGTAATTTCTACCCTGCGATCTTGCAGGTCATCCGGCAGCGGAGCAATGGTCCAGACATCATTCCGAATATGTTTTGTCTCAGGAAGGAAGTCTGGCAATTTCCCATCATTAATTTCGGCTTGCCGTTTTTGTCTGTACTGTAACAGTTCAATTCTTCTTTCGCCAAATTTTCGTTCTAACTCTTCAATAAAATTTAATGCCTCTGGTGTTAAAATCTCATCGTACTGGGCTCTCATTGCCCCAACCACTTCAATACCTGTCGTTTGCGTCGACATGAACTACATCACCTCTTTGTTATAATACAGTAACTATCTACGTTTTGTATTATATAACACTGATTTTAAAAATGGAACTACTTTTCAGAAAATTTTATAAAAATAGGTAAAAACACCCTGTCCTCTGATTTTTCAAAAGGAAAAGTCCATAAAAAAAAGGACGTCATCGACATCCTTTTTTGCAGTCATTATTGGCCCGTTTCGTTAAGAAGCATTTCATATAATCTAATAAAATCATCTTCCCGATTATCACTAGTTAAGAACTCCAAACTTACAATGGTTTTTAATAGTTTCCTCTTCAAAGAAGCGCTTTCCACTTCCTTCAGAATCCATTTTCGTTTTGAAAAAAGAAACTCAAGATAGCCCTCGTAGGAATCATCAAACTGCTCCTCGAGCTGCTCCCGAATTTTGCTTGCTAGGGTTGGACTCGCTCCTCCTGTTGAAACGGCAATGCTCAACAGTCCACGTTGAAAATGGGCTGGGACATGGAAATTGGATTCACCTGGATCGTCTGCAATCGTTACAAGCTGATGGGGTGCTGCTGAACTTCTAATCAACTGATTTATTTCTTGAATATTCGTCGCAGCAAAAATCATGAATGCATCCTTTATGTCGCTAGCAAAAAAGGACTTTTGCTTCCAAACAATTTCCCCCTCACGATGAAGCCTTTGGATTTCATCCGTTGCCTCCGGGCTGACGATTACGATTTCTGCACCCGTACCAAGCAGACCCGTTACTTTTCGCTCGGCAACTTTCCCGCCCCCAACAATGACGACTGTTTTTCCTTCTAACTTTAGGATTACAGGATAGCCTGAATTCATCTTCTACACTTCCTCGACAGGACGGACCGCTAAATATTCAACCAAGGCTTCTTTCGTTGCGCTAGCAGGCATTCCATGCGACATAAAGCCGGCTTTTCCAACCGCAGCTGCTGTTTGTTTTCCCATACTGACCACATGCAACCCTTGCAACAGTTCAACCGCATTCAAGTCACATTCACGTAACGCTTGTACAAACGGTTCAACGGACGCACTGCTTGGGAATACCATGGTATTCACGTCAGCCTCATCTAACATTCTTTTAAAAAGAGGCAGAAACTGATGATCTATTTCTTTTCTGCTAGTCACCATGATGTCTGCCTGATCATAACCTTTTTTCAAGATGCTATCGTCCCCAACAATGAGCAAGGCTCCGGTTTCGTGCATTTCATCAACCTGTACAGCAATAAATCCACGATTATTTAATGCTTTGATTGATTTCATCGAAGCGCCAAAGAAATCGGCACGGATTTTTCGAATATCCATTCCACTTTCCATCACCGCTGTGAAAAATTCATCTACACTTTCAGGTGAGGTAAAAAATATTTTTTCATAGGAAGTTACTTTTGTCAGATCAACAGGCAGTGCTGTCTTTTTCCACTTTGGAAATTCAATCACATCGGCACCTTGATCCATTAATTCCTTTGCTAATTCACTTTGACCCTCACTCGTACGGGCAAGCAGGATTTGCCGTCCATACAATGGCATTTTCTCGAACCAGCTGATTTTTTCACGCAGAGAAATGACATCCCCAACTAAAATAATCGATGGGTTGCTAAACTTTGCCTCCAAGACCTTCTCGGAAATATTAGCAAGTGTCCCTTGCAATGTTTTTTGGCGGCCAAATGTACCCCATTGAATCAAAATAACCGGGGTCGACGCTGGTTTACCGTAGTTAAGGAGATTTTCGCAAATAAACGGTAGATTGCCGACTCCCATGTAAAAGGCAATGGTATCAACACCACGAGCCAGTCCTTCCCAATCAAGTACTGGTTTGCCCTCTTGCGATTTGTCATGGGCAGTAACGACTGCAAATGACTCTGCATACTCACGGTGGGTAACAGGAATTCCTGCATAAAGGGGGGCTGCAATCCCCGATGAAATGCCAGGAACGATTTCAAATGGAATTTGATATTCGGCCAGGGATGCCGCTTCTTCGCCAACTCTGCCAAACACGCCTGGGTCTCCGCCTTTTAAACGAACAACCCGCTTGCCTTCAAGAGCCTTCTCAACCAAAAGCTCGTTGATATTCCCTTGGCGTAATATATGGCGGTTCGGTAGTTTTCCGCAATAAATCAGTTCACAATCCGCTGGAGCAAACTCTAACAGTTTGGGATTGGCAAGCCGGTCATATAAAATCACTTCGGCTTGCTTTATAGCCTCCAGTCCTTTTACGGTGATTAAACGAACGTCCCCGGGTCCTGCTCCTACTAAAAATACTTTCCCATTTTTCATTCTGCAGCCATCCTTCCCATTTCGCTCTTATCTGACAATAAAAACGATATCTTCCTCTAATTCAACCTTGAATGTCCGTACTTGACCTACATCCGGTGACTGTACTTTACCATCTTTTAAGGATATTTTCCAATCATAGACGGGGCAATATACATACTCGCCACTGACAAGGCCTTCTGAAAGGACGCCTCCTTTTGGATGGGGACTGCTGTTTTCAATCGCATAAACCTCTCCATTTGTTAATTTAAATAGGGCAATTTCTGTATCATCGGTTTTAATCGTATACCCAGATCGAACTCTTAAATTAGAATAGTTTGCCACTGGAATTCTTGTTATTGTTTGAAGCATATTGAATCACTCCCCAGCCTTAATAGTGTGTTTTGCATAATATTTATCTTGAATTTCTTCACTTTGAATCGCTTCATTCCAAGGTTCGATATATTTATTTAATGTTTTATCCATGCGCTCGTTTAAGGCTTTCCGTGTGGCCTCATTGGCAAGTACTTCTCTCACATGATCCAAGCCGACACGTTCTACCCATTTTGAAGTACGCTCTAGGTAATTGGCTGTTTCTCGATAATATTGAAGATAAGCACCCGTGATTTCCATTACTTCCGCTTGTGTTTTCACTGTACATAGGAGGTCCCCCGCACGGAGGTCGACACCGCCGTTACCAGCGACATAAATCTCCCAGCCGCCGTCAATTCCGACAAAGCCAATGTCTTTGATTCCTGCTTCTGAGCAGTTCCTTGGGCAGGCCGATACGCCCATTTTTACTTTATGAGGGGTATCGAGGCGTTCAAATTTCTTTTCAAGGTCAATGGCAAGTGCCATCGAATCCTGTGTTCCATAGCGGCAGAACTGAGCGCCGACACAAGTTTTTACAGTACGAAGCGTTTTTCCATAAGCATAACCAGAAGGCATATCGAGCTCTTCCCACATACTTGGCAGGTCTTCTTTTTTCACTCCGAATAAACCAATCCGCTGTCCGCCTGTTAATTTTACGAGCGGTACCTCATACTTTTCAGCGACCTCGGCGATTTTTTTCAAATCAGCGGCTGTCGTTACCCCGCCATACATTCTTGGTACAACCGAGTAGGTTCCGTCTTTTTGAATATTGGCATGCATTTTTTCATTGACGAGTCGGGAATCACGATCATCTTTGTATTCATCCATATGAATCATACCTAGATAGTAGTTGATGGCCGGACGGCATTTGGTACAGCCTTCCTCATTATTCCACTCAAGGACATTCATAACTTCTTTTACACTTGTTAAGCCTTTTTCTTTAATTTCGGCCACAACTTCATCACGGCTTAGGGTTGTACAACCGCACAGGCTTGTCTTTTGTGCTGCCGCTTCATCAAATTGGTCACCTAGTGTATAGGCAAGAATATTGCTTACCATCGGTTTACAGCGTCCGCAAGAACGGCCCGCGTTCGTACAATGGCTCACTTGGTCCAGTGTGGTTAACCCTTGAGTTTTGATTGCTTCAACGATGGCGCCTTTAGTGACTCCGTTACAACCGCAAATTAATTCATCATTCGGCATCGATGCTACATCATCATTGCCGCCTTCTGCACTGCATTCAGATTGCAGCACCGATATACTAGTCATTCCGCTGATATCCTCTTTTTTCGTCAGCATTCGGTATAGCTTGGTGCTATCCTTGGTGTCTCCATATAGCACGACACCAACAATCGTGTTATTTCTCGTTAAGATCTTTTTATAGACACCATCATATTCATTGTAGACCATGATCGATTTTGTTGAACCATCTTCAAAAATTTCTCCAGCAGAGAAAAGGTCCACACCGGCTACCTTTAATTGTGTTCCTGTTACAGAGCCTTCATATGGTTCGCTTAAATTTCCACAAATACGGTTGGCCAGCACTTTTCCTTGTTCATATAATGGGGCCACCAAGCCATAGACAATCTCTCGATGTTCCGCACATTCCCCCACTGCGTAAACATGAGGGACACTTGTTTCCATGAAGTCATTGACCACTATCCCGCGATTGACATAGATTCCGCTGTTTCCTGCCACTTCGGTGTTAGACTTAATCCCGATTGCCATAACCACCAGGTCCGCTTCCACCTCTGATCCATCTTTAAAGCGAAGACCTGTTACTCGTTCGTTGCCAAGGATTTCAACGGTTTCTTTTTCCATTAAGAAGTTCATGCCCTGGCTTTCTAGTTCTGCCTTCAGTAAGGATGAAGCAACCGAATCCAGCTGTCGCTCCATTAGATGCGGCATTAAGTGAACAACATCCACCTTCATTCCCAGGTTTAACAGTCCTCTTGCTGCCTCAAGACCTAGAAGTCCGCCGCCGATGACCACGGCTTTCTTAAATTGCTGTGCTGACTTGATCATCATTTCACAATCATTGATATCACGAAATCCAGTCACACCGATTTTGTCTGCACCTGGAATTGGGAGGATGAACGAATTCGAGCCAGTGGCAATAATTAATTCATCATATTCGACTTCCCTGCCTAAATTACTAACCACACGTTTTCCGTCCACATCAATGTTTACAATCGCTTCACCTGTAAACAATTGAATATTATTTTCTTTATACCAATCGAGCGGGTTGATGATGATTTCTTCAAAGTTTGTATCCCCTTGAAGTATATTTGATAGTTTAATCCGATTATAGTTTGGGTACGGTTCTTGTCCAAAAATAGTAATTTCAAATGGTTCAGTGGATACTTTTAGAATTTCCTCTATCGCTCTGACGCCTGCCATACCATTTCCGATTATTACTAGTTTTTTCATTTATCAATCACTCCTCATATGTTAAATAAATATTTTTAAGGTTAGTAAGGTTTTCTTTATAGTTAAATTGTAAATGCTAGCGTCGATAAAATTTGTGAAGTACGTCACTATCCAACCAATATATGTGAATGATTTCACATTATTGTCAAACATAGTATAAAAAGAAAAATAGCACACGATTGTATGCTATTTTTACTACACTACCTTCTTTTCAGTTTTCTGTATTTGATACGGTTTTACGATTGAATTTATGGTCGGAACAAGCACACCAATTACTGCAACAGGGGCAAGCTCCCATAATACCAAGGGTGGAGTGATGAGTATACCTGTTTTATGGATTGCAAACAAGGCAAGAAAATAAGCTAGTGTACCTGCCAGACCAGCTAACCGAGGGTTTTTTCTAAACAATAAATAGCATAAAGGAATGAATAAAAGCGTTATCGGTACATAAGAGGTTGGGTAACCAACTGCAGCAAAAATAGCTTTGCCTACAAACCTTAACAGGATATAAAGTGCCGTCGCCATCACAGGTATGGTATAATCACGGCAATATCGGATGATTAGAATTGTTAGGAGAGCGACCATTAGGATTGAATAGATGGGATAGACCCATTCCGGAATGCCGCCAAAAATCTGTGAGGCAGGATCTGAGATTAATTCAAGGATTTCCTTTGAGGCAATCGATTTTCCATGAATGTATTGATCATATGAAATGGCCCCGTTTTCCTGTTGCATATTCGGAAACATCAAGCATTCAAGGAGATACATGGCAAACCAGGTATGAAGTGACCACCATGACGGTTGAATATCTCTCGAATATAGAAAGTAACCACGCCAGACCCCAAAAATCATAATTGCTGTACCAATATAATAAATAAAATGGGTTGGACTCCATGTAGTTAAATCAATTCCATACGCAATATGATAGGTGAAATCTAGTGGGATCCCAATTAGGAATATAACGTAGCCTATTGTAATCAGGTTTCTAGAAAATCGGTCCATATAATTTAAACGTCGCCACTCTTGAATTAACAAACATGCGCCTAAAGCAAAACCGATGGTATTAACAATATGGGGAATGGAGTATTCCTCAAATAAATATTTAAAATGATAAGAAGCATCCCATGCAGAACCAATAAATTTTAATAGAAAGGCAAGTACCCATAAACGATAATATTTCAACGATATCATCTCCTCTCTAGCGCTTATCCAAGTAAATCAAATATATCCCCAAAGATGGCAATAAGAATATAATTCACAGCTAAAGCAATCGCAAACGTGATTCCCGCGCCTCGAACATTTTTCTGTCGAAATAATTTATACATAAACGTAATTCCTGCTGTGACAACAAAAATATTACAGATTAAAAATGTCAAAAGTAAATTTTCACTATGTTGGACTGATGTGACGTGAAATAGATATAATGGAATCAATTTTACAATCCCCCACACTTTTAGTTCCTTACTGCCTTTTCTCTATATTATCATTATTTTTACTATAGGTAACTTTTTAAATTACATAAAATTCTTGCATTGGTTTAATTAGGTAATATATTTTTAAAAAAAGTAAGTTTCATTGAATGGAGGAATTCCCACTGAAAAAATCTATCCTATTTATGATCCTTTTTTATACCTTGTTTTTATCGGCTTGTAATCCGGTTAGGGTCCCAAAGTCGAGTATGGACCATAATATGAGTGCCACTCCAACTGGTGTCATCCCTACAAAGTCTGATTGGAAGATCCAGGATCATCCGAATGCAAATGAGAAAATACCCATTTCACTGTTAATAATGGATCAGTCCAATAAACCGATTCAATCATTCGATACTGTTCATGAGAAAAAAATGCATTTATTTATTGTTAGTAAGGATTTAGCTTATTTTTCTCACATCCATCCAAAATATAAGGGAAATGGCGAATTTGATTTTACCACTAGTTTCCCCGCCGGCGGAAATTATAAGCTTATCTCAGAATTTACTCCGAAGGGTGGAGGGGACCCTAGTGTAGAAAATCATTGGGTCCAGATTGAAGGGGATGCCGCAGAAGGAAAACCTCTCGTCCCTGATCAGAAGCTAACCAAAGTCGTTGATGGCAAACAAGTGAAGCTCTCTTTTGACCAAATGATGGCTGGAATGACGGTCCATATGAATTTCACCATTAGTGATGCAAAAAACCATCAACCCATTAAAAATCTGCAGCCTTATTTAGGGGCAATGGGGCATGCGGTCGCCATGAGTAGTGATGCGGAAAAGTATTTACACATCCATCCGATGACAACAGAAGGAAATGGTCCAACGGTAACCTTTATGACTATTTTTCCTGAAAAAGGCATTTATAAGATATGGGGCCAATTTCAGCACGATGGCAAAGTATTTACGGTTCCATTTGTGATAGACATATCAAAATAAAAGTGAACCCCCTCCTCGGCTTGAGAAGGGGGTTCACTTTTATTATTAATACATTTCTGAAGTTGTTTTTGCCTGCATATGAAGCAGCAAGTAATCAGGACCGCCTGCTTTGGAGTCAGTTCCGGACATATTGAAGCCGCCAAATGGCTGATAACCAACGATGGCTCCAGTACAAGATCGGTTAAAATACAGGTTTCCAACATGGAAGTCTTCACGAGCTTGTTCCATGTGGGCACGGTTTGTAGTAATAACTGCACCAGTTAAGCCGTACTCCGTGTTGTTAGCAATTTCAAGCGCTTCATCGAAGTTCTTTGCCTTTGTGAAACCAACAACAGGTCCGAAAATTTCTTCTTGCATTATACGTGCTTTAGGAGCAAGATCCGCAATAACCGTTGGTTTAATGAAATAACCCTTGGAATTATCCCCTTCGCCGCCAGCCATTAACTTACCTTCTTGCTTGCCGATTTCAATGTATTCCATGATTTTTTTGAAAGCGTTATTGTCGTTAACAGGGCCCATGAACGTAGCTTGTTCAGTTGGATCTCCAACCGTTAACTCATTCGTTAACTCAACGACGCGATTCAAAACTTGATCATAAACACTTTCTACGATTATCGCACGTGAACATGCAGAACATTTTTGACCTGAGAAGCCAAATGCGCCTGCAACAATTGATTGAGCAGCAAGCTCTAGATCTGCTTCACTATCAACCACGATGGTATCTTTACCGCCCATTTCAGCAATCAAACGTTTCATCCATACTTGTCCTGGGTTCACTTTCGAAGAACGCTCGAAAATTCGAAGTCCAACATCACGGGAACCAGTAAAGCTGATAAAGCGAGTATCTTTATGGTCCACTAAATAGTCGCCCACTTCAGCACCGCTTCCTGGTACGAAGTTAAGAACACCTTTAGGCAGACCTGCTTCTTCCATGACTTCAACAAACTTCGCTGCAATCACAGGAGTAGTTGAAGCGGGTTTTAATAGAACTGGGTTACCAGAAACGATAGCTGCTACTGTAGTTCCTGCCATGATCGCAAATGGGAAATTCCATGGCGAGATAATAACTCCAACACCAAGTGGGATATAGGAATAACGATTAAATTCATTCGGACGGCTTTGAACGGGTACGCCATCTTTAAGTGCTAGCATTTGGCGTGCATAGTACTCAAGGAAATCAATTCCTTCAGCGGTATCTGCATCCGCTTCTCTCCATGGCTTACCAGCTTCTTTCGTCATAAGAGCAGAAAATTCGTGTTTGCGGCGGCGAATAATGGCTGCTGCTTTAAATAAAACATCCGCGCGGACTTCAGGTTTAACTTTTTTCCAAGTTTTAAATGCTTCGACTGCTGCTTGCATTGCTTTTTCAGCTAGGTCTTGGCTAGCTTTTGAAACGCGGCCAATTACTTCTTCCTTATTGGAAGGATTATAAGAAACAATTTTATCTTCTGTTGCAATTCTTTCTCCATCAATAACTAAGTCGTAATCCTGACCTAAGTAACCTTCAACTGTTTTTAACGCCTTTAGATAGGCCTGACGGTTCTCTTCAATCGTAAAATCTGTAAATGGTTCGTGCTTGTAAGGTTGTACCATTTGTTAAAACCTCCTATGTAGTAAAAACGTTTACACTCCACTGTTCATTCTAACATGTTTCATTTAAACGCCGCAAACAAAGATAATTCAAAAAAAGAGACCCGGCAATATGCCAAGTCTTATTGGTAAATATGGACAAAAGGTTCCTCTTCATTAGCCTTTCGGACGATCAGTGCTTCAGGACCATCCACAGATGTAACACTTACCGAGACAGACAAATACTTAGGAAAATGTTCCATGACAAGGCCGGTTACATACTGCGTAAAACCAATTCCTTCTGTTTTTCCATAAAATTGAATTGGAATATTAATATTTAAATCCTGCAATTGGTCTCCCATGTAAAAGGCTCTGCCAATCACACCATTATAGTTAGGAAAATACTCCTCCACATCCTGCTTAAAATTTAAAAACGCAGTGACATCATCACGATGTTCTTCCTGTGCATCTGCGGAGGGGAAAAGAAAGTACTTTTCATTTACATTTTCCCAGCCATTTAAAGTAGTGCTGCCATTGTCGACAGTGGAATAGGTAATAAAGTTACCAGGAACGACGGAAGATTTACTTGCTTGCTCAAACAAGGCAATCGAAATTGGAACGTCCTTTAAAGACTTTATGCTCCTCATACGCTTTACCACTTCTGCAGCTATTTTCTTCCCTTCACTGACCATTTCTGAATGTGGGACTTTTTCCTCAAGGGTATCGCCGTCTGATGTCTGTTTATAGTAGTAAACTGAATTTAAGGCAAGGCCAATCGTAACACCGCCGAGTGTTACATTCCCCTTTTCATTTTTTATTAAGTAGTCGTGTTCTAAAATATGAGCTAAATAGATTGGCGAACTCGGTTCACCCTTACTCCCAGTATTCACAGGATTTAGCCCAATATTATCAGCATCTTTTAGTGTTTTATCCTCTTTTTTCATTTCATTGAACTGCTCTTTTGTGTATTTACGTTTTAACCAAAGTCTTATTGTCTCTTCTTTGATTTCCCGTCCTTCACGAAACAAATATTTTTCTGTATCAAAAGAATTTTGGGCAATTCTCATTAAGCCCATTTCAAACTCGTTTAAGTCATATCTTGTATTGATATTATTGACAACCAATCCGCGTGCTTCCCCTGGTTCAAATGGCAAAATTGTCCGGTAATAGCTGTCCGAAATATTATACTTTGGAATAATTGCCTTCCCTTTCACTTTCTCCTTCGTTTGCACAACCTCATTTTGCTTCTCAAAGTTTGGTGCACAGGCACTCAGCAAAAAGACAAGGGAGAGAGCGAGCAATGAGAACTTTCTCACGTCGATACACCTCTTATTTATTTAATTCAACTAGGAGTTTCTCCTCGTCCCACACTTCAATTCCTAGTTCTTGTGCTTTGGTAAGTTTTGAACCCGCCTCTACACCAGCAATGACAAGGTGTGTTTTTTTGCTGACACTGCCAGCCACATTCCCGCCCAGCGCTTCGATTTTATCCTTTGCTTCATTCCTGGATAAACGTTCCAGCTTTCCTGTAAGAACAACGGTCTTTCCTGCAAAGATGGAATCGGAATTTTCTGCAGAAACTGGTCTGGAACCCTTATATTCCATATTAACACCAGCAGCAATTAATTCGTTGATTAACTCCACAGCCTCTTCTTTTTCAAAAAAGGCGACGATAGAATCCGCCATTTTATCACCAATTTCATTAACCGCGATTAAATCTTCCTTCGTGGCCGCTGCGAGTTTGTCCATCGTACCAAATTGTTGGGCTAACGTTTTTGCGGCTTTGGCACCAACATGACGGATCCCTAGTCCAAATAAAAGCTTTTCAAGTGAATTATCTTTCGATATCTCAATGGCTTTAATAAGATTAGTAGCTGATTTCTCACCCATTCTTTCAAGGGCTAGAAGCTGTTCACGAGTAAGCTTATAAATATCGGCAACATCTGCAATTAATTTTTCAGCAAAAAGCTGGCTGATGACCTTTTCCCCAAGACCCTCGATGTTCATCGCGACCCTTGAAACAAAATGAATTAAGCCTTCCCGGAGCTGTGCAGGACATTTAGGGTTAATACAGCGTAAAGCCACTTCACCTTCAAAACGCACGAGCTCACTTTCACACTCGGGACAATGAGTCGGCATGTGGAATTCCACTTCTTCCCCTGTCCGTTGGTCAGCCAAAACATTGACCACCTCTGGAATAATATCCCCTGCCTTTTTGATAACGACTTTGTCACCAAGCTTGATATCCTTTTCCCGGATTAAATCCTCATTGTGCAAGGAGGCACGCTGTACAGTTGTTCCTGCTACTTTGACTGGCTCAAGAATGGCCGTAGGGGTAATCACACCTGTTCTACCAACACTTAACTCAATATCTAAAAGAGTTGTGACCACTTCTTCTGCAGGGAACTTGTAAGCAATGGCCCAGCGCGGACTTTTTGCTGTCGTTCCGAGTGCAGCCTGGTGGGCATAGGAATCTACTTTAATGACGATTCCATCAATCTCATAGGGAAGGTGCGGGCGCTTTTCGACCCAGCTATTGACATATTCGATCACTTCGTCAACCGATGCACACTTGTTCCGCTCATGATTTGTTTTAAAGCCGAGTCGATCCAAGTAATCAAGGCCTTCACTATGTGACTCTATCTCACTGCTTTCACTGATATTTCCAATTCCATATAAAAAGACATCCAGCCTTCTAGAAGCAGCAATTTTCGGATCAAGCTGTCTTAGCGATCCTGCTGCTGCATTTCTAGGGTTGGCAAATAGCTCCTCGCCGCGTTCTTCCCTTGTTTGATTCAAGGCCTCAAACGAGCGCTTGGGCATATAAGCTTCGCCGCGAACCTCCAAGGAAACATTTTCGCGGAGACGGAGCGGGACGGATTTGATGGTTTTTATATTAGCGGTAATATCTTCACCAATGGTCCCATCTCCACGGGTAGCGCCTTGTGCAAATAGACCATCCTCATATCGTAACGATACAGCCAGGCCGTCAATTTTCAACTCACATACATAAGAAATATCGTCCCCGACAGCTTGACGGATGCGACGGTCAAAATCCCTTAAATCTTGCTCGTTAAAAGCATTGCCAAGACTAAGCATCGGTGTACGATGCTCTACCTTTTCAAACAGATCGATCACGGTGCCGCCAACCCTCAGTGACGGCGAATCTGCTGTTTTTAATTGCGGAAATTTCTCCTCAAGTTCCAACAGTTCATGCATTAATTTGTCATATTCAGCATCTGGTACAGATGGTTTGTCTAAAACATAGTATTCATAGCCATAGTGATTTAATAGGCTGCTTATTTCAGTGATTCTCTTTTCTGCACTTTGAAGGTCCATATATTCAGTCCTTTCCTTAAGGTTTTCTTAAACTTGTCTGTTGATTTCCGCTCCATGCACGCAGCGCCGCGCGGGCGGTCCGGGGAGCCTCCTCGGCGCTAAGCGCCTTTGGGGTCTCCCCTTCCCCGTCCTCCCGCAGGAGTCTCGCGCATTCCGCTCCAATCAACAGAGTGTGTAAAATCAAAATAAGGTTTAACTTAGCCTCTAATTAGGCTTTATTAATCGGAGCAAATTTGGCTAACAGGCGTTTGATTCCAACCGGACTTGGAAAAGCAATATCTAACTCCGTTCCTTCCCCTTGGCCTTTTACACTTACAACGGTTCCGATACCCCATTTACCATGTTGGGCTTTATCGCCAACCTTCCAGCCAGCCTCATCGCCAGAAGGAGCAGAAACTGGGCGCATGACTGGTTTTCTGGCTGCAGCCGGTGTACCAAATGACGTCTTCGGTGATCCGAACGATGTGCTGCGTCCTGAGCCAAATGATTTTCCAGTCGATCCAAATGGTGAATTCACTTTTTTCTCCGCTGGTTCGACTCCTTCGATCAGGTCTTCAGGGATTTCTTTTATAAAGCGAGAAGGTGGATTCATATTGGTTCTCCCAAACAATGTTCTCATTTGGGCGTTTGACAGGAACAGCGTTTGCTCCGCTCTAGTAATTCCTACATAGGCTAGCCGGCGCTCTTCTTCCATTTCTACTTCTTCCATCAATGATCGGCTATGAGGGAATACACCTTCTTCCATACCAATCAAGAAGACAACCGGGAATTCCAGCCCTTTAGCCGAG
The DNA here is from genome assembly GCF_041106275.1 of Neobacillus sp. BF23-41. Classification (NCBI taxonomy): domain Bacteria; kingdom Bacillati; phylum Bacillota; class Bacilli; order Caryophanales; family Bacillaceae; genus Neobacillus; species Neobacillus sp. BF23-41. The sequence goes on from NZ_JBGBPR010000002.1 coordinate 523,621, forward strand.
TGCAAGGTCATAAGCGTAATTGAATCTGCCTTTTCACCATCGTCATCAAGCGAATCAATATCAGCCACCAGTGCCAAATCGGTTAAAAAGGCAACAAGACTCTTATCTTCACTTGAATCTTCGAAGCTTTTCGTCACAGATAATAATTCCTCAAGGTTTTCGAGGCGGCTTTGGGCTTCCAGCGATTTTTCCGCTTTGAGCATTTCACGGTACCCGGATTTTTCCAGTACTTCTTCAACTAGTTCTGTAACAGACAGAAACTCTTGCATATTGGTATAATTACCGATTAAATCGCGAAATTCTCTTGCCGCTTTGGTGATTTTCGGACTTAACCCTAATAATTCTACGGACTCAAGTGCTTGGAAAAGGGATAAATCATGCATATCGGCAAAATCAGCAATTTTATCAACGGAGCTTGAACCAATCCCACGCTTTGGAACATTAATAACACGGCGTAAGCTAATATCATCATCAGGATTGGAAATTAGGCGTAAATAAGCCAGCATATCCTTAATTTCTTTCCTGTCATAGAACTTTGTTCCGCCGACGATTGAGTACTCGATATTCGATTTTAGAAGCACTTCCTCCATGACACGGGACTGAGCGTTCGTGCGATAAAGGATGGCAATGTCGGTTAATTTGTTCTGATGATTACGGGTTAATTCTTTAATTTTTCCAGCAACGAATTGTGCTTCCCCCTGCTCACTATCCGCACGGTAATAAACAAGTTTGTTGCCTTCCGGGTTTTCGGTCCATAGGTTCTTCGCTTTACGGTTTAGATTGTTTTGGATGACCTTATTGGCAGCTAGAAGAATCCTTTTTGTTGAACGGTAGTTTTGCTCTAGTAAAATAACCGTTGCGTTCGGATAGTCTTTTTCAAACGACAGGATATTTGCGATATCCGCTCCGCGCCATCGATAAATGGATTGGTCAGAATCCCCTACTACGCATAAATTCTTGAAACGACTTGCAAGTAACTTTACTAACAGATACTGTGCTTTGTTCGTATCCTGATACTCATCGACATGAATATATTGAAACTTGCGCTGATAATACTCGAGGACATCAGGAATTCGTCTAAATAATTGAATCGTCAGCATAATGAGATCATCAAAGTCCAGCGCTTGATTCTTTCTTAATCGCTTCTGGTACTCTTCGTACGCATTACCTACAACATCTTCAAAATAGCCTCCACCTGTTTTCTTATATTCCTCAGGTTCGATTAACTCATTTTTCGCTGAGCTGATCGCTCCTAAAATGGCACGTGGATCAAATTTCTTTGGATCAATATTTTTTTCCTTAAGAATTCCTTTGACCACGGATAGCTGATCAGTTGAATCAAGAATCGTAAAATTACGATTAAAGCCGATTCGGTCAATATCTCGGCGTAAGATCCTTACACACATCGAGTGAAAGGTGGAAATCCAAATTTCTTCGGCAGCCCCGCCCATCATTTTTCCGATTCGATCTCTCATCTCTCGTGCGGCTTTATTTGTAAACGTAATCGCTAAAATATTATAAGGATTTACTCTTTTTTCTACAATCAAATAGCCAATTCGATGGGTCAGAACTCTTGTCTTACCACTTCCGGCACCAGCCATTAGTAACAGCGGTCCATCGGTTGCCTTAACGGCACTTTGCTGCTCTGGATTCAGTCCGTTTAATAGCTTATCAGTTAAATATTGCACTTAATATCCACCACCATTACAAACATTTGTTCTTATTTTTATCTTAACTCTATTTTTCTACTTTAGCAATGATCGGTCAATCTTTACTGTTTCCAAGGCTAGGTCAAAATTTTCATAAATGGCGTTTCCGACCACAATGACATCAGCATGCTTGGCCATTTCTGCGGCATGTTCAATGGTTGATATTCCTCCACCATAAAAAAGGATGGTATTTTCAAGCGACTTTTTTACGTTCACAACCAGTTCAATATCACCATATTTACCGCTATATTCTACATAAAATATCGGCAGCTGAAACATTTTTTCAGCCATTACCGCGTAAGCAATTACCTCTTCATTGGTTATGTTTGTTTTCGCATTTGTCAGTTTCGCAGCTTTGCAGTCCTCGTTTAAAATGCAATAGCCTTCCATGACAATTTCTTCCCAATCCATGATTTCACCAAATTCCTTAACCGCTTGATGGTGAAGTCCCGTAATCCATTTGGTATCGCTGCTATTTAAAATGGTTGGAATAAAATAAAGGTCGAATCCTGGTGTAACCGTCTCAATCGTTGATACTTCAAGGACACATGGGACCGAAAACCTGCGAATTCTTGCCATCAAATCGAGGACATTTTCTAATGTAATCCCATCTGTCCCACCTACGATAATGGCATCGGTTCCTGATTCACAGATTTTTTCTAAACGGTCTTCCGCTATTTCTTTATTTGGGTCGAGTTTAAACACATGCCGCCACTCGCGAAAATCATACATCAAAAAGATCCTCCCATATCATTAATTCCATTTCACCATTATAGCACTAGCCGATTCGATAAAAAAAGAAAACACTAAATCTAAATATAGAAATCATAACCATTTTTAAAGTGAAAAAGAAAAACCGAAGAACAATTTCTCCGGTTTGTTTATTCTTGTTCAGTTGCAGTCGTTTCGCCCTTAACTCGTTCAAGGACCATTTCATACGTATCGTTTCCATAGTTCAAGCAGCGTTTCACCCGTGAAATAGTGGCTGTGCTCGCTCCGGTTTCCGTTTCAATTTTGTGATACGTATTCCCTTCGCGTAGCATTCTTGCTACATCAAGACGCTGTGCTAATGACTGAATTTCATTAATTGTGCATAAATCGTCAAAAAAGCGATAGCACTCTTCAAGATCATTTAAGGATAGAACGGCTTGAAACAATTGATCAAGCTCCTTACCCCGTAATTTATTAATTTGCATATTGTTTACCCCTTTAAAATGTCTATTTAGTTTACATCAAACGTGGCAATATTCTGAAGACCAGGTTTGGTTGGAATAACATTGACCCATGTTTTTCCTTGTACGAGTGGAACCTCTTCACCATTTTTGATTGGAACAATTTCACCGTTCTTATTCATCCACTCCACTTGGTTGACCTTACCCTTTTGAAGCAAATAGGCTTTTCCGCCAGACTTAAAATCGATATCTCGGCGCCCATAGGAATCGATAAACTGATGCTCAGCTTCGATAATAAAAATATTATCCAACAAAACAGGCTCTTTTGTATCTAAATCAATGGTTTGCTCGTTGCCTGAAAAACGAATATATTTACCGATCGTATCGTCAAATTTAAAGACTGAATTGGAAATTCCACTCTTAGAATAAGTAATCTTAACAGATTTAGCATCCTTACCCGTAATATTTTTACTTTCTTCTTCTGTGAAAAATTTAAATGGTGCGGGACTTTTTCCCATTGAGTATTTCTTCTGCTTAGCACCTTTTAAAATGTTTTCATACGTAATATAGGAGTTATGGGGTGCTTTTCGGGTTTTAGAGCGTTTAAATAGTGTACCATCATAGACCATCCCATTTAAATTATCAATATAGTTACCATTTAGGAGTTTCTTTGCTTCCGGGCTATAGCCATGGGCAATGTAAAGGGCATTAAGTCCTTTTGCCAAGTAAATATAATAGTCCCTTGCACTCCTTACCGGACCAATATTTGCCGGCTTTTCACTTTGAAATACTGCCAGGAAGCGAGTGATATCACCCTCTGCTAGAATTTCATAGACGATATCTGCCTTGTTCAGGCCCGATTGGGGTCTTGCTTTTGGGTGATTATTAATCATTACAGCTACCGCTCTTCCATCTGTGCTGGTTTCAGAGCCAATCCCTGTTAATGGATAAGAATACGGGTCAACTTGTTTCTCTTCTGGTTTATTCTCTGTTTGAGTTACAGGTTTTTCCCTCTTTACTGTTTCCTTAACCTTTTCCTTATCACTACACCCAGAAAGTAGTAACAGGAAAGCTATCACGAAAACAACCCATTTTTTCATCTTCATGAACACACCCCTATTTACTTTCAATAAAGAAAAACACTTTCACGCTTTAAAACTTTACTCACTTACAGTTTAACGCATTATTGACGGAAAGAGTACTGTTTTATTCATTACATCGTACATTCCCTGTGGAGTAATCCGAATGTAAGGCAAATGTGTTGCAGAAAAGAAGGCAAGACTGTATATAGGATCTGAAAATGAATATCCTCGTTCTCTTAACTCGGTAAGCAGCTTTTTTTCTTGACTGATTAATTCTTCGATTGGAAGGTTTGACATGATTCCACCTAAAGTTAATGGCATCTCGCACACGACCTGATTGTCCTCAACCATCACAATGCCGCCGCCTAATTCTTTCATTCTATTAAAAGCCTGGAGCATATCTTGTTTATTTTTTCCTATTAAAATAATATCTCCGGTACTTGAATACGAACTGGCCAATGCTGATAATGTAGTCGCAAATCCCTTTAATAACGTATTAATTCTCCATTTCCCATTGCGGTCAATCAATGTAAAAAAGCATTCATCATGATGTGATGGCAGTTCATCTCCTGAAGCATCAATAGAAATGGAATATGGCTTGGTGATGACGGCATTTTCCATCTTGATCCCAAACGGCATGGAAAACTGCATATCATCTACTGACAAATTCCAATCCAACTCCATCGGCTTTAGTCCATATTCGTCCCAAGTAATTGGAGGGTAGGCATCGGCCACTTGCTGTCCATCCCGTTTGACCCATTTTCCTTTCGCTAAAACGGAAACAGGTGTTGGATTTTCAATACTGGATAAGAAGTTTATATTGGCTACCCGGCCAGTTGCAATATTACCATGGAGATGATCAATATTGTAATAGCGGGCAATGTTTACTGTTGCCATATTATAAGCATCAATAGTTGGAACACCTTTTTCAATGGCAATGCGAATCATCGCATCAGTGACTCCTTGCTCGTAAAAGGTTGAGGATGAGCCATCAGTATTAAATATTAATCTATCATATGCCTCTATGCCTAGTCGCTTCATATCATCCAATATGTTTGGCAAATCAGGTCGAATTGATGAATACCTTAAAGACACCATATACCCTTGCATTAATCGGTCATATACTTCTTCACCTGTCATCGCTTCATGGTCAGAGTCCGCACCAAGCAGCATCATTTTTGCCAATGTTTTTTCTGAAGCTCCTGGGAAGTGGCCTTCAATTTGCTTGCGCATCCGTTTTGCTTCTTGAATCCAATGGAGCATCATATCATCGCCATCAAGCAGTTTGGGCCATCCTGTCAATTCCCCGCCCTGAAGAACTGCATCGTGCTCAAGCCATGATTTAACATTACTATGTGAAAAAATTTCTTCTTCATGCAGAATTTCTGTTTGAGAATCAAAACGGCTCCACCAAAACATTGTTGTTGGAATCGAGCGAAGATCCTTTAATAATGTAAACGCTTCCCTTTTTTCCAAATGTAAAAGAAGGGCCATATTGTCATTTATTAATGTCGTTGTCCCGAACTGGGATGCATACGCAGCCAGTGTTTGGGGATTATATAATTGAAACGGATGGGCATGTGGTTCAATGTATCCCGGAACAAGAATCTCATTGGTGCAATCAATGATTTCACAGTTATCAAGATGTGTTGGCAAGTTCTCACCCACATAAACAATCCGGTCTTCACAAATCCAAATATTTGCTCTTAACCACTTTTGAAACGTCTGATTTAAATACAAGGCGTTTTTCAATAAAATGGTTGGAGACGTTTTTCCATCCAAAACGGATACATGCATGCGTAAGTGTTTATTTTTCCAGCGGTAGCGTTGCTCTAGCATACGTCTTCCCTCCCCTTTTTAAAAAAACTATCTATACAATAATAAGTTGATTTAACAACAAAGAAAGCCCTTACAAAAAATTCTTTAGATACAATATTATCATATTTTACTGTTTAACGCATTAAAGAATTGATAATATTTGTAAACAATTTGTGAAGGAGTGAACAAAATGAATGTTAAACCAAATATTAGTATCTTAAATGCATTAATTCGGATTACGATTGGCTTAACGATTCTTTCCTGGACTACCTCTAAACTGGTTAAACACCCTTGGAGAGATTCTTATTTGTTTGTTGCCTTGTGTGGGGCAATGAAGGTAGCAGAGGGAATTGTCCGCTATTGTCCGCTTACTGCTTTATTTGAAAAATGTCAGTGCATGATCGAGGATCACGATCGGGCGATGGATTCAATGGATGGAATGGAAGGGCTTAATGGGGATGGGGATCAATTGGTACCCTACAATCCAACTTAAATCGGGAATTGTAGAATCAATCGAATCTCATTTTTTTTAAGCTAAAAAAGAGCTGACCCTAAAGCGGTCAGCCCTTGATTGGAGTTGATTGTTTATGTTTTGGGAGTATCTAACGGATATGTCGTTTGTTCTAACTGCCATTATCGGCAGCATTGTCGCACTTCTTTATGTGTTTATTCGTCGAACTGGAAAGAGGCGAGCCCGTTAGCGCGTAGCAGGTTGGATCGCTTTTGCACCGATATCTTTTCGATAAAACACACCATCACATGTTAACTTTTCCAGTTCACGATACACTTTTTCTTGCGCTTCTACTATACTTTCGGCTTTGGCTCCTACAAGAAGGACCCTGCCTCCAGCAGTAACAAACTCACCTGCATCATTTTTCACTGTTCCCGCATGAAAAGTGAAAACCTCTTGATCATTTAAGTCTGCTAACCCTGTTAACACTGCACCCTTTTCATATGCCTCAGGGTACCCTTTCGCAGCCACTACAGCACCGATCATAGCCTGTTCATCCCATTCAAGGGTAGGACATCCTCCATTTAAGAGCTCCAACACGACTTGAACTAAATCCGATTTCAATCTAGGCAGCACTACTTGTGTCTCTGGATCACCAAAACGGGCATTAAATTCAATCACCTTTGGACCATCAGGTGTTTTTATCAAACCCGCATATAACACGCCGCAAAAACTTCTGCCTTCTTGTACCATTGCTTTTGCCGCCGGAATAAGGACAGTATCAACAGCCGTTTGAACGGTCTCTGCACCGATCTGAGGAACAGGTGAGTAAGCACCCATTCCGCCTGTATTTGGACCAAGGTCACCATCATAGGCGCGTTTATGATCTTGAGCGATTTCTAATGGTACGACGACCTCACCATTCACCAATGCCATTAACGAAAATTCCTCACCCGCTAAAAACTCTTCAATGACTACACGAGATGACGCTGCACCGAATTTTGCATCAATAAGCATTTCTTCCACGCTAGCGAGGGCCTCTTCTTTCGTGAGCGCTACGGTGACACCTTTTCCTGCTGCTAATCCGTCCGCTTTAATGACAATCGGCGCACCTTTTTCCTCAATATAGTTACGGGCATCCTCATATTTAGTGAAAACAGCATAATCAGCCGTAGGAATTTGATATTTCTTCATTAATTCCTTTGCGAATGACTTGCTTCCTTCGATCTCGGCTGCCGCTTGGCGCGGACCGAATACCGCCAAACCAGCAGCTTCAAATTTGTCAGCAAGTCCCTCTAGCAATGGTACCTCTGGACCAATAATTGTTAAGCCCACTCCATTGTCCTTAGCGAACTGAAGGAGCTGTTCATGTTCGGACTCTGCAATCGAGACAAGTTCCGCTACATCTGCCATTCCGGGATTACCAGGAGCAACAAATACTTTTTCTAATCCTGCGCTTTCACTTACTTTTCGGCAAATTGCATGTTCTCTACCACCACGGCCGATAATCAGTACGTTCATCGAATGCCCTCCATCGGTTTAATGTTTGAAATGTCTAACTCCTGTAAACACCATTGCAATTCCATATTCATCAGCCTTTTTAATCGAGTCCTCATCACGGATGGATCCGCCTGGCTGAATAATTGCGGTAATTCCGGCTTTCGCCGCTGCTTCAACGGTATCGTCCATTGGGAAAAAGGCGTCTGATGCAAGAGCCGCTCCCTCAGCCTTTGTACCAGCTTGCTTCAGCGCAATTTCAGCTGCACCTACTCGGTTCATCTGCCCAGCACCAATACCAATTGTCATATCCTCATTAGTAACCACAATCGCATTTGATTTCACATGCTTGACAACTTTCCAGCCAAGCTTTAATGCTTCCCATTCTGCATCTGTCGGTTGTCTTTTCGTGGCAACCGTGACGTTCGCATCTTCTAATGTATAACGGTCTTGCTCCTGAACTAACAATCCGCCTTCAATCGTTGTCATTTTTAACTCTGGTTTTTTAACATCATTAAATGGAATGGTTAACAGGCGAAGATTCTTTTTCCCAGTTAAAATTGCTAATGCTTCCTCTGAGAAGGAAGGTGCAATGATAATCTCTAAGAAAATTTCATGAAGTTTGCTTGCTGTTTGGGCATCTACTTCACGGTTAAAAGCAATGATTCCGCCAAAAATGGACACAGGATCGGCCGCAAATGCTTTTGTGAACGCATCATAACCTGTTTCACCTGTTCCAACACCGCATGGATTCATATGCTTTACGGCTACAGCCGCTGGTCCTGCAAACTCTTTAACAATCTGCAGGGCTGCATCCGCATCGTTGATATTGTTATAAGATAGCTCTTTTCCATGAAGCTGGACGGCATTAGCTATCGAGAATGTCGAACCAAGTGGCTTTTTATAAAAAGCTGCTTGTTGGTGTGGATTTTCCCCATAACGAAGAGACTGCTTTAATTCATATGTTACTGTTAATGTCTCTGGGTTATTTTCTTCAGCCAAATGGGTCATATACTCCGCAATTAAGGCATCATAGGCTGCCGTGTGGCGGAACACCTTTGCTGCAAGCTTTCTTCTTGTTTCAAACTTCGTTTCACCATCTGCTTTTAATTCAGCAATTACGGTCTCATAGTCAGTTGGATCAACCACAACAGTGACATATTGATGGTTTTTGGCAGAAGCACGAAGCATCGTTGGACCGCCGATATCAATATTTTCAATCGCATCGGCAACTGTAACATCTGGTTTTTCGATTGTTTGCTGAAAAGGATAAAGATTGACGCAAACCAGTTGAATTGCTTGTATTCCATGCTCGTCTAGCTGTTGTTGATGCTTTACATCATCCTGTTTTGCAAGCAAGCCGCCATGGATCAATGGATTTAATGTTTTCACACGACCTTCTAAAATTTCTGGAAAATTAGTTACATCACTAACGCTAAGAACAGGTATACCCTGCTCTTGAAGAGCCTTTTTCGTGCCTCCTGTGGAAATAAGTTCATATCCTAGGCTGACTAATTCCCTTGCAAATTCAGTTATTCCATTTTTGTCAGAAACACTAATTAGCGCGCGCTTTTGTGTCATTGATTACATCTCCTTGTGTCAATAGCATTTGCAGTACGGATGGATAAAGTTTATGTTCGCTTTTCTGGATTTTCTGCTGTAGGCTTTCTCTTGTCTCATTTTCGTCGAGTCGAACCCGCTCCTGAATAATGATTGGGCCCGTATCCATTCCCTCATCAACAAAATGGATGGTGACACCGCTCCACTTCGCTTGAGCAGCCAACGCCTGCCCAATCGCATCTTTGCCAGGAAAAGCTGGAAGGAGTGACGGGTGGATATTGACGATTCTTCCTTTATACTCAGCTAACAATTTCGAACCAATCAAGCGCATGTACCCGGCAAGGACAATGAATTCTACACCCGAGGTCTTTAATTGAGCTAAAATTTCTTCCTCATAATGTTCCTTACTAGTATAGTCCTTTGCGGTAAAAACAAAACTCGGGATCTTTGCTGCTCTTGCTCTTTCAATCGCAAAAGCACCCGGTTTGTCGCAAACTAAAAGAGAAATATTTGCATCAAGTTGGCCTGCTTGAACTACATCAATAATGGCCTGAAAATTACTTCCGCTCCCTGATGCAAATACAGCTATCTTTTTCATAGGCGGCCACCTTGAGCCTTGATGTTAATTCCTTCATTCCCAGTTACCACACCAATTTCATAAGCGGTCTCTCCAGATTGGTTAAAATGTTCTAACAGGTCAGCTGCATTTTCCGGATCCACAGCAATCACCATGCCGATCCCCATGTTAAAAATATTATACATCTCTTGGTAATCAATTTGTCCATGAGAAGATAGTAGTTTAAAAACAGGTGGGATATCCCAGCTTTTTTCATACAACTCTGCACCTAGACCCGCTGGCAGCATGCGCGGAATATTTTCAATAAATCCGCCGCCTGTTATATGAGCCATCCCTTTTAATTGGAACTTTTTCAACGCGGACAAAATCGGTTTCACATAAATTTTTGTAGGCTTGAGCAACTCTTCTCCTAATGTACACCCGAGTTCATCAACAAAATCAAGTAACGACCAGTCATTAAATACTTTTCTTACAAGTGAATAACCATTGCTATGAATACCGCTCGATGCTAAGCCAATCAGCACATCACCCGCTTGAATCGTTTCGCCCGTGATGAGCTGCGATTTTTCACAGGCACCAACCGTAAATCCGGCTAAATCATACTCCGTTTCACTATACAATCCAGGCATTTCAGCTGTTTCTCCGCCAACTAGCGCACAGCCAGCCTGCTCACAACCGTCGGCAATTCCTTTGACAATTGCCTCAATTTTTTCAGGATCCGCTTTTCCACACGCAATGTAATCTAAAAAGAACAAGGGCTCTGCACCCTGTACAACAATATCATTAACACACATCGCGACTGCATCGATTCCAATCGTATCATGCTTATCCATCCAAAAGGCAATCATCAGTTTCGTGCCCACCCCATCGGTGCCTGACACCAAAACTGGTTCTTTTAATTGTAGTGCTGATAAATCAAACATGCCGCCAAATCCACCCAAACCGCCAAGGACGCCAGCCCGTGCTGTTTTTTGAACATGCTTTTTCATTCTCTCTACTGCTTCATAGCCTGCTTCAATATTAACTCCTGCTTGCTTATATGCATTTGCCACGCTGCTCGCCCCTTTCTACTTTTGGTAATAATATTGGAGTGTGTCAGGATAAATTTCGGTTGGGTAATTTCCGTTAAAACAGCCAAGGCAATAACCGCTTGTGCCGTCCCCATCTTTTCTACCAATCGCTTCGATCATTCCCTCCACGCTAATAAACGTTAGCGTGTCCGCACCAATCAGTTCTCTCATTTCTTCGATCGATTTATCAGAGGCAATCAATTCTTCTTTTGTCGAGGTATCAATTCCATAGAAGCACGGGTTTTTAATCGGTGGAGACGTAATCACCACGTGAACCTCAGTTGCTCCTGCCTCTTTTAGCATCGTGACAATCCGCCTGCTTGTTGTTCCTCGAACAATCGAATCGTCCACCATCACGACTCGCTTTCCTTCTACTACGCCACGTACAGGGGAAAGCTTCATTTTTACCCCTTGCTCTCGTAACGATTGAGAAGGCTGGATGAACGTCCTTCCGACATAGCGGTTTTTGACTAATCCCATTTCATAGGGAATTCCCGTTGCTTCGGCATAACCAATCGCAGCTGAAATACTAGAATCCGGTACACCTGTGACGACATCCGCCTCAAACGGGGCTTCTACTGCCATTCTTTTCCCGAGGTTTTTACGGGCGGTATGAACGTTGATTCCTTGAATGTTACTGTCCGGTCTTGAAAAATAAATATATTCCATCGTACAAATAGCTTTTGTTGTACTTACAGCGAATTGTTCAGAAGTTATCCCGTTATCATTGATAATTAATAGTTCCCCCGGGCGAATATCGCGAATATATTCCGCACCCACCACATCAAAAGCACAGGTTTCTGATGCAACAACATAGGCATCACCAAGGCATCCAAGCGAAAGAGGTCTTAAGCCGTGCGGATCAAGAGCCACCATTAATTCGTTTTCTGTCATGATAAGGTAGGCATACGCCCCTTTTAACATCGAGAGCGCGTTTTTGGCACGGTCCCTTGAATCAGAATAACCGCTTCTTTTCATAAGGTGAGCTAATACCTCGGTATCAGAGCTGGTTTGAAAAATACTCCCTTGAGCCTCAAGCTGATGTTTTAATGAGTTCACATTAACTAGGTTTCCATTATGTGCAAGCGCAAGACTTCCTGTTTGTGAGTGAAACAAGAGCGGCTGAACATTTTCGTACCCGCCGCCGCCTGCTGTTGCATACCGAACGTGTCCAATCGCTGCAGTACCTGTCAATTCCTTCATGGCACTGGCCGTAAAGATTTCGGACACGAGCCCTTCACCCTTTACGCCTTTTAACTTACTTCCATCAGATACAACAATGCCTGTTCCTTCCTGGCCGCGATGCTGCAGGCTGTGAAGTCCGTAATAAGTAAGCTGTGCTGCGTCAACATGTCCCCAAACCCCAAAAATTCCACACTCTTCATTTAATCCCTTGATTTCAGGTAACATGGGATCGCCCCTTTCCAGGCATCTTTTAATTCTTCAATTGAAGCTTCAAGTACGGTTGACTCACCCATTGTGATTTGCAATTTAGCTGTATCATTCACTAAACCGATTTGTACTGCGTCTACTAAACTTTCAAATTCAAGCTTATCTTCTTCTTTTACCGACAATAGGAAACGAGATTGTGTTTCACTGAATAAGGCAGAAACTAGGTTTCCCGCTATTTCTACTTCCGCTCCAAGCTTTTCATTCGCAAAAAGACATTCAGCTAACCCAACGGCTAAACCGCCTTCTGATAGGTCATGAGCTGATTGAACCAATCCTGCACGAATCGCAGCTAGGACCTGATTTTGTCTTTCTTTTTCAATCGTTATATTTAATTCAGGGGCTTTACCGAACACCTTTCCGTTCAGAAGCTTTTGCAGTTCACTGCCGCCGAATTCATCCTTTGTCTCCCCGACTAAATAAATAAGGTTGCCGCTATTTTTAAAGTGCTGTGTCGTAATATGATCAATATCGGTTACTAAACCAACCATCCCGACGACTGGTGTTGGATAGATCGCTGTTCCACTTGTTTCGTTATATAAAGAGACGTTTCCACCAATTACCGGTGTCTCAAGAACACGGCAGGCTTCGCTCATGCCATCCGCAGCTTTTTCAATCTGCCAGAACACTTCTGGTTTTTCCGGGTTTCCGAAATTTAGGTTGTCTGTAATCGCTAATGGTTCCGCACCAGAACAAACAATATTGCGGGCTGCTTCTGCCACGGCGATCTTCCCACCCATTTCTGGATCTAAATAGACATAGCGAGAATTACAATCCGTTGTCATCGCTAATGCTTTCCTTGTTCCACGAATTCTAACAACGGCAGCATCTGATCCTGGGGAAACGACTGTATTGGTACGCACCATGTAATCGTACTGCTCATACACCCATTCCTTACTTGCAACAGTTGGCTGACGTAAAATTTGTAAAAGCGTTTCTTTCATATCATCTACCTGTGGAATTTCGTTCTCCATCGCTTGGAATTCCTTAAAATAGCTTGGTTCTTTTGACGGTTTTTGGTAAACCGGTGCATCTTCCGCTAACGCATCAGCTGGAACGTCCGCAACGATTTCCCCGTTATGAATGAGACGAAGCTGTTTATCGCTTGTGACTGTCCCGATACCAACTGCTTCAAGTCCATATTTTTCAAAAAGCTCGACGATTTCTTGTTCTCTACCTTTTTTCACGACGATGAGCATCCGTTCTTGGGATTCAGACAGCATCATTTCGTAAGCAGACATCCCTGTTTCCCGCTGTGGAACTAAGTCTAAATTCATTTCAATTCCCATTCCTGCTTTACTGGCCATTTCCGCAGATGAGCTGACAAGTCCCGCTGCACCCATGTCCTGAATGCCAACAAGTGCATCAAAATGAATTAATTCTAAACAGGCTTCAAGCAGTAATTTTTCCATAAATGGGTCGCCTACTTGAACTGCAGGACGATCCTCATTTGATTGTTCCGTTAATTCCTCGGAAGCAAAGGTTGCACCATGAATTCCGTCTCGGCCAGTTTTAGCCCCAACATACATGACAGTATTGCCTTCACCATGCGCTTGCCCTTTTTTGATGTCCTTATGGTCAATTAGTCCAACACACATGGCATTGACCAACGGATTTCCTTCATAGCAAGGGTCGAATTGGATTTCGCCGCCAACTGTTGGAATTCCAATACAGTTGCCATAGCCAGCAATCCCTGCGACGACCTCTTTAAATAAATAGCGTACCCGGGCGGAGTCCAGTTCACCAAAACGAAGCGAGTTTAACATAGCGATTGGTCTTGCTCCCATCGAGAACACATCGCGGATAATACCGCCTACGCCGGTTGCCGCTCCTTGATATGGTTCAATAGCTGATGGGTGATTATGACTTTCTATTTTAAAAACAACAGCCTGTTCATCGCCGATATCGACAATACCCGCACCTTCACCAGGTCCTTGTAAAACTCGTTCCCCTGTAATCGGGAACTTTCTTAGAATCGGCTTTGAATTTTTGTAGCTGCAATGTTCCGACCACATGACGGAAAAAAGGCCAGTTTCGGTATAATTCGGTGTACGTCCAAGAATGTTTTCAACCATTGCAAATTCTTCGTCGGACAAACCCATTTGCTGATATATTTTTTCTGCTTTGATCTGGTTAGGATTTGGTTCAAGCGTTGACAACATATGCTTCCCTCCAAGTTTTCACAATCGATTGGAACATTTTCAGTCCATCGGCGCCGCCTAATAGTTCATCTACTGCTCTTTCCGGGTGAGGCATCATCCCAAGAACGTTTCCTTTTTCATTGGTAATTCCAGCGATATCAGCAAGACTACCGTTCGGATTTTGATTATAGGTAAAAACAATTTGATTATTTTCTTTCAGCTTCGCAAGTGTTTCCTCGTCACAATAGTAATTTCCTTCACCGTGCGCAACAGGGACAACGATTGATTCCCCTTTGCTGTATTCAGAGGTAAACATTGTCTGATTGTTTTCGACTTTTAACTCAACAGGCTTACAAATAAATGAGAGGCTTTCGTTTCGTCTCATAGCGCCTGGAAGTAACCCTGCTTCGAGCAGAATTTGAAATCCGTTACATACTCCAAGAACCGGCTTTCCTGCTTCTGCTGCTTTGATAACTTCCTTCATGACATTACTGAACCTAGCGATAGCTCCAGTGCGCAAATAGTCCCCATATGAAAAGCCGCCTGGAAGCAGAATTCCATCAAATTCTTCTAAGCTTTCAGAATCATGCCAAACATATTCCACTTGCTCTCCAAGTTCATCTTGAATGGCATGGAACATATCAACGTCACAATTTGATCCTGGGAAGACAATCACCGCAAATTTCACAGAGTAACACACTCCTCTACTTCGTATCGGTAATCTTCAATGACCGGATTTGCTAAAAGGTTGGTACAGATTTCATTGATCACTTCATTAATATCCCGCTCTGATTTTTCAATCGTTAACTCCATATATTTACCGATTCGGACATCGGCTACTTCCTTATAATTTAGAGAATGTAAAGAGTTGGTTACTGCTTTCCCTTGTGGGTCTAAAACACTTTCTCTTAACGTGACAAATACCTTTACTTTATACATGCTGACGTCCTCCCAATCTCGCTAAAATATTTTCGTATGCATCTGTTAAACTTCCTAAATCACGGCGGAATACATCCTTATCGAGCTTTTCATTGGTTTCTTTATCCCATAGCCTGCAGGTGTCGGGCGAAATTTCATCGGCAAGCAATATTTGACCGTCCTTGTCTTTTCCAAACTCTAGTTTAAAATCGATGAGACGTATGCCAAGTTCATTGAAGAAGCTTGATAAAACTGTATTAATTTGAAGTGCTTTTTCTCGTAAAATTGCTGCATCCTCTTCAGTTGCAACTTGCAGTTCAAGGATGTGATCTAATGTTACAAGCGGATCTCCAAGTTCATCGTTTTTCAGGTAAAACTCAACAATCGGCGTTGATAACTCGCGGCCCTCTTCGATTCCCAATCTATTTGCAAGGCTTCCTGCCGCAATATTTCGAACAACTACTTCAAGCGGAATAATGGTTACTTTTTTCACCAATTGTTCTATTTCAGATATACGCTCGATAAAGTGGGATTCAATTCCCTGTTCTTTAAGTTTTAAAAATAATAAACTAGTAATCTCGTTATTTAAACGGCCTTTTCCTGTGATGTCAGCCTTCTTTTGTCCGTTATAGGCAGTTGCTGAATCCTTATACTCAACCAAAACAATCTGTTCGTCGTCAGTTGCATAAATTCGTTTCGCTTTTCCTTCGTATAAAGGTTTTTTCATTGTAGAAACGCCTCCTGTTTTGCAATATTGGGAATCTTCTTACTAGGCGAGGGGCATGAGTGCCCCAGTTCTCGCCTTTTTTATGTTTTAGTCACATGTCTCTTTACTCATTCAACCCTAAGCGGTCAAAAATTGTATCTACATGTTGCAGATGATAGCTATAATCAAAACAATCGGCAATTTCAGCACTGGATAGCAGCGAAGTAATTTTATCCTCTGCTTCAATTAAGCTGCGGAAAGGAACTTGTTTCTCCCAGGCTTCCATCGCCTTTGGCTGTACTGTGTCATAAGCTTCTTCGCGTGATAGCCCCTTATCAATCAGTGCAAGCAGTACACGTTGGGAATAAATCAACCCTAGGGTACGATCCATGTTGCGCTTCATATTCTCCGGATAAACGGTTAGGTTCTTCACAATGTTACCAAAGCGGTTCAACATATAATTCAAAGCAATCGTGGCATCCGGCAAAATGATCCGTTCCGCTGATGAATGAGAGATATCACGTTCATGCCAAAGCGGTACATTTTCGTAAGCCGTCATCATATAGCCGCGAATCACGCGGGCCAAACCAGTCATATTTTCTGAACCAATTGGATTTCGTTTATGAGGCATTGCCGAAGATCCCTTTTGTCCCTTTGCAAAAAACTCTTCCACTTCACGAGTTTCACTCTTTTGCAGCCCGCGAACCTCAACAGCGAATTTCTCAATAGAAGTTGCAATCAAAGCAAGCGTCGACATGTAGTGGGCATGGCGGTCGCGCTGCAAGGTTTGCGTCGAAATCGGCGCCCGTTGCAACCCTAATTTTTCACAAACATACTGTTCTACAAACGGATTAATATTCGCGTATGTCCCCACCGCACCTGAAATCTTTCCGAACTCGATACCCTCTGCCGCTTGTCTAAAGCGCTCCAGGTTCCGTTTCATTTCTTCATACCAAAGTGCAAGCTTTAAACCAAATGTGGTCGGCTCCGCATGAACTCCGTGCGTCCGTCCCATCATTACCGTTAATTTATGTTCCTTGGCTTTATTTTTTAGTATCTCAACAAAGTTTTCTAAGTCTTTTTGTAAAATCGCATTGGCCTGCTTTAATAAATAAGAAAGGGCCGTATCAACCACATCTGTTGACGTTAGGCCGTAATGGACCCATTTCCGCTCTTCCCCTAATGTTTCGGAAACAGCGCGGGTGAATGCAACCACGTCGTGCCGTGTTTCCTCTTCAATCTCTTTAATGCGGTCAATATTAAAAGAGGCATTTTCACGAAGTTTCTTAACATCTTCCTTTGGAATATCCCCAAGTTCCGCCCATGCCTCACAAGCAAGTATTTCTACCTCAAGCCAAGCATTAAAGCGGTTTTCCTCCGTCCAAATAGCTCCCATTTCCGGTCTAGTATAACGATCAATCATGTTTTATCCCCCGATCTTTTCTTTTGTTTTTTTCCAGATGCTGCTTTCATTAATTTCTGCAAGAGCCGCTTCGACACTCTCTCGCAAAATCGTCACATGGCCCATTTTCCGTTTGATTTTTGCTTCCTTTTTTCCATATAAATGAATCTTCCAGTCATTCACAGTCGGAATTTCCTCATAAAGGTTTTCAAGATGCTCTCCTAATAGGTTGACCATAACTGCCGGTTTTAATAGCCCCGTATTTCCTAGCGGCCAATTACAGATTGCACGGATATGCTGCTCGAACTGTGACGTTTCACAAGCTTCAATTGTGAAATGGCCAGAATTATGCGGCCGTGGCGCCAGTTCATTTATATAAATGGTTCCATCACTAGTCAAAAACATTTCGACAGCAAGCGTCCCGACTAATTGTAACGAATCGGCCAGCTTCTTTGCCAGTTGAATAGCTTCTCTTTGTAAAACTTGTGAAATTCGTGCAGGAACAATCGTCGTATCTAAAATATTTTCTTCATGAATGTTTTCAGCGACTGGAAAAAATGTCGTTTCACCATCAAGCTTTCGTGTCACAATCACCGATATCTCTTTTTCGAAGGGAATCCATTTTTCAACTACACAGGCACCATGTTTTAGAAGGGGGTCCCCCTTCGATAAATCCTGAGGTTCCCTAATCACCAGCTGGCCTTTTCCGTCATAACCGCCTCTTGCCGTTTTCAGGACAGCCGGGTAACCGATGGTGTTAATTTTTAAAAATAAATCCTCCATGCTGTTAACTACTTCATATGGTGCAACATCTACCCCAGCTTGTTGGATGGCTGCTTTCTCCTTAATCCTGTCCTGCGTGACCGTTAACAGCCGCGGCCCTTGCGGCACATAAGCTTGATCACATAACCAGTCTAATGTATCCGCATCAATGTTTTCAAATTCATATGTGATGACATCACTAACTTCTGCTAATTTACCGATGGCTTTGCGATCATCATAAGCCCCAATGACTTCAATATCTGCGACTTGTCCGCACGGAGAATCTTCCGTCGGTTCTAATACCGCAATTCGAAAGCCTTGAGCCTTTGCCGCTAGCGCCATCATACGACCAAGTTGGCCGCCGCCGATAATTCCTATCGTTGCTCCTGGTAAAATCGTTTTGTTAGACAAGTTGATCACTACTTTCCAGTACCTCTTGTTTAGTTGCTTCTCTTCTTGCTTCTAATTTTCCAGCTAATTCAGCGTCTCCCGTTGCTAAAATTTGTGCAGCTAGTAAACCTGCATTTACTGCACCCGCTTTGCCAATCGCGACTGTTGCTACAGGT
The DNA here is from genome assembly GCF_041106275.1 of Neobacillus sp. BF23-41. Classification (NCBI taxonomy): domain Bacteria; kingdom Bacillati; phylum Bacillota; class Bacilli; order Caryophanales; family Bacillaceae; genus Neobacillus; species Neobacillus sp. BF23-41. The sequence continues at coordinate 542,501 of NZ_JBGBPR010000002.1, forward strand.
ACACCACCCGGCATTTGGACGATAGACAACAAAGAATCCAATCCCTTTAATGCCTGTGTTTGTACGGGAACACCGATGACCGGCAAGATGGTTTGTGAAGCTACCATTCCGGGAAGGTGGGCCGCACCGCCGGCTCCGGCAATAATCACCTTTAAACCTCTATCTCTGGCTTCCTTTGCATATGTAAACATCAAATCAGGTGTCCGATGGGCTGATACCACTTTTTTTTCATAAGCAATTTCTAACTGGTCGAGAACCTCACAAGTATATTTCATTGATTCCCAATCCGATTTACTCCCCATGATAACTCCAACAAGAATGGACATCGCTAATCCTCCTTTTTTACCTAAATAAAAAGCCCGAACAAATAGCTTCTCATGAAAGAGAAAGCCATTTGTTCGGGCATAACAATAGAAAGGGGCCAGCCCTTAATCTACCGAACATATTGACTTTCCCTCATAGTCCAATAATTTACGGTTATTGGGTAGAAACTTATGGGCCATATCCCCATGGATATACGAGGGTAAAGATAAATTGTTTAATTCACTCCTATATATTACAATCAACTCAGGAAGGTGTCAACACATAAATCGAACGTTATTTTGAAATCGAACTATAATGTTCGTGTTTTACTCTGTTAATATGCCTTCAAAGATGATTTGGCGTGCTACAGGTTCATAAATAGTTTCGCTGCCTTTTTTGATTTCTTGAAAAATTGGCTTTTCCGTTCGGCGTACGGGCGTATATCCCAACTTTTTCATTCTATTCAAGCAGTCCTCAATACTTTCATTTTCCTGTACCTCAAATTGCATTTTCTTTTTACCCATTGACACTAATTACCTCTCTTTCCACCTTTAATGTCTCTCTCTAAGTAAGGCATTTTCTACCTCTCTTAATAACATAGTATCTTCTGCCAATTTTATTTCGTAATCAAACAGGGTTTGAGCAATAATCCTTCTTGCTCCTTTTGCCGCATCCCAGTAGTAGGCATCATCCACAAGACCCGTTACCGTGTATTCTATCCCTCGATAACCCGAATTGATTGTAGTCATCCCATATACTTTGAACGGCTCTATCGCACAATTGGAGTGGTCTAACTTTAAACATGGTTTGTGTACTTCATTCATTTTTTCACAGGCAATCTCAAGAATTTCAAATACCCTTTCAGGATTTTCTCGATAGCTTACCACTACTCTTTCAATCACCCTCATTTGATCGATATTAAAGTTGTGAATCTGTTTTACTTCTCCATTGCTTATCGTTAAAACCTTTCCACTCCATTCTCTAATCTTTAAGAACCTTAATCCTATATCCACAACCGTTCCATTAAAGGTATTATTTATTGTGATAAAATCGCCTTTATGCAGCTGCTTTTCATAAATTAAGAAAATACCTGAGAGAATATCTTTGATTAAGCTCTGCGCCCCAAACCCAACGATTACCCCGACAACCCCTGCCCCAGCAAGAATTCTTCCAAAATTACTTACATATTGGGATATCGCAAAAAAAATGAAACTAATCGTAACTGTGTATTTTGTTAAAGAGCGGATCATGCTTTCAATCGTTTGCTCTTTTCGTTCCTCAATGAAATGGGTTTTTAGAAAAAAATTATGAACCGTTTTATTTATGATTAAAACAATGGCCCTTGCAATAACAGCAGCTATTAGAATACTTATCAGTTTATAGTGATGCAGCAATTCCATCCAATCCATCATATCACCCACTTGTCTTCCAATCATACTTAGTGTTTGCAATGTTTGATGTTACAAACATTTGATGGAAAAAATATTTTTACGATAGACTTTTTTCCTGCTCACTTGTGAGATTTTGTCCTTCGAAACCCTCAGAGTGACCGTTCAGTCCTTTTTGCTTCGTGCACGGGCACTGTGAACTCCTCAGAGTGACCGTTCGGTCCTTTTTGCTTCGTGTGCGGGCACTGTGAGCTCCTCAGAGTGACCGTTCGGTTTTTTTTCTTTGTGTGCGGGCACTGTGAGCTCCTCAGAGTGACCGTTCGCCCCTTTTTTCTTCGTGTACGGGCACTGTGAACTCCTCAGAGTGACCGTTCAGTCCTTTTTTCTTTGTGTGCGGGCGCTGTGAGCCTTAAGATCGGACACTTATCACTTACTACCTAGTTTACAGCACCATAAATTCCTAATCACCTAAAAACAAATTATTTTCTCCACATAACAAAAAGACAACCATTACTGGTTGTCTTAGATTTGCCTGGCAACGTCCTACTCTCACAGGGACGCGTGTCCCAACTACCATCGGCGCTGAGAAGCTTAACTTCCGTGTTC